>CAYQUE010000320.1:0-1007 GCA_964420615.1 uncultured Alteromonadaceae bacterium | reverse complement strand
CCGACGTCCAGACCGCCGGCCGCGGACGTCTTGACCGTCGGTGGGAGGCCCCAGCAGGATCCAATCTGCTGTTCTCGGTGTTGTTCACGTCGCCAATTGACAACCCACAACGCCTTCAGCACGCAGTTGCGCTCACCGTCGTTGAAGTGGTGAAAGAACTTGGTGTTGAACACGCAACGCTGAAGTGGCCTAACGATGTGATTGTGAACGCAGAAACCGATAACGGCCACAGGGGCGAGAGTCTCAAACTTGCCGGAATGCTGTCGACGATGACCGCAGACGGGTCAGTGGTCATCGGAACCGGATGCAATGTCAACTGGGCGCCAGCAGGCGCATGTTCGATCTTGGAGCAAACTGGCAGAGAGCACAAGGCGACAGCGGTCTTGGAGCGCATTCTGGAGGCTCTCGACAGGCTTCTCGGGCTCGCGCCAGAGTCGATTGACGAGAGATATCGGACGTCCGTTGACACAGTTGGTCGTCGGGTGAGAGTAGAACTTCCCGGAGGAGAACGCCTCGTTGGTCGGGCGGTTCAGGTGAATGCCGATGGAGCCCTCGAAGTCATCGACGAATGTGCGGTGACACACCGCTTTCATGCGGCGGATGTGGTCCATCTTCGGCCAGAAGATTGAACGTGGTTTGTTGGCGCGGTATTCACCGGTGGCCAACCAGTTGGTGTCGTTGCGACTGCGATGCAATGAGGCACCAACCTCGCTCGCCTGAGAAAAATACATTGTGACCACAGCGGTCGATGGCCGAGCAGTATCGTGACGACGTGCCCCGATGGCTGTTGAAATCACCGATCCCAACAATGCTGGTGGTGGCCATTGTTGTTGCGATCTCGGCAGTAATCGGTCTCACCCGAGCAACCAACAATCGAGTCGCTGAAGTTGAACGCGTTGACGGTCTCGCTGGCTTGCTCGCAGGCTCGGTTGACGCAGATGGCAACCTCGTCGATGAGAACGGCAACATTCTCGATGACCCAGTTGACCTGCCCACCGAGAATTATC
>CAYQUE010000319.1:0-1017 GCA_964420615.1 uncultured Alteromonadaceae bacterium | reverse complement strand
TGACGGATACACATTGGCGAGGTCACTGTCCCAGTTGGCGCTTGATTTGGTGGTGGTGATGTTGTGGTCGTAGTCGACGTTGTGGTGGTCGTTGTGGGTGGTGCAGTTGTTGTTGTGGTTGCAGCGACCGTCGTTGTCGTGGTTGTCGACGAAGTTGTTGTGGTTGTTGACGATGTTGTTGTGGTTGCAGCAACTGTCGTTGTGGTGGTTTCAGGACCCGAGGCAATAGGTGACACAACGGTAGGCACCGTCGTCGGCGGAATGGTTGTCGATGGAATGGTTGTCGTCGATTGCAGCGTTGTCGAGGTGGTCGCAATGACGACTGGCTCGTCTGGCTCGTCGTCATCTGCGACCTCGACCGTTGTCGGTGGCACGCCGCTGTCGCCATCGGTTTCGGAGGCGATTGCCTCGGCAACGACCGTTGGTGTTGGTGCACTCACTTCTGAATCCGAATTGTTGAGCACAACAAGACCACCGATCACAACAACGCTTGCTGCAGCAGATGACATCATCCACAGCGCGACGCGGCGTCCAAGTCGACCAGTTGCCTGTAGTAACGGGAATCCAGTCGATGGGTCCGCAGCTCCGAATGAGGGTTGGGAAGATGAATTGCGACCAGCTGTGGTGGATGTTTGGGCTTGTGCTGATGAGTTGGTCGATGTTGATGATTCTCCACCGAAACCGCCTGACGCATCTGGGTGTAGCAAGGCCACCTGTTCGAGAATCGACGAGCGCAAGCCAATCGGAGCAGCAAACGCTGGTGCTGCACCCACGAGCGCGAGCGGAGCGAATCGGCGACGTGAACGTTCGCAGGTGTTGCACGCATCGATATGTCGAGACACTCGCTTGCGCAGGAGCACTGTGAAATCACCTGACCAGCCCTGCAAAATGCGGTCAAGTTCCTCGCATTCTTTGCGGCCGCGCCTGGCGACGCAATATGCGCCGAGGCTTCGTTCAGTTCTCTCACGCATGCGATGGACTAGCCCATAACTCTGCTGCGCGGTGACACCGAGGGCG
>CAYQUE010000318.1:0-1018 GCA_964420615.1 uncultured Alteromonadaceae bacterium | reverse complement strand
TTGACGCCTTTGAGCGCAAACGCGATTTGCTCGAGCTGCTCGAGCGCTGCTCGCGTGCCGACGGCATTCAGATCTTTATCGGCGAGGAGGCGGGCTTTGACGTCTTCGGCGATTTCAGCGTGATTACCGCGCCCTATGCCCAGGGTTCACAGTCGTTGGGTGTATTGGGTGTGATTGGCCCCACGCGCATGGCCTACGAGCGTGTGATTCCGATTGTGGATGTCACCGCGCGAATGCTTAGCGCGGCGCTGTCTCGCTAATTCCAGCGACTCAGCCGATTCCAGCATCAACAAGAGATCTCGGGTGTCTCGCGCGGCGGCTCGAGATGCCACCACTTCTCGTATTTAACCGCGACCACTTGGGCATCTGAGGGCGGCACCCATCGCGGCCTCTGCCAGTGATCGAGGGGTTTCGCCTCAGCGGGCGGCACCATCCCCGCGAGTGGCCTCAATTGACGCAGATTGACTTTGTGGCGGCAAAAATCCGCGACATGACCCCAGAAAGCCCGCGATGCCGGCGCTTTTCCCTTGAAATCTCGTTCCTGGCCCCCACATCACCCCCCAGAATGGGGGACCGGCTCCTCCGAGAGCAGCATTGGAGTGGAGATATCCCATGGCAGAAGATAAATCAGAGCAGCCCGGCGACATCGAGGATCTCGCGGCGCAGCCGGCGTCGGACGAGAGAGAGCCATCCGCCGAACAAGAGCCATCCGCCGAACAAGAGCCATCCGCCGAACAAGAGCCGTCCGCAGAGGGCGAGACCGGCGCCGACGCATCGACCCCAGAGACTGGCCCAGATGGCGCTGACGTAGCGTCCGGCGACGAGGATGCAGCGCGCGACCTGGAAGCGGAGCTGGCAGCGGCACAGGACGCCGCATTGCGGGCACAGGCCGACGCAATGAACGTGCAGCGGCGCGCGGAGCAAGAAATCGATAAAGCGAGAAAGTTTGCCCTCGAGCGCATTTGTGGCGACTTGCTCAGCGTTGTGGACAACCTCGAGCGGGCGCTGGAGTCCGTTG
>CAYQUE010000317.1:0-1021 GCA_964420615.1 uncultured Alteromonadaceae bacterium | reverse complement strand
CGGGTGAGGGGATCCCGGTGTTCAGCCAATCCACAAGCTCACAGGTCTCAGGGTGGACGGCGCTGATGGTCCCTAAGGCGGTGTCGGCGACATAGAGGAGCCCGTCATGGAGCGTGAGCCCTGTTGGGCCACGGAAGGTCCCCTCAGGGCAGAGGCTCTCAACGGAGGGCCCCTCATCCACCAGGAGTAAAGTGGTGCCAGGCTCTACAACGGGCAGACGGATCATCGCAGAGCCCTCCTGTAAGGTGTCGAGCACCCCGATCCGCTGGTTACCCGTGTCGGCGATGAGGAGCCTGTGGCTCTCATGGTCAAAGACGAGGTGAGAGGGGAAGCCAGCTACGCGTGAGACTTGGCCCTCTGCGTATCGAACGATGACCCCATCAGAGTGATCATCAAAGCCAGGGCCATGGTCCTCGCCAAAGTCGACCCGCGCGATCGAGGAGGTCTCGCCTTCAAAGACCCAGTACTGGTTCTCTGTCTCCCAAGCGACGCCCATACAGTGAGGAGACTCATGGAGCATGTCGAGGTGAGAGCCTAGATCGGTCCCTCCGAGGAAGCTGACCGCGTCAGGGTTACTGCGCGCAAAGATGTCAAAATCAGAGCTCCACAGGGTGGGGCCCATAAAATAATCCCCCCCGTTGTTGCTGTCTTGACAGGTCGCGAACTGACCATACGGGTCAAAGCTGATCGAGGTGGGTGAGCTTAAAAAGTGAACCGCGTATGGGTCGAAGAACTGATTAGAGCGTGGCGCCTCACCTTGGACCTCAAAGAAGACGACCACAGAGTCATCCGCCTTATTGAGCACCCACAGCTCATCAGGGCGCGCTGGGTTGATTTGAAGCGCTACAGGGCGGTTGAGGCCATCTCCCTCCACGCCAATCACCTCCATGTTGACCCCCTCCACAGAGTGGCTCGCGTAGCCGAGGACACCCACACCCTCACGAGGAGGCGCAGGGACCTCGCCTCCCGGTTGTGCTCCCCCAGACGTCGCCCCTGCGCTTGAGCCTCCCCCCCCTATCTG
>CAYQUE010000316.1:0-1023 GCA_964420615.1 uncultured Alteromonadaceae bacterium | reverse complement strand
TGCTTGACGATTACGCCTTCAACATTCCCTTTGAGGATCAGGCGCGCGACGTAGAAAGTATTTGCGCCGCGATCAGCCGGCATATGAATGTGCATTTCGATATCGGCCGCCCAGGCGTTGAGCTGCAGGTTCTCGAGCATCACTTCTTTCGCAACAAGGCCAGCTACATAGTCGGGCGTCTTTACTGCGAGGGCGAGCAAATGCCCTTCGTGTTGCCCGTTCTGCACAATGACGATCCGACCCAGCCGGCGGTTTATGTCGATGCGTTTTTGTTCGGGTCTGACCAGGTGAGCCTGTTGTTCTCATTCACCCGCAGTTATTTCATGGTGGATGCGTCGATTCCCTCCCAATATGTGTTGTTTCTGCAGCAGTTGATGCCGAAAAAGGAAATCTCGGAGATCTACAGCGCCATCGGCCACTTTCGACACGGCAAGACGTATTTCTATCGCACCTCAACCCGGCATATTCGCTCAACCGAGGACCAGTTCATTGTGGCGCCGGGGATCAAGGGCATGGTGATGACCGTGTTTACCCTGCCGTCCTATGAGTATGTCTTTAAGATCATCAAGGATCGCTTCACGCCCCCCAAGGAAGTGACGCACCAGATCGTGAAAGACAAATACCACCTGGTAAAGCGCTGGGATCGCGCTGGGCGCATGGCCGATACGCAGGAGTTCAATAATCTCGTCTTTGACGCCAACCGCTTCTCGGATGAGCTGATGGAGGAGCTGAACGCCACTTGCCCCTCGCAGATTCGCGCCAACGGTCGAGCGCTGATCATCAAGCATTGCTATGTCGAGCGACGCATGAATCCGCTGAACCTCTACCTGCAGGATGCGACGGACGATGAAGTGAATGAGGTGATGAATGATTACGGCAATGCGATCAAGCAACTCGCCGCCGCCAATATTTTCCCGGGCGATATGCTGTTGAAAAACTTCGGCGTCACCCGCCATGGCCGCGTTGTTTTTTATGACTACGACGAGATTGAACCCTTGTTGGACTGTCATTTTCGGCGTATTC
>CAYQUE010000315.1:0-1036 GCA_964420615.1 uncultured Alteromonadaceae bacterium | reverse complement strand
ATCAAAATCAACTGACAACAACCTTCTCCAGGCCGACGTTCCGGTGGGGGCCCGGATCAATCCAGCCATGCCCGGTACGGCTCCTGGTTTGATCTGTCCGCTGACCGGTGACCATGACGGCAAAGTCATCTACGCCGTTCCTGGGGTTCCTTGGGAAATGCAGCAGATGATGATCGAGGGAGTTCTTCCAGACTTACAGCAGCGCAGCGGCTTTGACGGGGTGATCGGCAGCCGAACGCTACGGACCTGGGGCACCTCCGAATCGGGGCTCGCCGAATTGCTCGATCCGGAGATCCGCCGCCTTGACCAAACCGGTGAAGCCACCATTGCCTTTTTGGCCAGCGGATGGGAAGGCCTCAAGGTGCGACTGACCGCCAAGGCCGCTGATGTATCAGCGCTGAACGCTGTTCTTGATCGCCACGAAGCCATTCTTCGTGAGCTCCTTGGTGATGACATCATCTTTGGCGTTGACGGCGACACGATGGAGTCGGTGGTGCTGGCGATGCTTCGAGAGCGGGGATGGAGTTTGTCGGTCGCCGAGTCGCTCACTGGTGGGCTGATCGGGAGTCGCCTCACCGGCGTGGCCGGTTCGAGCGATGTCTTTCGCGGTGGGATCACGCCGTATGACCGTGCTCTGAAACTGTCGGTGTTGGGATGCCCGGACGTTGATGCGGTGAGCGAGGAGATGGCCCGGGCGATGGCCCAGCGGGTCTGTGAGTTACTCGGCACCGAGGTGGGGGTCGCGGTCACCGGTGTCGCAGGTCCCGACCCGCTGGAGGGGCATGAACCCGGCGAGGTATGGGTGGCGACCTGTCTCAATGGCGAGGTCACTGCCCAGTTCCTCAAGCTCCCGTTTGGACGGGAACAGGTGCGTCAGTTCACCTGCATTCAGGCGCTCAACATGTTGCGTCTCCAACTCCGCCAAGTGATTTGAGCAACGTCGAGTGGCAGGGACTACTCGATGGCGAGAAGATGGAGCGGTTCGCTAGAGGAGGTCAGCTATGAAGTTCGGAATCGCGTTTGCCAATACCGGGCC
>CAYQUE010000314.1:0-1045 GCA_964420615.1 uncultured Alteromonadaceae bacterium | reverse complement strand
CGTCATTGCCATAGGCGCTGGGGTCGATGCCATAAAGCTGCAGCGCCTTGGGTGTCGAGCCGCCCGATTGGTCGAGCGCTGCGATAAATCCTTGGCCTGCGCGGATCTTGTCTGCTTGTTGGGTATTCATCTGTTCATCCGATCCATTTTGTCAAAATTACGCATTCATTGGGGGGCGATTAGGCGGCTTGGTCCAGTGCCGCCACACCGGGCAGCAGCTTGCCTTCCATCCATTCCAAAAACGCCCCACCGGCTGTTGAGATGTAGCTAAACCCATCTGCGGCGCCAGCCTTGTTCAGCGCGGCCACCGTATCGCCACCACCGGCCACAGACACCAGCTGGCCAGTTTGGCTAAGCTTTGCGGCATGGGCGGCAGCGGCATTGGTGGCGGCGTCAAAGGGGGCAATTTCAAACGCCCCCAGCGGGCCATTCCAAATCAGGGTTTTCGCCCCGTCGAACGCGGCCAAAATCCGCGCCACACTGGCGGGGCCTGCATCCAAAATCATCGCATCCTCGGGGCAGTGTGTGGCCGCGACGGTGCTGTTTTCGGCATGCGCTTCAAAGGCGCGCGCCACCACAACATCGGTGGGCAACAAAATTTCGCACCCCATGGCCTGTGCCTTGGCCATGATCTGGCGCGCGGTTTCGGCCATGTCATGTTCGCACAGCGATGTACCAACGCCCAGGCCTTGGGCGGCCAGAAACGTGTTGGCCATGCCCCCGCCGATCACCAGATGATCGACCTTTTCCACCAGATTGCCCAAAAGCGCCAGTTTGGTAGAAACTTTGGCCCCGCCCACCACCGCCACAACCGGGCGCTGGGGCTGGCCTAGGGCGGCTTCTAGCGCCTCTAGCTCGGCTTGCATCAGGCGGCCTGCGCAGGCTGGCAACAGGCGCGCCAGCGCCTCGGTCGAGGCATGGGCGCGGTGGGCGGCGGAAAAGGCATCGTTGCAATAGACATCGCCGAGCGAGGCAAGAAACTTGGCCATCATCGGATCGTTGGCTTCTTCCATCGGGGTGAAGCGGGTGTTCTCAAGGAGAACGA
>CAYQUE010000313.1:0-1058 GCA_964420615.1 uncultured Alteromonadaceae bacterium | reverse complement strand
TCGGCGAGCTGGGCGTCGGTCAGTGCGCTGCCCGCAGTCTCGGCGAGGAGCGTCCGGCCGGCGAGGAAGTGCCCGAAGGCCACCTGGCTCCAGCCCGTCGGGGCCGCGGCGTCCCGATCCCGTCGACCGGCGTCCACCGCGTGCCCGAAGGCATGCTCGGCGAGGAGATCGATGGCACCGTCGGCGTCGTCGTCCTGGTAGCCCCGGTCCGCGAGGGTGTCCGCGCTCCACAGGTCGAGCGAGCGTGGCGCCCCGAAGTATCCGAAGCCCTCGTCCCACTGGTGCTCGAGCTCGGTGTAGACCGCGCCATCGACCCGTGCGGTGTGGTCCGACAGCAGCCCCTTCCCCTCAGTGTCGTCGTCGAGGTAGTCGTCGGTGCCCTGCGAGAAGGAGACCGCCCCCTGGAGGAAGGTCCGCACGAGCTGCTGGAGGTCGCGGCCGTCTGGCGTCACGGCCACCCGCGGCACGGGGGTTCCGGTCGGCCCGACCGGGACCGCCCCCGCGCCCCAGGCGACGGCCTGGGCGTCGATCTCCGCGAACCAGCCTCGCACGAGGGCGTCCGGGCCGACCGAGCCGGCCTCACCGACACCCACGAGCGTCGTGCCCCAGTCCTGATGTTGTCCGACGGGGTCGTTGCCCGCGAGCTTTCCCGCGAGATCCTTGTCGCCCGAGATGTCATCGAAGACCCCCTGGAGCGCAGCCGGATCGGTGCGCAGCTGCAGGGGTACGCTCCCCGAGGTACTGCTGTCGAAGTCCAGGTAGAACGTGAGCTCCTCACCCGCCTCTCCCGGCGCGGGCTGCCAGGAGCCGCCGTCCAGTCGCGCGGTCATGCCCCCGAGGTGGGCATCGAGCTCGGAGATGAGGACGTGACGGAACACCTGCCCGCTGTACGCCACGCTGTCCCCGCCGGTCATCGCGCTCGTGACGCCGTAGGTGAACGGGCTCTGGCCGGGCACGCCCGTGTCGGTGTCAGTGTCTACACCGGGGACCACGCCGTCCGATCCCGTGTCCCCTCCGCCCCCCGCACACCCCATCAGCCCGAGCAGGGCTGCAGCGGA
>CAYQUE010000312.1:0-1078 GCA_964420615.1 uncultured Alteromonadaceae bacterium | reverse complement strand
GGTGGGCCGGATCTCACGACCCGACCCACCAATGTGAAGTGATTGATGTCGAAGTAACTGATCAGCAGGCGTAGCTGCTGTCTTCTGCGACTCGTGCTCGGTAGATCTCCATACCGTCGGTGTCCTTCACCAGAATGTCGTAGTAGTCCCTGTAGTAAGACGGGCACTGGAACTTGATCGACCAGTTCTTTGTGGCGTAGGCGTAACGGAACCCAGCATCATTCGAGCAGTTTTCGTTGACGACTCCACCAACATCGTTGTAACGAACTGCGCACACCGTCCCGACGCCGAACTCAGGTCCTGAGGTTCCGTCGACGTAGGTGGTGACTTCGACAACTTTGTTTATTGACCCGGTGGCTGAGGTGATCTCGAACATGACCTTCTTCTCGTCGTCATAGGCCTCTTCTTCGACACCGGTGTCGTCGTACGGCATTTCCTCCTCATCATCCTCGTCCATCTCCTCGATGAGTTCTTCACCTTCGGCATGCGCGTCGCATGGCATGTATCGGCCATTCATTTCGTGGTAGCCCGTGCAACCGAGTTGTGCAGCGGCGGCGAGCGCCGCATTTTTGGTTTCGTAGGTCTTGTTCTCGTCCATCATCTCGTAGCCCTCATCGTGAGCTTCGTTGATCATTTCCATGTTCTCTTCGTACTTGCCGTGCTCATCGCATGGCATGTACTCGCCGTCCATTTCGTGATAGCCCTCGCAAGCCGCCATTTCGGCTGCCATCTCAGCTTCTTCTTTGGTGTCGTAGAGGCCGTCGTCTGGGTAGCCCTGCTCGGTTTCCTTTTCGTACTTCTCAATGAGCTTTGTTCCCTCGTCGTGCTGGTCGCATGGCATGTATCGGTCGTTCATCTCGTGGTAACCCTCGCAACCGATTTCCTCTGCAACCATTTCTGCGGTTTCTTTGTCAATTGCGGTGCCGTAGTCATCGAGGGTGTGCTCGTGGGTTGACGATGACCGACTTTCACTTGATGACGATGATGAGCTGCTCGATGACGAGGAACTGCTGTCGGATGATTCGCTCGAATTGCTGCTCGACGACGATGAACTGCTGTCAGACGATTCGCTCGACTC
>CAYQUE010000311.1:0-1092 GCA_964420615.1 uncultured Alteromonadaceae bacterium | reverse complement strand
GTCGGCATTTTGAGGCCGACAAAGATGTTTTGACATGTAAATCTCTGTTTTCGGTCATTTTCTGGTTTCCCACAAAAATTGGTTGCCTAAGAAGTCGATGCCATTACCTTTGCCTCCGCGTGGAAGGATTTGTCCGATTGCAACCACGGTAAAAAATGCTAAACCCGGCTCACCGCGTACAGCATCCTTACCGTTTCCCGGCACCCTTCCATAGCACTAAACCTTATTGCTATGAGCTACCTTTTTACCTCTGAATCCGTGTCCGAAGGGCACCCCGACAAAGTCGCAGATCAAATCTCCGATGCCCTCGTCGACCATTTCATTGCATTTGATGCCGAGTCCAAAGTGGCCTGTGAAACCTTGGTGACCACGGGTCAAGTCGTCCTCGCTGGCGAAGTCAAGTCCAAAACCTACATCGACGCCCAAGAAATCGCCCGCGATGTCATCCGCCGAATTGGCTACACCAAGTCGGAGTACATGTTTGAAGCCAACTCCTGTGGGGTATTGAGCGCCATTCACGAGCAATCTCCCGACATCAACCAAGGGGTAGACCGCGCCTCCAAAGAGGAGCAAGGTGCCGGTGACCAGGGCATTATGTTTGGCTACGCCACCGACGAGACCGACAATTACATGCCCCTGGCATTGGAGCTCAGCCACTTGTTGCTCCGGGAACTCGCTGCCATCCGCAAGGAAGGCAAGGTCATGAAGTACTTGCGCCCTGACTCGAAGAGCCAGGTGACGATCCGCTACAGCGACCGCGACGTACCCGAGGCTATTGACACGGTGGTGATCTCCACCCAACATGACGACTTTGCGGATGAGAAGGCCATGCAAGAAAAAATTGCTGCGGACATTCAACGCTACCTCATCCCACGTATTAAGAAGCATTTGCCCCGTCGCGTTCAACGCCTCTTCACAAAAGACGTACGCTACTTGATCAATCCTACCGGCAAGTTTGTCATTGGTGGCCCCCACGGGGACACTGGATTGACTGGGCGTAAAATCATCGTCGATACCTACGGCGGCAAAGGGGCCCATGGAGGTGGTGCTTTCTCCGGCAAAGACCCCTCCAAAGTGGACCGTTCTGCGGCG
>CAYQUE010000310.1:0-1106 GCA_964420615.1 uncultured Alteromonadaceae bacterium | reverse complement strand
CGCGCTTCCTGATAACTTAGCGGCACCCCCTTAAAGCCCGGTGATTCCATCGATTTCTGTATCTGGGTGCCGAACTCGGTGTCCTCCCGCAGGATCTTGCAGAGCTCTTCGCCGTTATTCAGGGTCCAGTAATCTGGGCCCGGGCCGTCGCCCCAGTCAGGCGCAATCGTCCAGCACTCCAGCCGACACTTATTAATGCCGTTAGGCCAAAACAGCAGTGGCGCAAGCACAAACTCGGTCAATTGCGACACCCAGTTGGGAAAGATGCCGTAGGACTGGATGCACGTTCTTGCTATTTCACCCACCGTGGCGATCTCGGCGCGCGCGCCGACGTCACGGGTCGACTCTGCGTTCTCGGTTTCGCTCACGCGCGGCGGCGGTGCGACCATGCGACCGTGGCCGTTGGGGTAGAGCGTGTTCACGTTACGGCGATGATCCAATAACGGCGCCACCGTCGTTGGGTGGATATTCGGCACGTGGTAGACCTCGGTGTTCGCCTCCATGGCGATCTTCCAATTGCAGTCGAGGTCAAAGCTATAGCGTGCAGATAATCTGCACTGATCGAACTGGAATTCGCGCCACTCGTCGGCAATCGGTCCGAGCCAGTCGAGGAGCGGAATGGCGTCAGCATCGAAATTGACGAAGATGAACTTACCGAATCGCTCACATCGAATCGCGGACAGGCTACGACAACTGAAATCCAAGTCGCGGAAATCCTCGGGGTCTTTAACCGCCTGCAGCTGACCGTCCAGTGAGTAGCTCCAGCCATGGTACTTGCAGGTCAGTCTTAACCGCTTGCCCTTGGAGTCGGTCACCACCGGGGCGCCACGATGGGAGCAGACGTTGTAAAACGCTTTGACCTCGCCTTTTTCTGTGTGCACGAGCACCACCGGCTCGCCGGCTTGCTCCCAGGTCATATAGCAACCGGGCTCAGGGATTTCATCGAGATGGGCGGCAAACAGCCAGGATTTTTTAAAGATCTGTTCTTGCTCTAGGGCAAAAAAGCGAGGGTCGGTGTACCGGCCCGCAGGAATATCGGGCAAATGGGGGAAGGTTTCTGGCGGCGCGGTTCTCGCTGCCTCGTACTCCATCAGCGCGCGTAGGGT
>CAYQUE010000309.1:0-1109 GCA_964420615.1 uncultured Alteromonadaceae bacterium | reverse complement strand
AGTGCTGCGCATAGTCAGCCACCTCCTGTGTCGTCCATTCTCCCTTGGGCGTCCCATCCAGTTTTTCACACCAAGCGTCACTGCCAATGGTCGTGCTCTCGAGGATGCAATGCGCCGCATAAGTTTTTGCGTCGGAGGTTGTCCAGTCGCTCTTACTTTTGTCACTCATAGCTTGGCACCAGCCCTCGCTACCGGGCTTGTCGGCGCATCCCGTCATCAGTGCGAGGCTCGTGACGATCGCGCTTATTACCAGTGCTGCTCTCAATCTAACTGCTGACATCATTCGCTCCTGAGTGCCCATTCATTAATGACAATGTAACCCGCGGTGGTTAAAGATGAGGTGCATAAAGCGACAATTTGCTGATCGCATGCATGAGGATCGTATACAGCTTGGCTCGTCACCTTTACGATGACAGAGCTCGAAAGTTGATGGGACGTCGCGCGCGTTCCCTGGTGTCCATGCGACTGAGAGCAATCTGCGACTACAAATTTGACATAACACGAAGGGGATCACTCATGACTAAAAGCATCATTTTCTTTTTTATCGGCTTCTTTTGGATGCCGCTTGCAACAGCTCAGGACCTGAATTACGGGGAGGGCGAATTTACGGCCACGTTCGATATTGATTCGGCCCATACGACGGACGGCACTAACTACAAGATCTCTGCCACCGGCGAGGCTGGCCCCTATGGCCGCGTATGGCTGTCTTATGAGTTCACAGACAAGCTGGGTATGGGTGATGCGGGCGAGTTTACCGGCTTTGCCTGGACGCAAAACGGTGAAGAATTCGCGACCGCGACCCTGCAGGGGGTTTATCGGCGTAAGGGTGCGGTTTTCCAGATGTATTCGCTCGACATGGTGTCGAACGGCGTGGTGAATATCGTTTCTGGTGAGGCGGATTTTGTGGCTAAGACCATGACCTTTAAAGTTTCGCCGCTTAAGTAACGTTACTCGATGCGCCGCGCTGAGTAACGAACGGTTCGTCGTAGCTCCATTGCCTCGGTGAGTGAGCGCGACGACGAAAACATTCGAGAGCAAAAAAAGAACAAAAAAAGGGGGCTTGCGCCCCCTTCAAACACTATGCACAGACATCTGAATGTCAGGTGTTT
>CAYQUE010000308.1:0-1111 GCA_964420615.1 uncultured Alteromonadaceae bacterium | reverse complement strand
GTCCTGGAGCTGTCTGCGGTCGTCGGCGTCAGTCATATCCGGATTCCTGTCTTCCTTAAAGCTCGCCATCGATGTAATCATCGATGCGCTCGTGATAGCGGCTGATGCGTCTTTCCTGCCCCGACAAATAGGCACCTTTAAAGCCACGAGAGCGGAGGCCTCGCTGTTGCGAAATAAAGACAGCCACATCATCTTCGATCGCGGGACCAATCGAGTCCTTGCCGCAGGTGAGCCATTTAACGGCCACATCGCCCGTACCGTCGCCAGTGAGTGATTCGGTAGCACTGGTGCCGTCATTCACCTCTGCGGTGATGCTCGCTGGGCTCGCGTACCACCAGTTATCAAATAAGCACTGCTCGGGGTCGGTGGGATGCGGTCGCGCTCTAAGAAAATGAAAGCCATCGGCCCACAGTGATACCGCGAAGTTCGGGAAAACGGTGTAATGAAACGCGTCGGTCAGTTGCTCATCAGGTACGGTTGCGTAGTGGCTATATCCTTTATCGGGACCGAGCGCGCGCTTCGCGGCCTGCAGGGCTTCTCGCGTGTCTTCGGGTCGGCCTTTAAAGTCGGCCGGGTCCAATTGCCAGTAACACAGCAGCGACGCTAGCGGCTCGACAATGTTGCCCTCGCGGTCAGTAACACCGGCACCATAACCCCCTTTCATAACCATGCGCGCATGACCTTCATTGGCGAGGTCAAATTGCGTCTCTTTGAAATAGGTATTGATGCCCCCGGCAATGGCGGTGCGATCGGTGGAAGGTGTCGCTCCCATGTGAACCGTTGGCACGTGGTAGGACTCATTGAAGTTATCCAGTACCACTTTCCAGTTACAGGGTAGCCACATGCTGTTGGCCATCGTGCGCTGCCAGGTATCTACCTCTCTGGCTTGCCATTCTTCCCAGATCGGCCCCAGATAATCTTTGAGAGGCCCGCAGTCGGGGTCCATATTGACCCAGATAAAGCCGGCAAAGGTCTCGCATTTGAGTTCCGCGAGCCGCAACTTGCCGCAGGGGTTGCCCTCGGGAAAGTCCTCTTTATCCGGCGCAAACTGCAGAGCGCCGTCGGGCAGAAACGCCCAGCTGTGGTAGCGGCAGACAAAGCGCCGCGGGTT
>CAYQUE010000307.1:0-1113 GCA_964420615.1 uncultured Alteromonadaceae bacterium | reverse complement strand
TGCCAACGATACCGGCAGCAAGGGTGGTTTCCTGTCCGGCCTGTTCGGCGGCGGTTTTCACGGTGGACACACATCGTTGCAGGGTCTCATCGGAGAAGAAGGTGTGGAGAATCACGTCGTCGAATACCCGACCTCCCAGGGCCAGCGTCTGCGGCCCGAACGCCACGAGCCCCAACGGGATGTCGAGATCAAACGTCGGATCGAGGCTCAGCACAGGCCACGAACCCGCCGGGCCTGAATGCCCAAACACTGCCTCGCCGCGCCACAGTCGGCGCATCAGCAACGCGAAGTCTTCCATTTCTGCGGTGGTGATTCTCCCAATCCCAAACGCGTCCTGAAGTGGGGTGATCCCCCGGCCGATACCCAAAGTGAACCGACCGTCGGTGAGGTGATGCATCGTTGAGGCGTAGGACGCCGTCACCATGGGGTGCCGGGTGTTGTGGTTGGTCGCTGCGGTGATGATCCGCATGTTGTCGGTGAGCACCGCAGCGGCACCGCTCAACGTGACCGCCTCTTTGATGTTGAAACGCTCCGAGAGGAACACCGACCCGAAACCCATTTGTTCACCCTGGACGAGCTCATCAACCATGTCCTTGGGGCTTTTGGGCGCCCCGGCTAACGCGTAGAACCCGAGTTCAGGAAGAGATGTCACGAACCGACGGTAGCCAGCGCGTCGGGCAAGGGCGAGCCGAGGTGCTAGTGGCTGGCCTGCCCTGCCTGAGCGGCGCCCTCAGCCATCGCCTGGCGGGTGGCGGCATCGGGAGCCGAAAGTCGCTCCAAACTGACCCAACGGACGTCAGCGCTGCAACGGTAGTCATGGCGGTACGGCCCGACGGGAGAACCCGTGTCGGTTCCCACGTCAAATGTTTCCCCGCTCATAGAGAACACAACGGGAACCGTTCGAGGGATCCGGGCGCGGCCTACCGATTGTTCGTTGACCAACAGTTCGACCTCGCCCCCGGCTCCGAACCCGCCGTCGTGGAGGTACTGAACCCGGAGTTGGTGAGTGCCGGGCGCCAGTGGGTCCGGAGCGGACACCGTCGTCAGGTCGTGGCCGAAGCAGTTGTACAGATAGTTCGGGCGCCCTTCGGCATCAAGCCAGAGGGACCAGCC
>CAYQUE010000306.1:0-1119 GCA_964420615.1 uncultured Alteromonadaceae bacterium | reverse complement strand
GAACGAGGACGTATGACCTGACTCGCGGCGCCGAGGATCCTCTGCCAGCATTCGCAGGATGGGATGGAGAACGCCTCAAAACCGCGGAGTATCTGTCGCTGTATCCGAATGTGCTGCTGGGTATTCAGGCCGATCACTTTTTTGCCATTTTGCTCCTGCCCGAAGCACACAACCTGACACGGGAGCGCCTGCAGTTCATGTACGCGAGTGACGCGGCCTTAAGCGAACGCCACAGCTCGCGAAGAAAAAGCCTGCATGAGGCCTGGAATCTGGTGTTTTCAGAGGACGTATCGGTTGTTGAGGGAATGCAGCAGGGGCGCGCTTCGCCTGCATTCGATGGCGGGCTCTTTACGCCCCTCATGGATGTGCCCACTCACCACTTTCACCAGTGGTATCTGGCACGTCGGGCTCACACCACCACACCGCATTTACATCGCCTCACCCCATAAAAAACCCCGCGGAGCGGGGCTTGGGCACTCTCTTTTGGCAAGTCTAGGACGGCAAGCTGCAGCCGGGACTCCCACTACTCGCGGGGTCCTTCTCTACAAAACGATCCTGATCAGCGCTGTAGATGAGCAACCCGTCGGTATCGACCTCGCTGTTCACTTGCGTGTCGTAAAGCGTGTCGCCCAACGCGACAGGGAAACTCGACTTGAAGATCACTCGCGAAGCCAAGTCTGTTGGCAGTGTGCCGCGCTCTAGCTGCATAACAACATCGCCCGTTCTTGCCAGGCGGGCGCTCTCACCAAAAGTATCGCGACAAGCGGCCGATAGATTCCAAAATGCGGGCAGGTCACCCTCGCCGTAAACGGCATCCGCCGCACCCGCATAGCGATATCGATACAAACCAAATTCCTGGCGCAACGCTTCGATTTCTTCAGTAATCGCTGATAAATCGATCGCCTCGAGACGCGTCAAAATCTCGCCCAAATCAATGTTGGCATTTTCCGCTTCACCCAAAAAGGACTCGAGCAGTTCGATCAGCTCGCCGCCGCCATCACCCCCATCCGCGCCGTCAAATAAATCTTCGAGGAATGATTTGAAATCGGCATTGCTATTCGCCATGTCGGGCGAGGATGCGTGGGCCCAACCGGTGGACAGGCTCAGGGTTAAAACCAG
>CAYQUE010000305.1:0-1129 GCA_964420615.1 uncultured Alteromonadaceae bacterium | reverse complement strand
CAGGACTGGCGAAACGCCTCTTGTGACGTCACCTCTTCGGGCGATGATTTGCTCATCAAGGCCCGCCCATGGACACCGAACTGGGCCACGGGGGGCGAACCACCAGACGAGGCTGCTTCCCAACGAGCACAGCGTCGTCGCCAACAGTCAGTGCAGGGCGATCCGTTATTTGCCGAGATCAGCGGAGGACACCGCGACTACCGAACGCTGGGGCAACGAGAAGCCGTAAGAGCAGTTGCCAACGCCCCAGAGGGGAGTTCAGTACTCGCCGTGCTGCCCACAGGATCGGGAAAGACCTCGGTCATAACCGCACCCGGGTTCCTTCACCGGCCTGGACTCACGTGTGTTGTGGTCCCGACGGTTTCCCTCGCTCTCGATCTTGAGCGACGGATACAAAAGGATTACGGGTTGCGTGAGCCGATCGCCTATCACGGGGGATTGCCTGACGAGGCCAAGCAAGGACTCCGGGACCGGGTTCGCCGCGGCGAGCAATGGATCATCGTCACCTCGCCCGAGGCCGCAATTTCGGCACTGTCCTCAACCCTCCACGCCGTCGCCCGAGAAGGCCGATTGCGGTTCTTCGCAATCGACGAAGCCCACATTGTCGCTGGTTGGGGCGGGTCGTTTCGCCCAGCATTCCAGGCCTTAGCAGGATTGCGACGCAGACTCGCTGAGGTATCCGCTGGAGCTGGCTCTCAATTCGTGACGGTCCTGACCACCGGAACCCTCGACGACTACGTCTTCGATGTGCTCGATGACTTTTTTGGAATTGGTGACCACGCAGTCGTCGTCGCCCAATCGACGCGTCCAGAGATGGGTTACTGGGTTGCCCCCTGTGAAGACGAAGAAGAAAAGCGCCGAGTGGTTGTCGAGGCTATGCGGCACCTCCCCAGACCAGCCATCGTCTACACAGCACTTGTCGATGGTGAGGGCGCCGCGAACGCGGGTGATGTTCATCGTTGGCTTTCCGATGCCGGGATGAAGCGAGTCAGGCTGGTCACGGGGGAGAGCGGTACTGAGGAACGCAGGAAGGCCGTTGACGGTCTTCGACTAGAGGGCGAACTCGACAATGACTTGGATCTAGTCGTTGCCTCGAGCGCTTTTGGCTTAGGAGTCGATATTCCAGACG
>CAYQUE010000304.1:0-1129 GCA_964420615.1 uncultured Alteromonadaceae bacterium | reverse complement strand
CAGAGCTGCGGCTGACGTGCAAACGGTTACAGACACCGCAAGGAGATGCAGACGGACTTTTGTCTGCAGCAAGATAATGACCGCGATCGCATACACACCAGCAAACATCCGAAGGTCATTTCGATCGGTCCAGATTCCAACAGGGACATCAGTTGTCAACATCATCAGTGCAAGGCCAAAAAACGCAGATCTGACAACACTCAGGTGTTCGCCGCGGAATAGTGACACCATCGCGCCAACCGTTACAGCGAGAAGCACGAGGACCTCAATTGCGTGAACGGCATTGAGCACATCGGCCGATATGTACGCTCGTGAGAACACCTCAGGCAGTTGATCAAGCAGCGCTGTTCCGGGACCACGAAGGCTTCCAGTTCCCGCCCCGATCTCGAAAACTCCACGATCCCATCGAAGAACAATGATCACTTGCCACAGGCCGGCGACGATGATTGGCATCAGCCACACAAGGTCCGGTGCACCCCATTTTCGACGGCGTCGGACGATGGTGACACAGTCGGTCAGCCCGATAAGGACTACCGCAGCGATGACTGTCTCGCGAGACAGGACGGCAAGCGATAAACAAAGTCCCGCTAAGAGAAATCGACGTCGTGTTGCCAGCAGCACTCCGCCGACGAGAGCCGCCGTGGCAACAACCTCCCCTAGGTCACGAGCGATGGAAAACGCGAAGCCGAAATACACGGGCAAGAGCAAACCCCAACCAGCGTGTCGGTTTGCAGATCTCGCGATATGTCCACCGAGATATCCGAGACTCCCAACAGCGAGCAGGTTCACTACGACAAGCGACCAGGCAGTGGAGATACCACTCATGCTGATGACCCACGCCAACAACGGGAATCCAATTCGAGTCGCACGCCACGTCGAGTCAAGGACGGTTCCAGCCACTCGTTTCTCTGCATCGAATGGATCGACGGCTAGTCGGTGGAAAAATTGACCGTCGTAGCCGGCACCCTCTAGAAGTGGCAGCCCTGCCAAGGAGTCGGTGAAATCTGTGCCGGCGAGCACGAAGTACCCGATATCGCCATCACCAAGGCGAACGAGTCGAACGACGACGAACACCAACCAGGCGAGTAGCGCAACCGCTCCAACGAGCGCCGGGGAATTCGGCAGCTTG
>CAYQUE010000303.1:0-1132 GCA_964420615.1 uncultured Alteromonadaceae bacterium | reverse complement strand
TCGTGGAAGCCACTCAAACAACCGTGCATTTACATCCCTTGTTTCAATATTCCTCACCCTCTCCTCCTTACGTCGAACCCTATGATGTGGCGCTCGTTGAATTGTCCATCCCCCTTAGCTGCAGTGACGGCTTAGATAACGACAATGACGGCGATGTTGATGGTAATGACTCGGATTGCTTGAACGGTATTGAGGGAGCTGGTGTGCCGACACTTCCACTGCCTCTGGACCAGTCGCTCTCATGGCCAGAAGCGGGAGTCGCGGTCCAACTCATGGGCTATTCCGGCGATTCCAATAGTGGCGATTATAATACCCCTACTTTAAGGATTGCTAGCGCGGAGGTTTTGCCGCCCTCCGGCTTAAGCGACTCAACCTGTGAGGAGGGATATGGGAGGAGTCCTTCGTATTCGGGTCGCCGCAACTTCTGTGTTGGAGGTAGTGCAGCGTCACCCGTAGGGCACTATTATTCTGACTTAGGCGGTCCGCTAGTCGCCGAGGTCGATGGTGCCAAGGTGTTGGCGGGGCTCGCGTCTACCGGGTACATCGGTACTTGGGGCTTTAGTAACTTCACGCGAGCTACGACTGTGCTCGATTTCATCGGTAGCACGGCACCTGAATTGCTCCAGGGTCGGCCGGCACCGCCGAGCCTTAGCATCGAGAGCCAAGCCCAAGGCGCCGTGACGCTGACGATTACGCCGAGCAGCAATGCCAACAGCCCAGATGCCAACGAGTACATCACAACGTGCGAGCTTCAGAGTGATGCGGTCAGCGCCGTGTCGCGTTCCCGCGGTTTCACCGATGGGGTATATCAGCATTCGCTGGGGTATCCGTTGCTTGGCGACGATGCGCAAGCTGGCAGAACTGACCCGACAAGCGAGGCGGGCGTTCTCGCTTATGCGCCAAGCGCGACACTGCAAATCGCACGAGCGGGAGAAACTTTGCGATTCATTGATCCACAAGGGACCAAGCACCTGTTGGATATTGTCACTGCGCAGACGCTTGAGTCGGGCAACAGGCTCATCCGAGCTGAGCGCGACAGCAACAGCATACTGGCGATAGTGACCGAGTCGGGGGACTACACTGCTACCGTCCAGCTCGGCGAGACGCGCTTTCAGGCGAGTATCATCAGCGG
>CAYQUE010000302.1:0-1139 GCA_964420615.1 uncultured Alteromonadaceae bacterium | reverse complement strand
GACCGATCCCCCACCAATCGGCGTTGAGCCAATACGCGATGTTGTGTCGACACTCACCATTGGCTTTCGACCAGTTGCTCACCTCGTACCAGTCGAAGCCAGCAGCCGAGAGTCGATCATCGATGCGTTCGTAGCGATCGGCCGCGACGTCGTCATCGGGCATTGGCAGCTCACCGCGAGCAACACGCCGAGCCAGTGCCGTCCCGTCCTCCACAATCAAGGAGTAAGCCGAGACGTGATCGACGCCAGCGTCGAGAACCTCATCCAGTGATCGGTCGAGATCGGCATCGCTCTCCCCCGGTGTTCCGTAGATCAAGTCCAGATTCACATGCTCGAAGCCGGCGACTCGCGCCTGCTGCGCTGCCGCACTACTCGCACCCGGGGTGTGCGTGCGCTCGAGCGTGGCCAGCACGTGCGGGGCGCTGCTTTGCATGCCCAGCGAGATCCGCGTGAAGCCGCCTGCGCGCAGTTGGTCCAGCATCTTCCGATCTACGGAGTCGGGATTGGCTTCCGTGGTGACCTCGAGGTTTGCCGCGACGTCGAAGTCGTCCTTGATCCGAGTGATGAGTCCGGTGAGCGCATCGGCTCCGATCAACGTCGGGGTTCCACCACCGATGAAGATCGTTTCCACGCGGTGGGTTGCCGCGAGTTGCCGGGCCGCCATGGTGACCTCGACCTCGAGGTACTTGTGGAAGCTCCCTCGATCTACTCCGTCACCGAGTTCGGTCGCGGTGTAGGTGTTGAAGTCGCAGTAACCGCACCTGCTCGAACAGAACGGAACGTGCAGGTACAGCGCGAGCGGTGCGCTCATTTCTTGGTGGCAGCCTCAGAAGTGGACAGCGCCGCGATAAATGCCTCTTGCGGCACCTCCACACGACCCACCATCTTCATGCGCTTCTTACCTTCCTTCTGCTTCTCGAGCAGTTTGCGCTTTCGAGACACGTCACCGCCGTAACACTTGGCAAGGACGTCTTTTCGGATCGCACGGATGGTCTCGCGGGCGATGATCCGTGATCCGATGGCGGCTTGGATCGGCACCTCGAACTGTTGACGGGGAATGAGTTCCCTGAGCTTTTGTGCCATGGCAACGCCGTAGCTGTACGCCTTGTCCTTGTGCACGATCGCGGAGAAGGCGTCGA
>CAYQUE010000301.1:0-1144 GCA_964420615.1 uncultured Alteromonadaceae bacterium | reverse complement strand
GCGGCGAAAAAGTGTTCCCCGAAGAAGTCGAAGAAGCGCTGAAGCTTCACCCCGCGGTTGAGGACGCCTTGGTCTTTGGATTGGACGACGAGCGGTTCGGCAGCCGAGTGGCCGGCGTGGTCTCACTTGAGAAAGGCGCTACCACGGCGGCTGATGAGATACTGGAAGCGACGCGCGCGGTTCTTGCCAGCTATAAGCTACCGAAAGAGCTATTGGTCGTACCGATCGTTCCCCGAGCACCCAACGGCAAGGCGGATTACAAGTCGGCCAAGTCTCTCGTCACAGACCGCTGAGACCGGGAGTACCCATACAGACTCACCGAATGCGACTTTCATCTAATCCAGAAGGCCTGACTTTGGCACAAGCCACGCATTGAAAATGCCCTTAGGCACGAGCGTTAAAAGCAACCATTGGGCTGACGCATTACGTCTCCCCAGATGGCCTAAACGGAGCGACACTATGTCCCTACGATTACTATTCCTTTTGGGGGTCTCGATCATGTCATCTGCCGCAGAGCCTCCCGTTGCGATCGGAATCCATGGTGGCGCCGGAACCATAGAACGACAGGACATGAGCGCGGAGCTGGAGGTCACCTACCGCGAGTTTCTGGACAGGGCGATTAGCGCCGGTTACGCGCAATTGAAAGAGGGGCAGTCGGGGCTCGATGTGGTCGTCACGATTATCCAGCTGATGGAGGACTCTCCGCTATTCAACGCCGGACGCGGCGCCGTCTATACCTGGGACGGTACCCATGAACTCGACGCCTCGATTATGCATGGGGAAACGCTGCAAGCCGGGGCTGTGGCGGGGGTATCGACGGTCAAATCACCCATCGCGCTAGCGCGAGCCGTCATGGAGCGCTCTCCCCACGTCATGCTGGCAGGCAAAGGCGCCGAGGCATTTGCTCTGGAACAGGGGTTCGAAATCGCACCTCCCGAATATTTTGCTACCGAGCGCCGGCGTAAAGCACTGGACGCTTTTAAAGCCAGCGAGCAAGCGGGTTTGCAGCCAGAAGCCGACCACAAGTTCGGCACCGTCGGGGTCGTGGTGCTGGATGCCTCGGGTCATTTGGTCGCGGGGACCTCCACCGGCGGGATGACGGGTAAGCGCTGGGGTCGTATTGGCGACTCACCCGTCATCGGCG
>CAYQUE010000300.1:0-1148 GCA_964420615.1 uncultured Alteromonadaceae bacterium | reverse complement strand
GGAAACTGTTGTCACTGTCGTACAGCGGAGCTTTGCGCCATGATGGGCAGGACAGATCAAAAATAGGGTTGGTAACTGCGTGTAACGTGCCACCAGCGCTGGGAGATGTGAGCTATGTTTGCGTTCATTGCAGTTTTTGTTGTTGCGATAGTTACGCTGGGGCAGCCCGACGGCCCCTCTGACGAAGAAAAAGATACTAGGGCTAATGTTCTCGAATTTGGCGAGGAGGCTGACGTTGAGACGCCGCCGTGGGCAAATGTTCGCTACCCTCTAAATACCCTGAATACCGTCAGTGGCACTTGGTCAAGTCAAGGTCCGGGTCCCTCTATCAATGGTCAGAGCGAGAACGCTGGGCCGGTCGACTCGGTAACCGGTCTCAACAGAAATGAGGTAACTGGTGCGGCGCATGCTGTCATTGCTCACCCTACTAACGCCGATATTCTTTACGTAGGGGGCACCAATGGCGGGGTGTGGAAGACCACCAATGCAACCACAGCGAGTCCGACCTGGACACCACTAACCGATGACATGCCCTCCAATTCGATTGGTGCCTTGGCTTTTGATCCAACCGATACCACCTACAATACGGTTTGGGCAGGGATTGGCAATTTCAGCAGCTATTCTAGAGTGGGGGGGCTTAGAACAGGTCTCTTAAGAACAACTGATGCCGGCAGCAACTGGTCTGTGGTGAACGGAGGCGGCAGCCTCAACGGCAAGAATATCTCAGGTCTTGTCGTGCGAGGGGACACCATCCTTGCGGCGGTTAACCACTCAGACTCAAACAACCTTGCCGATATGGGTTTGTTCAGAAGTACTAATGGCGGCAGCTCCTTTACCCCGGTGTCCGTAGGGAATGGCTCTGGTGGTACCGGACTGCCCGGCGGTTTAAGCTACGATATCGCTTCGAACCGAAACGCTCCGACGGTTATCTATACCGTCATGAATTTTGCCAGCTACCTCGGTGGCACTAACGGTATCTACCGATCCTCTGACACAGGCGCCACTTGGTCAAAAGTCAGCACTGCTGAAATGGACGCTTTGATCATCAGCGGCGGTGGTAGCGGGACTAACAACGTTGAAATAGCGGTGGGCAACGGTGGCTCAGTATTTGTCGCCATTATCAACTCGGGCCAGCTACGAAATGGGGG
>CAYQUE010000299.1:0-1156 GCA_964420615.1 uncultured Alteromonadaceae bacterium | reverse complement strand
GAACTGGTCGCCACCCACCGTGGCGAGGTGGAGTTCCACCGCGTCCCTTCACTCGGATTGCCCCGGCAGCTGCAATTGTCATAATGAGCGCTGAGATGATTCGCCTGGCAAACCGCATTCCCCTATTCTGCCGCCGAAATCTCTCAGCGGTTCAATGTGGTCGCCCATCTATTCCTTCAACTGCTGAAACCGCATGAAAACAACAAAACCCCCGCCGAAGCGGAGGTTCTAGTGGGGCTAACAAGAATCGAACTTGTGACCTCATCCTTATCAGGGATGCGCTCTAAGTGCGTTTCAGGTCAAATGACCGGAAACGCTTTTGGATCAATCCTTTCGGCTTGATCTAACCGACTGAGCGAGACGCACAGGGCCGGTTTGAGATCTTCCCTGCTGTCCATGGACCTCTTGGAGGGAACATGGAAATTCAGGACTACATCGCCGAGTTTGTCGTCGATGAAATAGTCATGCTTCCCGTATCCGTTCTCTTCGCCGCCCTCCCCCATGAAGACAAGATGGGCTGTGCCTCCTAGGCATGAAGTAATGCCGTGCTGCTGCCTGCCGCCTACGCGAACGCGCCCTACCTCTAACTTGTGAATTTCACTTCGCTTGAGTTGAACTCCGGGATTAAGAGGCCAGGTTGAGTCGTCTGTCATTTCAGAGTCCACTTGTTAGCCAAGCGTGGAGTAGTAGGTCTCAAATTCACACCCGGCTCCAGACAAGTCGACAAACACCGTGATTGATAGCGGTGTCATCAGATCTGGATCACCGACTACCCAAAATTCAACCAACGTTTCATAACGGAATGCCCCCAAACTGTCGCCAGTCCCAACGAACCCGCCCTCATCGTAAACAGGCCGCCATGAAGATGCTGGACTCTCAGCAACAGCACCACCTAGCACGTTAAAAGCCGCATCCGCTGTCACCTTGAAGTAATACCGCTTGTACTCAGAACTTGATCGTTTCCAGCAGGCGGCCTGAACAGACGTACCATCTACCGACAGAATTTGTTCATAGTCGGCTTCCGGAAAAGAAGAGGCATAGGTCTGCTGTAATGCAATGGAAGAGGAAGCAAATCGCAAAGGCCCCCTGCCGTCAGCACCAGTTGCACCCGTGGGTCCAGTCGGACCTGTCTCACCTTGCGGACCTTGAGCCCCAG
>CAYQUE010000298.1:0-1158 GCA_964420615.1 uncultured Alteromonadaceae bacterium | reverse complement strand
GGTTTAGGCGCACTTCGCGATCGCGAAAGTAATAGATTTGCCCAATGCTCGCGCTGAGCTTCTCTTCCCCGGTGGCATTATCGAAATAGCGGCTGGTCACACCGACGGAGACTTGGTTGGCGTCATCTAGGCGGTCATTACCCGAAAAGCGGGTGTCCCTGAATAACTGCCCGTAACTGAAGGTCAGTTCGGCGCTGTCAAAGTCGGGTTGTAGGCGTTGCTCTTCAAATTGGCTATACAGGAAGTAGGCTCTCGGCTCTAAGGTTTGGGTCATCGCCTGCCCGAACAACCGCGTTTGGCGCTCAAAAATAAGCCCTGCATCCAGGCTCGCCATGAGAGACCCTGCATGTGGTGACGAATCTAGGTTGGTAACAGGCCTGTCGAGTTCATAACTCACGCTACGGTACTTGACCGTGGGCGTGAAGAAACCCGCGGTCCAGTTCATGGGTTTGGTCAGGCCGAACTCGTTATAGAGTCGCTGCCCGGTCACGCGATCAATGTCGCTGTCAAAGTAGGATAGCTGGCTCAGGAAGAGGGGTGTGAGCCCCAGCCACTCCCGGTTGCCGACCCACCGTGCGGTCATTTGCGGCAGCTTTCGGTAGTCCTCGGGAATATCCTCTGCAATAGACTGGAACTGCTCAAAGTCGAGCGTCACCTGCCACTGGTCGTTGACCCAGGCCAGCCGCGCCAGCTGCTGTAACGCGGTTTCACGCTGCGCGCTCAGGTTACTGTTGTTGAGGTCTCGCAGGTACTCGGTATCACTGACCCGGGTGTAGTTGATGCGCGTGTACCAGTTGTCTCCAAAGTGACCGCTGTGTTTTGCGCCCACCAGCCAGCGCGCGCCGTCGTCCAGCGGGAACTCGTCTTCATACTTGCTGTCGTCGCCGATCCAGCCACCGTCAAACTCCCAGAGGCCAACATCGTCACTTAGCCAGCGAAACTTGCCCTGGTGCAGGAAGCCACGTTCCTGAATGTAACGCGGTCGGTAAAGCAGGTCATAGTTAGGCGCGAGGTTAAAATAAACGGGCGCGGTAATGTCGATCCCGCCGCGGGTATCGCTGCCGATATCCGGGAATAGTAGCCCGGTCTTTCGTCTTGAATCCACGGGGAAACGGACCCAAGGCAGGTACAGCACAGGGACATCGGCGACTTTCAGCT
>CAYQUE010000297.1:0-1161 GCA_964420615.1 uncultured Alteromonadaceae bacterium | reverse complement strand
GCGCGATCATGCAAACGTTATTCCAAGATGTGGGAATCGACCTAAAACGTTTTGACACCGCCTTTGATCAAGGCTTTTACAAGCGCCATGAACTCGGTGCCACGACTTACTTTAATGCGAGGCACTTCGGCCGTGACACGCTCGTGCAGCATCCATTTTGCAATTACTACAATTACCTCGAGGGTTTGCCTGGCGCTGCCATATCCGATGAAGAAGCAGTGGCGCAAACCCCGCTAAGTGACCGCGGTAAGCAGCAGCTATTGAGCGTCCTCAAGGGGGGTTTGCAGTCGCTCAACCTCGAAGACAAGGCTCTTGAGCGTTACGTTGAAACCACCAATTACTTTGAATACTTGAGACAAACTTTAGGCGTCGATGACCCTCAGGTACTGCGAATGGCCCGCCACTCAGGCATCGACTGGTCCAGCGCGGGCGCCGAATTGCTGACCATCGCCGAGGCCAAGGAGTGTGGTGCGCTGGGCTTTGCGCCAGTACCGGTTTATGACGCGGACCATCCTTACATACACCACTTCCCAGACGGCAACGCGGGGGTCGCGCGGGCGCTGCTGCGCCACCTGATCCCCAGTGTCGCACCCGGCAATAACGCCGAGGCTCTGGTCGATATGCGATTTGACTATCGGGAGCTCGACCGGCCGGGTCACAGTGCGCGCGTCAGACTCAACAGTACGGTCGTTAACGTGCAGCATCAGCGCGGCACCCAGAGTCGCGACAGCGTCGCGGTGCGCTATGTTCACAATGACACCCTGCATGGCGTGTCCGCAAAACATGTCGTCATGGCCTGCTACAACATGATGATCCCGCACATTGTCTCGGATTTGCCTGAGGCGCAGGCGGACGCACTCCGGCAACAAATGAAAAGCCCGTTGATCTACACCACTATGGGCCTTCGCCACTGGCGAGCACTACGAGCACAGGGGCTTGGCCTGGCGATGTGTCCAGGCAATATGCACCAGACGGCCTTCATCGATTTCCCGGTGAGTCTTGGTGGCTACCAGTTCACTCAATCCCCCGACCATCCTTGTGTTATCCAGATGATCAGTTGCCCGTACAGCGATGAGGTGGGCAAGCCTCGTGCCGAGCAATATCGAGAGGCGCGTTACCAGATGCTGAGCCGACAATTCTCCGACTATGAAACCGAAATCC
>CAYQUE010000296.1:0-1165 GCA_964420615.1 uncultured Alteromonadaceae bacterium | reverse complement strand
CGTGGTTATTTTGGATGGTCGCGTGCCCAATGCCTGTTTGCTGGAATTGTTCACCGAACATGGTGCAGGCTCGCTGATCAAACCGGCCAACCTACCCCCCCGCGAACACCGGCCCCGCTAGCCCATGCTGGCCCAGATCGAACAGGCCTTGCCGCCCCATGGGCTGATGCTGATGGGCGGGCTGATAGAGGGGGCCGACACGCTTTATTTACTGGGCTGCACCGCGGATTTTTGGCCAATTTTTACCGCCAGCGCTGAATGGCGCGATGGCCAGCCCCACCAGGTCGATCGGTGGTCTACGCGGGTTTTGGGCGCCTTGGCGCAGCAGTTTGGCGGGCGGGCCGAATACCCGTTTGGCGGCCCCCCCTACGCGCCATTCATCCGCTACGCCAAAGAGGCTGGGCAATGTCACCAAAGCCCGGTTGGCATGCTGGTGCATGGGTTGGCAGGCATGATGATATCGCTGCGCGGTGGGCTGTGGCTGCCCGGCCATCACCCTGTGCCACACGCCACCGCCACCCCCTGCCAAGGCTGTGCGCAGCCCTGCGCCAGCGCTTGCCCCGTGGGCGCATTGGTGCCGGGCCAGCCCTATGATGTTGCCGCCTGCAAAGCCCATATTGCCAGCCCCGCAGGCACCAGTTGCCTGACAGGCGGGTGCCTGGTGCGCCGCGCCTGCCCGGTCTCGCAGCGTTTTGGCCGGATACCGGCGCAATCAGCCCATCATATGGCTGCATTCTTGGCCGGTTAAGCCGGGTTAAGCCGCACAGGGCCCAAGGGCCGCATCGGCGGACAGATCCAGCCGCACCAGCTGGTTTGGCGCCACCTCGGCCCAATGGGCCGAGGGGCCATCCGGCGGCTCGGAGGCAACAACCAAGCCGCCAGGAACAAACTGGCGCGATACATACAGGCTGGGGCAGCGGCCATCACTAGCATAGCGGTAGCAATACAGGTGGCGCCCATCGCTGAACACGCATGTTTGACGCAGCAGCGCCACAACCCCCAGCTGCCGCGCCGTTTCGGTGAGCAGCTGCAAAACCGACTGGCAAGCCGCCTGCGGATCTGTGGCCAAGCCATGGCTGAGCAGCAGCAAAAACAACAATTCAGAATCAGTGCTGCCACGGCGCAAGGCATAAAGCGGGTCGGGCAAACACGCCTCTAGCGGGCG
>CAYQUE010000295.1:0-1170 GCA_964420615.1 uncultured Alteromonadaceae bacterium | reverse complement strand
CACAGGTCGACGCGAGCGACCCAGACGTCCGTGGATGGTCCGCTCGTGCGGTACTGCTCCAGGGTCACGCCCGCGTGAGGGACGTCCGTCGACACGAGCGACAGGGAGAGAGCAGCGGCGGTGGGCAGCAGGGTCATCAGCATGGCCCGGGAAGTGTCTCCCGATAATGGCGGCCCGTCGGTTGCTTGTAGGTTGCTCGTCGGAGGGCTGGCCACGCTTCAGCGGTGTAGGATGGTCGGGTGAGCAAGAGCCGCCAGCACCGCACGTCGGGTGAAGCCGTCCAGACAGTGCGCTCCGAGCGGGCGCGGGAGGGGGGCGTGGGCAACGCGGCCCGGCAGGAGCGCATGGCGGGGGCGAAGGGGCGGAAGCCGCCTGGAACCTTCCAGGTCCTCGGACAGACCTTTGGCTCGCTGCAGTCGCTGCACGACTGGCTCGTCGACCAGGCCGCGACCCCAGGAAGCAGCGTGCCCCACGAGCCAGTGCTGCGCATCACGCTGACGCCGGGCTCGGTCATCTCCCAGCACGAGCAGACCACCTGGCACTACTACCGGCCCGGCCAGAAGGTGGTGCTCGAGGGCCACGGCGCGACCGTCTCGGGTCTGCGCAGCAAGGGGCGCCCCTCTCCCGGCTTCTTCCTCGCCTACCGCCCCATCGTGGGTCCAGACACCTCGGAGTCATCGCCGGCAGCCGCGAACTTCGAGATGCGCGGCGTGACCGTGCGAGGCTTCGAGTCGGGCGGGCTGCAGCTGTCTCCGCAGACCGGTGGCGGTGTGGGGCATGAGTGGGACGGCGGCAACACGGCGTTCATGGCCGGGGCGGTGATCGCGGGGAACCGCTTCGAGGACCTCGGCAGCAAGAAGACCCCGTACAGGCAGACCAGCTGGTCCGGCCAGCGCTACGGCGTGGGCGGCGTGCTCATGCACGGGGTGCAGCAGTCCCTCATCGCGGACAACGACTTCGAGGACCTCGAGAACGGGAAGGTTCGCGGTACGAACACCGGTCAGCGTCTGATCCACGCGGTGTACGCCCGGGATCGGAGCTCCGACAACGACATCGTGGGCAACCGGTTCAAGGACGTCTCGGGGGACGCCGTCCGGGTGTCGAATGCCTCGAACGACAACGAGATCGTCGGCAACCGGTCGCGCAACGCGGGCGTGGGCGCGCTCGTCA
>CAYQUE010000294.1:0-1180 GCA_964420615.1 uncultured Alteromonadaceae bacterium | reverse complement strand
GCAAAGACAGAACAAGAATACGTTACATCGTTAGTCAAACCACTGACGGTAATGGACGTCGTAACGCTCTCGCCTGTATGGCTAGTGCCACCGCCCTCGCACGTCGCGACGTAACGCGTTGCTCCTACGGATGCGCTGACAAAAATCGTTAGCTCCTCGTCTCCCGGCTCAATACGAATAATTTGGGGTGTGGCAGGCGGTGCTGTAGGCGGCAACAACTCAAAAAGAGCGGCCACGGTGCAGTCTTGGGTGATGGGCCCTGTTTGATAGTCATTGCCGGCCAACACGCCCTCAGGGCACGACCCGCTAACGTCACTGACTCGGTAGCCGCTTTGCGGTGTGAGCACAAACGCCACCTGCTCGTCGCCGTCCACCAGCTGATCGCCGGCAGGCGCGATCGTGCCGCCCGCACCCGCAGAGGAGGTCACAGTATAAAAAGGCGGGGTACCGATATTCACTTCTATCGTGCAGTCGGCGGTTATCTGGCCGGTTATATAGGAGTGGTAGCGCTCGGGTATATAGACCGGATCATAATAAGCGACCCACGGCTCCATTGTCCGCGTTTCCGCAAACTGACCGGGCGGGCAAGTCCCTGAGATGTCTTTGACGTCATACCCCTCGACCATTCTGATCGGACCGGTAGGAGCATAGTCATTGTGCGCCACAACGCGGGTGTAGGTGGGGTCATTTGTCAAACCCTCACCGCCAGCGACCACCGTCGAGACCGCATGCCATTGCACAGGGTCAGCGTCGAAGCCAAACTCCACCTGACACGGTGTATTCACGCCGGGCACAGTGTAAATGTCGCCGCTCCAGCTGCCGGCTGGACAGTCCCCGGCCACCGCAGACTGCGTGACATAACCCACATCCGCTGTGACCTGAAAGGCGGCGCTCCGACCAGCGGCTATCTTCTGTGGTTCACTGGGCGTAATCATGCCGCCCTCCGCAGCCACACCACTAATTGTCAATTCGGTGCTGAACGTCACCGTAAATTCACAGGCCTCCCTCGAGGGGACGGCAAAAAATTGATTGCCCCGCGTTTCACCGTCACAAGTACCGGCCACGTCAGCAACAGCGAACCCGACGTCGGGGGTCAGATCAAAAATCACCGCCTCGTCCGCATTTGCGAGCACGCCTTGCTCGGGAGTAACGCTGCCCCCCGAACCATCGACGCTGGGTG
>CAYQUE010000293.1:0-1187 GCA_964420615.1 uncultured Alteromonadaceae bacterium | reverse complement strand
TTTTATGACTACGACGAGATTGAACCCTTGTTGGACTGTCATTTTCGGCGTATTCCGCCGCCGCGGGATGAAATGGATGAGATGTCGGGCCAGCCCTGGTACTCGGTTGGGCCCAAGGATATTTTTCCCGAGGAATTCCGGCTGTTCTTTTCCGGCAATAGCCGGGCGCGCGCCGCGTTTGACGCCCAGCATGCAGATCTCTACGACGCGGACTTCTGGATTCGCTTACAGGACAAGTTGCGCGAAGGGTTTGTCGAAGATTTTTATCCCTATCCGCGACGCGTGAGGTTTTCCCGACGGCAGGAGGTCGCTTAGTCATGGCATCGCTTTATTTGATTCGACATGGGCAGGCCTCATTTGGCAGCGATAACTACGACCAGCTCTCCGCGTTGGGACAGCGGCAGGCTGATGTATCCGGGCGCTTCTTCGCCGATATAGGACTCCATTTTGCGCAGGCGGCGAGTGGCGATCTGTCACGCCAACGCGAGACGGGCGAGCGAGTGCTCGCTAGTCAGCCGGCGCCGATTCCCCTCCACGTGGATCCTCGCCTGAACGAAGTTGATAACGAGGGACAAATTGCGGCGTTGTTACCCATTCTTTGTGAGCGAGATGCCGCTTTTGCCGAGCGTGTGAAGGCCGGGCGCTCCGATAGCAAGCAGTATCAAAAAGTGATTCAGGCGGTATTCAATGCCTGGGTCTCGCCAGACTGCCCCGCCTTAACCGATACCGCCTCATGGCCGGATTATCTGGCGGGGGTGAAGGGCGCACTGGAGGACGCCATGGCGCGCGCGGCCAGTGGCAGTGACACGGCGATTTTCACTTCTGGCGGCACTATCGCGACCGCAGTGAGTTGGGTGCTGGGGGTTCGCCACGATCAAATCTATGGGTTTTACGAGCCCGTGTTTAACTGCTCGATCACTCGGCTGATTTTTTCCCGCGGCCGCATTTCGCTCTCTAATTTTAATGACACCGCGCACTTGCAGTTGCTGAGCCAGCAATTGGGTGAGTCGTTGGTCACGTATCGGTAATAGCGCTGTGGCGGATATCTGGCTGGTGCGTCACGGCGAGGCCGCAGCGGGCTTTGGCGAGGATGTTGATCCGGGGTTATCGCCGCTGGGGCATGAGCAGGCGCACGCCGCCGAGCGATTGTTGACCCCGGTGGTGCCCGCATCAGCGAGTTTGCTCAG
>CAYQUE010000292.1:0-1190 GCA_964420615.1 uncultured Alteromonadaceae bacterium | reverse complement strand
TCGGGGTGCCCGGTAGTGTGGGTTGACGCGGTGTGCCGGTTAACGCGTTGGACGCCACCGAGCTGTTCTCACCGTTGTTCGCAACGACCGAGCAGCTATATGCCTCGCCATTGGTAAGCCCTGTTACCGTCAGAGGCGAGCCCGAACCCGTAGCTGAGTAACCCACAGACTCGATGCTGTAAAGCTGGGGTCGGTAATTGATGAGACTACAGATCATGCGATTCGACTGCTGCGAGGTAAAGCGATCCATCGCTGCGTCGTCGGAGTAGTTCATGAAGTTCTCAATGGCTGACACGCCACCACAGACCGACGTCCCCGAGGTTCCAAAGTCGGGCTCGTTGTGCGGCCATGTGTCAACAATATAATCGCCCGAAGTAAAGGTATTGGCGCACTGCCCACCGTTACCCTGGAATGTATGCCACAGACCCAAATAGTGACCCACCTCATGCACTAGCGTGCGGCCAAGGTCATAGGGCGCGGCGCCGGGCAGGTTCCGCCCTCCTACATACGCCCAGTTCATGACCACGCCGTCATAAACGTTGCCCGCACTGTCCGCCGGGAATGTGGCGTAGCCGAGATACCCACTGGCATCGTTGGTATAAATGTTCAGGTAACGCGAGGGGTCGATCCCTAGTGCTGATTTATAGGCCGCCTCATCCGACGGTGAGTCCGTAAACCAGCCGTCGTTGACCGTGCGCGTAATACCGATCAGCTCAAACCGAACCGTCGTATCAAAGATCGCCGCGAAGTCCTCGTTGAGCACGGCCATCTGGGCGCTGATGTTGGCATCGGTCACATTGCCCGTGCCACCACTCGTAGAGATCACATGCCAGTACACCGGGATCACATAAGTGCCCGAGCCCAGCGGGTCGTACTCGCCCGAAATAGTCGTGTTGTAAAGACTGCAGTCTGCTGTGCTTGCCGCAGGCGGCGTCAGCCCCAGCAGTTGATGCCGCGCCTGTATCTCATCAGCGCCGCAGCGGTGACCACCGGTCTTGAAAGCATCCGATCGATGCCACTCAGAGTGATCTTCCACTGCCATCATGACATCTGCGGTCGTTTCAAGAGACTGCGCAGGAACGCACGTCGCAGTATAAGAGTCCGCCGTCGGGCCACTCGAATTAGGACTGAACGATACCGTCAAACTCCCGTTACCCGGCGTCATCGAGTTCAGCGTCGGGGCTAGGGGT
>CAYQUE010000291.1:0-1197 GCA_964420615.1 uncultured Alteromonadaceae bacterium | reverse complement strand
ACGCACTGGTAGGAGACGCCCTCCCCTTCCTGGGCATCAACGCCGCCGAGCTCGGCTGCTTCCTCACCTTCTGGGCCATCCAGATCGCGGTCATCTACAAGGGGGTGGAGTCGATCCGCCTGCTCGAGAGCGCAGCAGCGCCCTTCCTCATCGCCATCGGGATCGCGCTGCTCGGCTGGGCCTGGTACGCCGCCGGCGGCCTCGACCCGATGCTCGAGATGCCCAGCGCCTTCGACCCGGGCGGGGAGCGTGAGGGCGAGTTCATGAGCGTCTTCATCCCGTCGCTGACGGCCATGGTGGGCTTCTGGGCCACGCTCTCCCTGAACATTCCCGACTTCACCCGCTACGCGAAGTCCCAGCGGGACCAGATGCTCGGGCAGGCCATCGGTCTGCCGACCACGATGACCCTGTTCGCCTTCATCAGCGTCGCGGTCACGAGCGCGACGACCGTCATCTTCGCGAACCCGGAGACGGGAGCACTGCACGAGCCCGTCTGGGACCCGACCGTCCTCGCCGGCATGATCGGCGGCGGCGGCACCGTGGCCATCTCGTTGCTCGCCCTCGCGGTCGCGACGCTGTCCACGAACATCGCCGCGAACGTCGTGAGCCCCGCCAACGCGCTGATCAACGTCAACCCGCAGAAGTTCACCTTCCAGCTGGGCGGCTACATCACGGCCGGCATCGGACTGGCCATCCTTCCCTGGAAGCTGATCGCCAGCACCGGCGGATACATCTTCACATGGCTGGTCGGGTACTCCGCGCTGCTGGGGCCCATCGTGGGCATCCTGCTCGCCGACTACTTCCTGCTGCGGCGGACGAACCTCGACCTCGACGGCCTGTTCCATCGGCAGGGCCCCTACACCTACAAGGGGGGCTTCAACCCGGTGGCGCTGCTCGCCTTCGGCGTCGCAGTGCTCCCCAACATTCCCGGCTTCCTCCACCAGGCCGGCGCCTTCGGCGACGGGGTCGTTCCCCCGTTCTTCGACACCATCTACACCTACGCCTGGTTCGTCGGCTTCTTCCTCGCCGGCGGCCTGTACCTCGTGCTCATGAAGGCCGGCGGCCACGCCCCCGCTGCCGCCTCCGCATCGTCGGCCGAGTAGCCGACCCCACGCTCCTGGAGACGACATGACCATCCCGATGTTCCCGGCCGACAGCTACGCATTCACCCCCTGGGTGGACGCGAAGAACCTCATC
>CAYQUE010000290.1:0-1197 GCA_964420615.1 uncultured Alteromonadaceae bacterium | reverse complement strand
TTGGTGCGTGGCTGCTCTCGAAAATTCTTCGCCGGTCAATCCGGAAAGTTGTTACCCACATCGTTACCGCTGATCGCTCCTCGACATTGCAGCGGCTAGACCGACTCGGCGTTCCAATTTCTGGTCTTGTCGAACCCGAAGAGGATCCAATCGTTGTTGAACGCCGCCATGCCCGAGCACTTTCGATTTCAAACGTTCTCGGATCAGCAGTGTCAGTTGCAGTATGGAGCATTGGTTTCACGACTGCCCTTGGAACAGTCGGTATCAACCTCGGACCGCTCATTGCCGGTGCGGGAATCGCTGGTGTTGCGCTTGGTTTCGGCGCCCAAAGCCTTGTGCAAGATTGCATTGCCGGGCTGTTCATGCTGCTTGAAGATCAATATGGAATCGGGGATGTCATCGATCTTGGTGAGGCGGTTGGGGTCGTTGAAGAAGTCACCCTCCGAACAACTGTTCTTCGGTCGCTCAATGGCACGGTGTGGCATGTGCCTAATGGCCAAGTGTCGCGTGTTGGCAATCTCAGCCAACTCTGGTCGGTAGCGGTCATCGATATCGATGTTGCGTATGACAGCGACCTTGCTGAAGTTCGGTCCATTCTCAATGAGGCCGTCTCAGAGGTTTGTGCTCGCGAGGAGTTCACCGAATCTGTGCTCGAACCCCCTACCGTGCTCGGCGTTGAGTCACTCGGGGCAGATGGCATCACCCTTCGCGTCACCATCAAGGTTGACCCAGGCGACCAGTGGTCGATTCAACGCGCCGTCCGCGAGCACGTCAAAGTTGTGTTCGACCGACATCACATCGAGATTCCATTCCCGCAACGCACCGTGTGGGTTCGCAACGAGGGCGAGATCTCCTAGAGATGTCAGCGCCGTTGCTGTGGGGAGTAGCGGTGCTGCTCGGAACATTTCGGCTCATTTGGTGGCTCGGGGCGAATGATCACATCTTGAGTGGGTCGCCCAAACGACAGCTAGGCGAGGTACGCGATGTCGAACATTGCCCGCCTGTCCTAGCAACGTTTGTGCTTGTCGGGGCTGATAACGGAACCTGCTTTCTCCCTGTTCAAGCAGCCACTGCAGCGGTGGCTGATCTTGTGCAGCGCAACGTCCTTCATGCCACCACCGAGGGAGACACCTCAACGATTACGCTTGGAAATGCCACAGAACTCAGTAGCGACGATGCACTACTCGTACACATGCT
>CAYQUE010000289.1:0-1201 GCA_964420615.1 uncultured Alteromonadaceae bacterium | reverse complement strand
TTGGAACCCGGAGAAACCGCACCGACTTTCACGCTGCCCACCGCCACCGGCGAGCGCTGGGCACTCAAAGACCAACGTGGCTCCCGTGTCCTCCTGTACGCCTATCCAGCCGCGATGACGCCCGGCTGCACAAAGCAGGCGTGCGACTTCCGCGACAACCTCGCGACCTTCGCCGACTCAGGATTCGTCGTTGTCGGCATCTCCCCCGACTCCCCCGAGAAATTGGCCGAGTTCGCAAAGACCGAGGGGCTGCCGTTCACCCTGCTGTCGGATCCTGACCACCGGGTGATGGAGAAGTACGGAGCCTGGGGCGAAAAGAAGCTCTACGGAAAGAGCGTCACCGGGGTGATTCGCTCGACGTTCGTCATCTCGGGAACCGGGAAGATTACGGATGCCTTCTACAACGTGAAGGCCACCGGTCACGTCGCGAAACTGATCCGCGAATTGCATTTGTAGCGCTCCTGTTTCTACGGATACATGTCACACCTCCGCTTTAGCGTGGGGCATGACTAAGTACAGGTACACGGATGATCAACTCGCTCAAGCCGTCGCAGATTCGATTTCAATAGCTGGTGTCATGCGACTACTTGGGATCAAGCCCGCCGGTGGCTCACATTTCAACATCAGCAAGCGCATTAAGCGAGCAAAACTCGACACATCTCACTTCACGGGCCAGGCAAGTAACCGGGGACGACGCTATCCGAGGAAGTCGGCTTCCGAGATTCTCGTGAAGCGGGACCCTGAGAGTCCAAGAGAAAAACCACACCTTCTCCGACGTGCACTCGACGAAGTCGGGGTGCCCCGAATCTGCGCCTGGTGCAAGGCAACAGATGCCTGGATGGGGGTCAATCTGGTTTTACATGTCGATCACATCGATGGAGATCCATGGAACAACGAAGAGTCCAACCTCAGATACCTGTGCCCAAATTGCCACAGTCAGACGCCGACCTATTGCCGGCAGGTGTCGCGGCGACGGGCCGGATAGCGACTCTTAGACTGTTGATCTCGCGGAAGTGGTGGAACGGCAGACACGCTGCGCTTAGGACGCAGTGCCTTCGGGCGTGCGGGTTCAAATCCCGCCTTCCGCACCGGACCGAGCGTTTGCGCGAACCCCCTAATTTTTCGTGGCGATGATCATCCCTGCGGAGCACAGGAACATTCCTCGCCAGGACTCGTCGTCCTCGAGCTCGATCTGCTGACG
>CAYQUE010000288.1:0-1207 GCA_964420615.1 uncultured Alteromonadaceae bacterium | reverse complement strand
ATGGACAAGCCTGACGTGGACTTCATTGAAGGGTTGTCGCCGGCGATCTCCATTGACCAAAAGAGCGCGTCGCGAAACCCGCGATCAACGGTGGGTACGGTGACCGAGGTCTATGACTACCTCCGGTTGCTTTTCGCTCGGATTGGCATCGCCCATGATCCAGAAACCGGTGAAGCACTGGTGCGTCAGACCCCCCAGCAGATCGTTGACACCATCCTTTCCTTGCCGGAAGGGACGCGCTTTCAGGTGCTGGCCCCGGTGGTTCGGGGCCGCAAAGGCACCTACGAAACGCTGCTGACCGATCTGGCCTCGCAAGGCTTCGTCCGTGCAATGGTTGATGGGGAGCTCATTGAGCTTGGACAGGAACTCGACGTCGAGCTCGAACGCTACGAAATGCACGACATTTCGGTGGTGGTTGATCGCCTCGTCTTGCGAGAGGGCATCGAGCGCCGGCTCACTGACTCGATTGAGACGGCTCTCGGGTTAACCGGAGGGATCGCGGAGCTTCAGTTGATGCCCAAGGACGGCGATCCTGAGACGTTGGTGTTCAGTCAGCATTTGTCTCGACCGTCCGACGGCAAGTCGTTTGATGAGCTGGCGCCGCGAAACTTTTCGTTCAACTCTCCGTACGGCGCCTGTACGCATTGTGATGGTTTGGGCACCGTGTTTGAGGTTGATCCGAGGTTGGTGATCCCTGACGAGGACCGAACTCTGGCCGATGGTGCCATCGCCCCGTGGGCCGGCGGCCGAAGTCGATACTTTTCCCGTCTGGTCGAGTCGATCTGTGAGGACTACGCCATCCCTCAGGACGTGCCGTGGAACAAGCTGAGCCAGAAGCAGCGCGACCTTCTTCTAGGGGGCAAAGGGGTCAAAGGGCGAGTGGAGGTGCGGTACAAGAACCGCTACGGACGGGTCCGCACCTACCAGGCCCGGTACGAAGGGGTGCTGCCGTATCTGGCTCGCCGCCACGATGAAGCTGACTCTGACGCCACTCGCGAGCAAATCGAGGGGTACATGCGGCTGGTACCTTGCCAAGACTGTGGTGGCGCACGGCTGAACCCGCTGTCGCTCGCGGTAACCATTGACGGAGCGAACATCCACGACCTCTGCGCGTTGTCGATCGCCGACGCGGCGAAGCGCCTCGCAGAACTCGAACTCAATGAACGAGACCGGACCATTGCCGATCAGGTGCTGAAGGAGATCAACT
>CAYQUE010000287.1:0-1210 GCA_964420615.1 uncultured Alteromonadaceae bacterium | reverse complement strand
CTGAATAAAAGTGGGCGTCCCGAGAACTGGCGAAACCGCGCAGTCGGCAAAAGGTCCCGTACCCTCGCGCCAAGCGTCAAACTGGATCTTTTGCATCGGCAGTGTTTGGGCTTCGGTCGTTTTCGGGTAGATCGGGCCGACCTCGCGATCAAATTGCTGGCAGGCGCCGCAGGAGGGGCTGTAGATGTAGACGAGCGCTACGTCGCTCTCGGCCGAGGCAAGGCCGCTCAAGGCAACGGATGTTGCCGCCACTCCCAGCCACAGCAGGATCGACGATTGCAGTCCGTATCGTTTCAATTCCGGTATGGCACCGGAGCGCTTGATGGCCGGCCCCCGTGCCAGCAAAGCGCGAAGCAGGGCGCTCACAGTTTGATGTATCCCCAGCCTTCACTGACCTGCAGCCGACCCAGTTCGGCGACCCCCGACGGGACGGTTTCGATGCCGAGAGCGAGATCATCCTTACTCAGGTTGAAGCTGGTTAAGGTGTTTTCACAGGCAAAAATCCGCACGCCGGACATCAGTAATTGCTCCATTTGCGCGCTATAGTCGCCGCCGTTGGTGTCTACCGCACCTTCCATAGCGGGCCGGACGCCTTCGGCAATCAAGATCACGCGCGCCGGTACGGTGGGGTTGCCCGCCTGATGCCGAGCGATTTGCCGCAGCACCCGGTTCATTTTCTGATCTGAATCCACGTGAAAGACAATGCCTGGCGCTCCCGGTTCACCGCTGAAAGCGGCGAGAGGAGCGAGTAGTGCCAGCGCGGCGAACCATGTTACAAGTGAGCGACGTACCATGAGTTATTCCTTTGTGTTTCATCGGGCGGTGCGCAGCCCACCATACCCATCGATCGAGGACTGGGCCTAAAACCGGCGGGTTCGCCACTATGATGGTGATGGCCATCAGTGTCCGAAAACCAGCCCGGCGCACTGGGCTGGGTCCGCTCTTGGCGCTAGGCTCAGGCCAAAAACATACGACGTTGCTGCGCGCTTGGCAAAATATCGGTCGGTGGGTTGCCATCCACAGCAACACCGGTTAACCTAAGGTTATATGATTATTCTTAAAAAGAATAACTAAAAAACTTTGCATTGCCGGTGGTATTTTCGGCCAACAACCAACCATCAAGGGGGATGCGCGGTATGGCAAGCGAACAGCAACAACAGGGTCAGCTCCGCTTGGCGCCAGAGTCCTTCTTGGCACCTCAGCTGATCAA
>CAYQUE010000286.1:0-1211 GCA_964420615.1 uncultured Alteromonadaceae bacterium | reverse complement strand
ACCCTTCTTCCCGGGAAGAACATTTGTGCCGCCGGATCGAGGGGACGCCCTCACCTACTGCGCAACCGCCATGTCCTTCGTGATGATTATTAAGGACCGCAGCCTTCCGGCACTGGACTTTCCTGCCGGTCATACAGGGGACGTTCCTCGACCGGCAGGGCACAGGAACCCGAAACAGGGCTACAGCCGTGCGTTCGTCTTCCACGGCGCAGGCAGCCACGAAGCTTGTTGCCCGCCAGCGAGGACGCAACACCGGCCTGTAACAAAGTTACAGGCCGGTACCGGCTCCTCTTTGCGGGAAACCAATGAGCGAGACCCCGATCTCATCGTTGATACCCGGTGATCACCTAAACGATACATATCGTTTGAAGGGGGATGTGACGAGCGCCGTCAGAGCCTGAGCTGCAGCAGGAGTACAACTTCGGGGTACGGGAATGGTTCCCGTACCCCGAACGGAGTTCGGATCGTCGTCATTTGTGAGGTGCGCGCGGTGACCGACCGTTACCGACGGTAACGGCCCCTCAAATCCTGGTGAGGGTGCGTGTCGGGTGCAGCCAGCGTGCAATCGGATTGCACCACTTGTTTGTGGCTGGCCGAAGGTGACTGTTGCGTTGAGGTTGGACTCGAGGGCCAGCCCTCTCAAGATCGGGCCTCCAAAGACAAGGGGGTATGGGAATGTTTCTCATACCCCCTTGTCCTTGACGTCCCAACGCAAGAGTGAGCCTTGGTAGTTGCTTAACGTGCTGAATGGATATGTATCCAAATATTTCACTCATTATGCACTTCTGCTGATCGAGGCCTGGCCTCCCTGCGCGGTGCACACAACTGAGCCCCCAGCCAGGTACCTCAGGGTCCAACCCAACGGGTCATCCGGGTATCCACCTAAGCGCCCGACCCGTTATTGCGCTGAATGCCGCCGGAAAGACAACGCCAGATCTTCACGGACCCGACGCGCCCAATCCGCTGAAGGCCGCCACAGCACATTGATCAGTCGATCACGGCCTGTAGTTCGCGCACATCGACCACGAACGTGGTCTGGCGGGTCACCGGCGTGATGAGCCGTTCGGTCGGGCGGCTCGAGGTCGACGCCCAGATGTCCCACGTCATGGTCGCCGTGATCGTCGTCGGCACGACCGCACCCGCACCGTTGGCCTCATAGACGTGAACGCACCCGGGTGACTGTTCGTCGGCGGGAACGTCGGGATCGAACA
>CAYQUE010000285.1:0-1219 GCA_964420615.1 uncultured Alteromonadaceae bacterium | reverse complement strand
CTTGTCGAGTCCGGTGAGGTCGCCGTAGTGCCGCTCGTTGAGCCGCCAACTCCGTTCAACCGGGATCCATTGCCGGTCACAGGCGGCCAGCAGGAGGTTGGCGGTTTCGATGGCCCGCTGCAGAGTTGAGGTGTGGAGTTGGTCGGGGTGAAGCCCGGCTTCGGCCAGCATCCTTCCCGCAGTTCGGGCTTCGTTGCGACCGGTGTCGGTCAGTGGGCAGTCGTACCAACCGGTGAACAGGTTTCGTTCGTTCCATTCGGATCGGCCGTGGCGAACGAGAAGGAGTTGGTGCATTCCTTCACGGTACCGGCCGACAGCGTCCCGATGTGGCGGCCAGTGGTTTTCCCGGGCAGAATTCTCCTAGAAGAGAAGTTGCTACAAGCGCACTCAACTTTTATGATTGCCATGTAGTGGTGCTTCGGCACACCGTAACTCGCCAGCTGGCTCGAAGTTTGAGCCGGCGTTGAGTTCACCAACCGATATCCCCCAAACCCTTGTCAAAGAGGAGACATCCATGCCCAAGGCAGTTGGAATTGACCTAGGCACCACGAACTCGGTGGTGGCTGTGTTGGAAGGTGGCGACCCCGTCGTCATTCCGAACTCGGAAGGATCGCGCACCACCCCGTCGGTGGTGGCTTTCGCCAAGGACGGCGAAGTCCTCGTCGGAGAAGTGGCCAAACGGCAGGCCATCACCAACCCCGATCGAACGATCCGCTCGGTGAAGCGCCACATGGGCGGAAACTGGTCGGTCGATATCGATGGCAAAAGCTATGGCCCTCGGGAGATCAGCGCCCGTACGTTGATGAAGCTGAAGCGAGATGCTGAGGAGTATTTGGGCGACACCGTCACCGAAGCGGTCATCACGGTTCCCGCCTACTTTGACGACGCCCAGCGAACGGCCACTCAGGAAGCTGGCCGAATCGCCGGCCTTGAGGTGCTCCGGATCATCAACGAACCCACGGCAGCGGCCCTTGCCTACGGTCTTGACAAGGAAGACACCGATCAAACCATCCTTGTGTTCGACCTCGGGGGTGGCACCTTCGACGTTTCGGTGCTGGAACTCGGTGACGGCGTCTTCGAAGTGAAGTCCACCTCGGGTGACACCAACCTTGGTGGCGATGATTGGGATGAGGCGGTCATTGACTGGCTCGCCGAGAAGTTCGCTGGAGAGCACGGGGTGGATCTTCGCAAGGATCCGATGGCCTCCCAGCGGCTCAAG
>CAYQUE010000284.1:0-1220 GCA_964420615.1 uncultured Alteromonadaceae bacterium | reverse complement strand
GACGAGCGTCGACAGACCCACCCAGCCGACCAGCCACGCGGCCCACCACGGCAGCACGCCGGCGAGCCACAGCTCGAGGCCGGCGACGAGGAGGATGGGGAGGGCCTGGTGCACGGCCGGAGCGTATGACGTTCTGGTGTCGGCCGGATCCTCCCCTTGACTACCCTTTAGTAGATTACTACCGACCCATGAGTAGTCGAAGCCCGACTGCGAGAACCCGGAGTCTCCATGCCCGCTCGCGCCGCCCTGCACGCCCTCGTCCTCCTGCCAGCCGTCCTCCTCTCCGGTGCCTGTGCCGAGGAGACCGACGCGGACCCGACCGGCGACGGCGCCGACCCCGTGGACCTCTCCGCCGAGACCGCCGACCGCCTCGCGACCTGGCTCGAGGGCGACTACGACTCCGCTGACCAGGAGGCCCGGGACTACAGCTACTACGGCATCTCCCTGCGGATGTGCACCGTCGAGCTGCCAGAGCTCGGTGAGCGGGTCCTCTACGTGGAGCAGGCACTCCTCGACGACCCGGGCGCACCCTACCGGCAGCGCCTGTACCGGGTGGTGCCGCAGGACGAGGAGACCGCCGTCTCCGAGGTCTGGCAGGCCACGTCCCGGTCGACCGAGGACGCCCTCGTGGGGCTCTGCGACGACCCCGCGTCCTTCTCCTTCGCAGCCGAGGACTTCGAGCCCCGCGACGGCTGCGGGGTCACGATGACCTGGGACGGCGAGGCCTTCACCGGCAGCACCCGCGACAAGGACTGCCTCTCCGACCTCAACGGCGCGACCTACGCGACGGCAGAGGTCACGCTCGGCGCCGAGCTCCTGACGTCCTGGGACCGGGGCTACGACAGTGACGACGTCCAGGTCTGGGGTGCGGTCGACGGCGCGTACGAGTTCGTGCGCCGGACCGCGCCGCCGACCGTCGACTGACGGCCAGCGGCGCCGCCGGCCCCCTCAGGCGATGCTGAGCAGCTCGACCTCGAAGACGAGGGCGCAGTAGGGCTCGATGGGGCCGCCCGGGCGCGGGCTCGCGCCGTATGCGAGGTCCTGCGGCACGAACAACCGCCACTTGTCGCCGACGCTCATGAGCTGGAGAGCCTCGGTCCAGCCCTTGATCACCTGGTTGACGCCGAAGGTGGCCGGCTGGCCACGGGTCACGGAGGAGTCGAACACGGTGCCGTCGATGAGGGTGCCTCGGTAATGCACGGTGACTGTGTCGGTTGGCC
>CAYQUE010000283.1:0-1234 GCA_964420615.1 uncultured Alteromonadaceae bacterium | reverse complement strand
TGCGGGGCGCCGAGAGCAATAGATGCTCGGTGCGGGCTCAGGCCTGAGGGAGGTAGATTACCCGTGAGTCAAATAAGGCAGGGCTCTGGCAGTCGGCGTCCTCCATGGCGTTGGCGGCATGGGCCGACTCGCCATAAGCAGCATAACCAGCTTCTCGTTCAGCATCTGTTGCCCAGAAATTGGTCCACATGTAGTCGGGGGTGTTCTGATCGGGCAGCTCAAACAGCGGTGTCATCGCTGTCCACCAATAGCTGGTTGCACCGACCTCGGCCTCGTAGCTGTCCATGAATGCGGCATGCATGGCTTCGAACGCCTTGCGATCCGCCTCGCCTTTTCCTTCCTTGTACTCACAGAACATGAATTCCACCACGCTACTTCCGCTGGTATTGCGCGCACTGGCCGGACGACCCGGTGCCGGTGCGAACCCGTAGGCATGCTCTGCGGAGTAGGTAAAGGTGTTTTGTGTCAGTTCGAGCCAGGCGGGCTCATGGTTGGCTGCCCAGTCCGACCACGCATTATCTCGCGCTTCCATGGATGGCCATGCCATTACCCACAGGAAATCAAAGTTATCGTTTGCGACTCGTGGCGTCATGACAGTGGCCACCATCAACCCCCAGTTGGCCTCGCCAGCAACATTCGACCAATAGTCGGCGTGGGACCAGAGCGCGTCATCAGAAAATCCTTCGGCTTTTTGATGCCATACAAATTCCACGATCGCGGGGACTGGCGGAGCATCTGCGCTCACGGCGTCCATCGCGGGTGATTCGGGTGCGGGCACGCTGTCGGCGCTGTTGTCGCCACCGCAGGCGGCGATGGTGAGCAGGCTCAGTGACAAAAGTAGCTTTTTCATAATGGTTCCCCCTTGTTTGTGTTGTTTTGTTCTTTTGCACCACCCCTCGGGGTGTGGGGTCAACTTACCGCGCATTGGGCTCAATCACAAACGAGGCTCAATAGGGGGTTGCCACGAACATCACTGTGGCGCGCTGTTATTGAGTGGGGTCGAGTGCTCCTGCCCCCGTTTCGCCACAGGCGCCGCCCCAACAGTGGCCGGATCAGCGCCAGGGTTTGCTGTGCTTTCAGAGGGTGTCGAGAATCATCTGGATATCTTCGCGGCTGGTGCGCGGATTGACGATACAAAAGCGCAAAACGGTTTCGCCCTCGTGTTTGGTGGGCGTGACCAGACCAATGCCTCGTTCCAGCAACGCGTCACTCCACACTTTGTAGTCGTTCGGGC
>CAYQUE010000282.1:0-1249 GCA_964420615.1 uncultured Alteromonadaceae bacterium | reverse complement strand
GAGAATTCAGTGGGGCCAAGCGGTGTGTCTGTATCGCAAGCCATGATCCCTGAGGCGACATCCGGCGGTTTGCCTATTTGGCTTCTGTATCAGGCCACACAACCGGTGGCGAAAACGTGTCCCTCCTCCAACTGGACTTCCGGTGACTACACGCTCGCGCAGGGAGATGTAGTGCGCAACTTCCGAATTCGACTTCCGGCAAATTACGGCTCGGAGAATTCGCATCCCCTCATAGTTGCGTTTCATGGCTGGGGGGGTGATGAAGGAGAGTTCTTAGAAAATGCGACGGTGCAAACTGAATCTGATCAGCGTGGGTATATTTTGGTTGCGCCGTTGGGGCTTGGCGGAGAGGAGCCAGATAATCAGTTCTCCTCATGGTCTTTTCAGGGCTCCACGACGGGTCTGGATGGCGATGGACTCAATAGTTCGGTCGCCGGCGATTCGAACGCGATCTGCGATGATGATATAACCACTGATTACGTCTATCCCTCATGCGGAGCCGTTGCTGAAAATGGCTGCTCCTGGACGCAATGCACGGTCAATGATGCCGAATTTGTAGCGTCGTTGGTTGCGGCGGTATCCAATAATGTTTGTATTGATCCCGAACGGGTCTATGCCGTTGGAGGCTCCAACGGTGGCATGTTGGCGTGGGATCTTGGTCGTGAAGAAGCAAGTGCTGAAGTATTCACTGGCGTGGCTTCTATTGTCGGTCTTCCTCATAGAGGCTTTCTGGAGCCTCCAATTATAGAGGGTGGGCTCCCCGCTATTTCCATTACGGGATTGAGAGATCGAACGGTTCCGCCGGGGGACTGGGGACAGGAGACTTTCACTACGACCTCTGATGGAGACGTCTATTACTATGCCAGTGCGTCCTCAATCACCCAATCTTGGGCTGAAGCGAAGGGCTGTGACACCACGCTACCCGCACAGCCATTCGACGTTGGAATGTCTGAGGTTGAGTGCCGCGGCTGGTCTGATTGCTCAGTTGAATCTTCTTGGCCACCTGTGTTGGATTGTCGGCGAGATATGGGGCATGAGTATGGTTTGGGGTGGTCTTGGCCACTCATCCTTGATTTCTTTGACCAGCTTTAGCACGAGCGAGCGGTGCTATTCGGATCGTACTTCAGGTAGTTAGTCTTTTGGTTTCCCAGTGCTGAAAGTTTGAGGCTTGTAGCGTTGGTAGAGATGCGATGTATGGCCTCACAGACGAAGAGGAGCTCGCTCTGGGCACGGATCCCAAAAATCGTGA
>CAYQUE010000281.1:0-1251 GCA_964420615.1 uncultured Alteromonadaceae bacterium | reverse complement strand
GAGGGCGTGCGCTCATCGTGAAACGGGCAACAGGCAGAATAATTTTTGCCCGCTTTTTTAAGCTTCACGCGCCGATCAATGACCTCGACGATATCGAGTCGATCGAGCAGGTCATCTAAAAGCGCTTGCGGGAGTCTTGCCACGGTGTGTTCGTTGGGGTCGCCGTCGCCCGGGCCATGGTTGCTGCGCGCCCGCGCGAATTCATCAAAAAGAGAGCGCAGTGTGACCGCCCCTCAGGGAGAGGGCAAGCACAGACCAACCGATAGTCGAGACTCAGGGGGATCAGTTTGGGTGGTGGTTGGCGCCGGGTCGAACGGAGACTCAGGCGCCGAGTTTTGCCTTGATGCGTTTGGAGACCTCACCCATGTCGGCGCGGCCCTGTAATTGCGGCTTGAGCTTGCCCATTAATGGGCCCATTGCTGCCATGCCCTCGGCGTCGATCCCCGCAAGGGCCTCGTCGATCATGGCGTCGATCTCGGCGTCAGTGAGCTGCGCCGGCAAAAAGGTCTGAATGGTGACAATCTCGGCTTCTTCCCGCTCCGCGAGTTCGGGGCGGTCGGCATCGCGATATTGGCTGGCAGAGTCGCGGCGTTGCTTGACCATTTTGTCCATGATCGCCAACGCGCGGGCGTCATCAATCTCGATGCGCTCGTCGACTTCGACGCGTTTGAACTCCGCCTGAATCAGGCGAATGGTGGCGAGGGTGTCTTTCTCACGGGCCTTCATCGCGGCTTTCATGGCCGCTTTGACCTGTTCTACCAGAGAAGGGCTGTCGCTCATTGGGGGGGTATCGGCGCGCAGAGCACCGGCGCTGGGCGCGCGATCAGTAGAGACGTTGACGCTTGCGGTTCTCGCGCATCACCTTTTTGGCGTGTCGCTTGACTGCGGCAGCGGCCGCGCGCTTGCGAATCGTGGTGGGCTTCTCGTAGTGCTCACGCTTGCGCACCTCGGCAATGAGGCCGGCTTTCTCGCAGGAGCGCTTAAAGCGACGCAGGGCAACGTCAAAGGGCTCGTTTTCTTTAACCTTTATTGAAGGCATTCATCTATCCTGTGGTCTTAACATCCGCGCAAACGACACGGACCCGTTTTGAGGGCGCGCAGTATAGGCGCCAGCCCCCCATTTTGCAAAGCGTTGGGACATGTTAGTTTTTGCCCCTTTTTCGGGGCCAAAAGCCCTGTCATTTCAGGAGATTGGCGACCCATGCGGGTACTGGGCATCGAAACCAGCTGTGACGAGACCGGGGTGGCGCT
>CAYQUE010000280.1:0-1269 GCA_964420615.1 uncultured Alteromonadaceae bacterium | reverse complement strand
GTTGGTACACCGGCCGATGCTGCGGTGTGCCAATGATCGACACCCGCCAGTACCGCAATGCGCTCTTCCAACGAGTACGTCACGGCTCCACCCCAAACATTTCGGTGGTAATCATCGCCGAACCTTCCAACGAGCGATGTACTGGGCAGCGATCCGCGATGTCCATCAATCGCCGGCGTTGTGCGTCATCGAGTGGGCCTCGCAGCGTCAGCATTCGGTCAAAGTGGTCGCGGCCATCCAGGCGGCGATGATTCACGTCGACCTCGATCTGCTCCAGCGGCCACTGTTTGCGATCGGCATACATCCTCAAAGTGATTGACGTACACGAACCGAGCGCTGCGCAGAGATAGTCGTACGGATTAGGTCCTGCGCCATCACCACCCGCAGAGACCGGTTCGTCGGCAATGAACTGGAAGGTGCCGATAGTGACGCTGTTCTGGTAGCGACCGCGTCCGGATTCGGCGATTGTGACCCGGGGGTTATGTGACACATGCAGACCGTATCAGTAGGTGGATGAGGCCTCTGTGGGTGCGATACTCGCCTCTCGTGACCACCGCTTCGTCTCGTCATGGCTCAAACAGCCTTCCTCATCGAGTCATCACACCGCTACGAGACGTTCTCCATCGCGAATCCACCGCCGGAATGCTGCTGGTCATTGCGGCGCTCATCGCAGTTGTCTGGGCCAACTCACCATTTGCTGACTCGTACGACGATGTGTGGAACGCCGAAATCGCCATCGACATTGCCGGACACACCCTCGGCATGGAATTGCGGCACTGGATCAATGACTTGGCGATGGTGCTGTTCTTCTTTGTTGCCGGTTTGGAGATCAAACGAGAGATCACCCACGGTGAATTGCGGAATCCGAAACATGCGTCGCTCCCTATTGCGGGCGCCCTCGGCGGCATGGTTGTTCCCGCTGTGATCTTCGCACTGCTGAACGCTGGCAGCGACGGAGGCCGTGGCTGGGGCATCCCGATGGCCACCGACATCGCCATCGTGATGGGTGTTGTGGCGCTCATTGGCACCCGAGCACCCGCGTGGATCAAGCTGTTCCTCCTGGCCCTCGCCATTGTTGATGACATCGGGGCCATCGTTGTGATCGCTGTCTTCTACTCCGAAGGGGTGTCGTTCATCTGGTTGGCTATCGCTGTTGCTTCTCTCGCGGTTGCGATCGCGATCCGGTCGCAGGTGTGGTGGATCGGCGCCTACCTCGCCCTCGGCGCCGTGTGCTGGTTTGCGCTTCACGAAGCCCATGTGCACCCCACC
>CAYQUE010000279.1:0-1269 GCA_964420615.1 uncultured Alteromonadaceae bacterium | reverse complement strand
ATGGTGCATCAGGGCATTTGATTTCCAGATTGTGCGCCCGCATTCAGCAAAGCACTAAAGAGGAACCAGTCATGGATATTCTGACTTCGATTTGCTCCATCGACCCATTCATCAAGAAAGAGGGTCAAACCAGAATACTTCACATACCCAACAAATATGCCTTCGTGGCCGATAATCCATTCGAATTTGAGTTCAGGGTGGATGAGATATTCGCGTCTTGGCAGCGGTATACGATTTACAAAGATACGCTGTCGATCTCTTATTTGCGTTCTGAACAATGGGCGTATAGAGAGTACCTACTGAAGAATGCGCCTCACGAAGAGGGGTTGCCTGTGCTCTCTGTTATCGCAGGCGCGCCTATATTGGCGACTCTGAAACGCTTGGGTTTATTTGAATTGGCGGAGAATATCTTGGACGCTCAATCCTCGGCCTTTCCAAGCTTGCGCTCATAGGTTGGGGTATCGAAAGCATCCCAGTCTGGCTCTTCGGAGCTATCGCCAATCGGCTTAAAGCGTTCTATGCGGGAGGCTCTGCTCTCCCCATAGACGCGCTGGTGAGCTTTGTCGATCGCTCGCTGGATCTCCTCAGATGACACCAGTTTGATGGTCCTGCCAGCCTCCCCGAAGCCCCAGATGTAGCTTCTGAGCTTTTCCCAAGTGGCGTTATGGGAGATAGAGTCCCCCCGGTGGTAAAGCTCCTCAGCCATTTGCTCGAGTTTGCCGAGAAAACGATATTTTGCATCTTTTGTCATAAAAAGCGCCCCCGAGCGAGCTTTGTTAGATTGCTTAAGTTGCTGTTACGGTATCGCATTATGCCCCGGAGGTAGTTAGCATCGGGAAATGCTTTGTAAGCAGTTGGCATGCGATACCGCGTGGGGGCTCGTTCTGTGCGTCAGGTTAAAACTCCTGCGCGGAGGTGCCTCGCTGTGAGGCGATGAGAAGGGGAGATGCGTCTATGAGCAATCAAGATCCACCAGATGTTCGTCGGCTGGCAGAGGAACTGGCTGCACAGCTCAATGCGGAGCAACACGAGATGCTTATTGAGCTCCTGGCGGCGGTCAGGGAGCAGGTGCAGGCGACCCTCAACACTCAGGGCGCTGCGCTCGGACAGGCACACAAGTTACTCAGCGATCTTTACTAGGGTGCTGTAGGATGCGGACCGAATAGTGAGGTCACGAGAGTCCGCCGGTTTCGGAAAGGGAGATTGGCTGCAAACATGGAAGACACAACTGAAACCAGCCCCAACAGCCGCCGCAAATTTCTGCGGATG
>CAYQUE010000278.1:0-1269 GCA_964420615.1 uncultured Alteromonadaceae bacterium | reverse complement strand
GCGCCTGCATGATGCCTTCGAGCATGAACGGGATCCGGATGAACCAGTTCGTGGCGCCCACGACCTTCATGATCTCGATCTCGCGACCTCGATTGCGGATCGCGCTGACGATGTTGGTGAGGATGAGTAGGGTCGCTGCGGCGAGCAACACCAGCGAACCGGCGAGGAACACGGTGCCGACCTCGTCGGCGAGATCCTGGATGTCGCGGATCGTGTCGTTGGCAGAGACGACCGTCTTCACCCCGGGTCGTCCCTCGAACTGGCCGGCGAGCTCGGCAACCACGTCAGCATCAGGATCGACCGGAACCACGCGATACGACGGCGGCATCACCTCCGGGGTGACGACCTCGACCAGTTCGGGCGTGTCGGAGAAGATGTCCTTGAACTCCTCGTACGCCGCGTCCTGGTCGACAAACGTGTAGTCCTGAATCTCCGGACTCGTCATGATCGCGTCGAGGATGTTCGCGTTCTGTTCGGAGGTGGCCTCGGGGTTCATCCAGACGACGAACTCGATACCGCCTTCCCAGCGCTGGGTGGCGTTGTCGACGGCGTAGTTGAACAAAAAGAAGCCGCCGAACAGCCACAGAGAAACGCCGATCGTGATGACCGTCGCCATCGACAGCATGAAGTTACGCCAGAGGTTCTGACCGGTTTCACGTAGGGCGTAGACGGGAGAGATCGCCATGTCGTCGACCCCCTACTCGTAGACGCCGCGGGCTTGATCGCGAACGATCACGCCTCGGTCGAGCTCGATGACACGACGACGCATCGTGTCAACGATGCCCCGGTCGTGGGTGGCCATGACAACGGTGGTGCCCGTGCGGTTGATGCGGTCGAGCAGGCGCATGATGCCGACCGAGGTCTGCGGATCGAGGTTGCCGGTGGGCTCGTCGGCCAACAGGATCAGCGGCCGGTTCACGAACGCCCGAGCGATCGACACCCGCTGCTGTTCACCACCGGAGAGCTCCGACGGGAAGCTCGATATCTTCTCGGAAAGCCCGACCAGCTCGAGGATGGCTGGGACCTGCTTCTTGATCACGTGCCGAGGCTTACCGATCACCTCGAGCGCGAACGCCACATTCTCGGCGACCGTCTTGTTCGGCAGAAGCTTGAAATCCTGGAAGATGTACCCGATGTTGCGACGCAGGTACGGCACCTTCCAGCGACCCAACGTGCCGATGTCCTTGCCGGCGACATAGATCGTGCCGTGCTCGGGCACTTCCTCGCGGTTGAGCAAACGGATGAAGGTCGACTTCCCCGAGCCGGACG
>CAYQUE010000277.1:0-1271 GCA_964420615.1 uncultured Alteromonadaceae bacterium | reverse complement strand
GGTGCCGTCAGCCGAAGGTTCTTCTCCCTCCCCATCGCCGTCGCTCGGTAGCGGTCTCATCGGCGCAGCAATAGCCGTTTCTGCTTGGGGCTCATCAGGGGTCATCGTCAAAGCAGTCGACCTCGACCCCGTTGCCATCTCCTTCTACCGGTTCACGGTGTACTCGCTTGCAATTTACGTTGTGTTACGAGTTCGCGGGACCACGCCAACGCTGTCAGTTCTGAAGCATTCCGCTGCCGGTGGTATCTCGCTCGGCCTTGATGTCGTGCTGTTTTTCACTGCCGTGAAAACCACAACGGTTGTCAATGCGACAACTATTGGCGCCCTGCAACCGATCATCATTCTCGCAATTGCGTCGCGATTCTTCGGAGAACAGATTCGTCTGCGCGAAGTCATCGCTGCGCTTGCGGCCATCGCAGGGGTGATTGTCGTCGTTACCCAATCATCCGGGAGCCCAGAATGGAATGGAGCAGGTGATCTTGCGGCGCTTGGAGCACTGTTTGCGTGGACGGGCTACCTGGTCATGTCGAAGCGATCAGCCGGAGTATTGACATCAACCGAGTACACCCTTGGAACAGGGTTCTGGACCGCTCTCGTCGCCCTGCCAGTCGGTTTCGCTGCCGGTCAAGACATGTCGTTCCCAAATCCCACACAGTGGGCGGTCCTGCTTCTTCTCGTCATCATCGGTGGACTGCTCGGCCATTCGCTCATGAACTGGTCACTCACACGAATTCCGCTGTGGCTTGGTTCGACTCTCACGTTGCTGATTCCGATCGTGTCATCGCTGACCGCTTGGGCCGCTTTGGGCGAGTCGCTGACTTCGCCCCAGCTTGTCGCCATGGGATTCGTCGTCATCGCACTATCAGTCATCGTGACCTCTCAACGAAATCCCACACCGGCTCCGCCACCTACTGCTCCGCTAACCTCACTAGTAACTGATTCACCAGATGGTGAATCATCGCCAACACCGCCCCCTAGCTCTTGATATCCGGAGAAATACAACATGTCTGACCAACCAGCAGCAATCGATTACACCTTCACCGACGAGGCTCCCGCTCTCGCGACCTATTCGCTGCTTCCGATCGTCCGAGCGTTCTCAGGAGTGGCAGGAATTGGTGTGACATCATCTGACATCTCGCTGTCTGGGCGTATTATTGCGGTGTTCCCCGAACGGCTCAGCGAGGATCAGCGCATTCCTGACCATCTTGGGCTCCTGGGCGATCTCACAGCAGACCCAACTGCGAACATCATCAAGTTGCCGAACATTTCAG
>CAYQUE010000276.1:0-1278 GCA_964420615.1 uncultured Alteromonadaceae bacterium | reverse complement strand
CCATAGCCACCCTGCGTGACCCCGAGGGCATAGAAAATCTCAGGGTACAGGGCGCGGCATTCGCGAAGGCGCTTGAGGATTGGCCAAGTCTCTGCGAGGCGATGAAAAGCTTTAAAGTTTGAGTTTCTTCAGCTCGCAAGACGACCACCAAGGCAGCACCCCACCAGAAAAAATCAGGTGCGAACAACCCGCGCTTATCTTCGTAGAAACAGGTTGATGAGGCCGCTATCCTCAAGCGGCGGACCCCATATTGCACGGCTTAAAACGCGTCTATTGCGTGATCAGGTAGCGTCATGGATTGCCACCTTAGATAACTACGCCATCCACCCTATTGCCACGTAACGGGGTCATCCGGATCCATCGGCTCACCGATGTTAATCACTTCGGTATTCTCAGATTGGGGCCAGGTGGACGGGTCGTCTGGGTCCATCGGCTCACCGATATTGCTCACCTCACTATTCTCAGGCTGTGGCCAGGTCGAGGGGTCGTCCGGGTCCATGGGCTCACCGATATTGATCACCTCAGTGCTCTCAGACTGTGGCCAGGTCGACGGGTCATCCGGGTCCATGGGCTCACCGATATTGATCACCTCGGTGCTCTCAGACTGTGGCCAAGTCGACGGGTCATTCGGGTCCATAGGCTCGCCGATATTGATCACTTGATCTCTGTCGTCAGTCGCAGGGCCTTCGGATTCGATCGTGGCTACCGCCGGGTCTGCTGCATCCGGTGGCAGATAGTCATCGCGGGATGACTCCCCGAGGCCACTTGCTGGTTCCGGCGCCTCTTTAGGCGCCTCTATCACAAACGGCTCCGCTGGCTCAGAGGTGTCAGCGGGAGTCAGGGCGATCCACCCCCACACGACTGCCACCACCCCTGCCGCTGCCCATAACCACTTCATAGCTCACCCCCTACTGCAAAAAATTGCTCCAGCACCTGCTCGTTCGCCTTGATCAGCTCTCGCGCGGTCTGCTTAAGGTTACGAATATTGCCCTTGGAGGCATCATCCATATCGTCGCTCGCAAAGTCGAGGGTCGTTTGCAGGCGCTGGTAGCGCTCACCCAAGAACAAGCGCATCTGGTGGTCTGCCGCCTTGGATACCCCGTCAAACATACAATCGAGCAAGGACATGACCCATAGCGCACTGCCCCAGGTTCGCGCCTCTTCATAAGGGATCGGCCGCGTCAGCTCGCCGGTCCCCAGCGACAGCAAGGCGATAGGCTCACCGGGGAAGAGTTTGCGCGCCTCCGCATAGGCCGAGACCGAGGGCGAGTTCATAAA
>CAYQUE010000275.1:0-1286 GCA_964420615.1 uncultured Alteromonadaceae bacterium | reverse complement strand
GCTCTGTGCTCTGTGCTCTGTGCTCTGTGCTCTGTGCTCTGTGCTCTGTGCTCTGTCGCCTGCGTGCGTGCCGCGCAAGTTCAGACTTTAAAGCTTTTCATCGCCTCGCAGATGCTTGGCCAATCCTCAAGCGCCTTCGCGAACGCTGCGCCCTGTACCCTGAGATTTTCCATGCCCTCGGGGTCACGCAGGTTGGCTATGGTGGACAGGGGCGTGCGGTCGGGATCCTGAATCTCCGCCAACAAGTTATCGCGGCTGCGCTCTAGGAACCCTCTCCACTGAGCGGTTCCTTTAAGCTTTTCTATGTTTTCCAGCTGGCCCATGTGCTCCATACAAATTTGCAAAAGTGACGCACGTTTGCTGGCCAGATGTTCTCGCACCAACGACTCTAGAGAGTCCTGATTCATCTCTGCCAGCCGCCAGACTTGATCTGACATGTCCGCCAAACGCCGCTCCGCAGAGAGGCCCCATTGGTCTGCAGGTTCGCGCCCCAGCCAATCTGCCAGCAGGCCGAGACCTGGCTGAGCGCTCATAGGGGATAGGGGTATGTGGTTATCCCTTTTCTCAATGGGTTCATGCCGTATCGCCCAGTTGGCATTAAAGGCGACCGAGTCAGGATGCATCCGTTGCACCATGATGCCGAACATAATGTCCTCGCCTCGCTGCACGGGGAAATACGGAGGCAGTAACACTGAGTGATCGACACCGGTTGCGGCAGACATCGTTCCGTAAGGAGTGAGCGCAGCGCCCTTAAAGCCGCTCCAACTGGCACGAGCGCCGAGCGCCGCCTCGAGGTCAGTATGAGATTCCAGCAGGTTTTGCAGTGTGTCAGCGCGCTGGTAAGCCAGCCAACTGCCACTGTTGCCGGTTCCCGCATCTCCCCAATAGCCGCATTGACTGATCAAAATCGCGCTGTTGGCGTGGTAGCGCATGGTGAGCGAACCGTCCACATTTACGAGCGATCTGTGACTGAGCGCGTGTGTTTTAAGTAACGTGCCGAGTGGGGCCCCCACGGGGCTCATCAGATCAACCAGCGGCGGCTTCTCCAGAGGCGCTTCTTGAGCTGTCATATCGGCTTTGCTGGCCCACACTATGGCTGCACGATCACGCCCGCTGCGGAACCGCAATTGGCTCGCCGTCACCGGAGGGCAGATGGCCTCGGGGATGACGTCGTCATCCAACATCAACACATGCTGGCCCACGCTTAGTAGCAGCGCGAGAGTTCTGGCTTGACCATAGGTAGGCTGATTTCCCCAGCTATTGCGGCTAAGCAGCCAGCGGATAGA
>CAYQUE010000274.1:0-1296 GCA_964420615.1 uncultured Alteromonadaceae bacterium | reverse complement strand
CTAATGCGAGTCCACCACTCACCGGTGTAATGCTGTCCTTAAGCCGTGCATCGGAAGTTGCTGTAAGCGTCACCTGACCCTCAATGACAGAGACATCTGTGTTGCCAATGCGGACTTTGTTATCGGCATCCACCTGTGCGGCAAAGCCAATCGCAGTGGCGTTTGTGAGATTTTCAAAGTTCACGTCAGCGAAAGAGCCAACAGCGGTGTTGCCGATGCCCGAGCCATTGCTCCGGAGCGCTTGAAAACCAGTGGCGGTATTGTGCGTACCCGTGATGTTTGCCTTCAGCGCACTATCGCCGATGGCGGTGTTGTTGCTGCCCGCGGTATTCATAAGGAGCGCTTGCCGGCCACCCGCGGTGTTGGAGCTGCCCTCCCTATTGCTGACGAGCGCAAAATAGCCACTGGCGGTGTTTTGGTTGCCCGTGCTGTTGCTGTTGAGCGCAAAACCGCCAATAGCGGTGTTTTCCTTGCCCGTGGTGTTTTCTTTGAGCGCGTAATAACCACTAGCGGTGTTGCTGTCGCCATCGGTGTTACTGTATAGCGCCCCATAGCCACTGGCGGTGTTGTTGTCGCCCGTGGTGTTGCGGCTGAGCGCACTCCATCCAGTCGCGGTGTTATTGATGCCTGTGGTATTGCTGGTTAGGGCGCCGTCACCCACCGCAGTGCTACTGCCCGTTGTGTGTGAGGCGGGAGTATCAGCACCAGAAGGCCCAGCTACCCCCTGCTCACCCTGAGGGCCTTGCGGTCCTGTAGCGCCAGTTGGACCAGCAGGCCCAGTTGCACCCGCAGGGATGCTGGCAATATCAGCCTCTAGCTCTTGAAAGTTGTGGTTGAAGTCCTCGGCTCTGATGACATCCCCGTCTTGAAACTCAATCAGGTCGTCAGCCAGAACGTGGAGGCTCGTGACAAGCAATACAGCAGTCAATAAACGATTCATATCAAGCCTCCTTGGCTCGCATCACATAGGCCACACCCCACAGCGCGACTGCGAGGGTGATGGTTGCCCACAAGGGCATGAAGGGAACAGGTAGCGCATCAGCGCCAGCGGAAGCCTGACCAAAAACAGCCTCACCAAATCGTGCAGTGCCAAATACAGGAAGGCTCTGGGCAACCGCCAATAGACTGGCGGTAACGGCTAAGGAAAAAACGCAGGTGCGCGCCAAAAGGTGCTTCATCGCTCTGACTCCAGTGGTGGTAAACACCATCTGCACGAAGAGAGTCAGATAGGACGTTTATGTAAGCATGATTGGCCTTGCAGGGCAAACAGACGCCACTGGGGGTTGAGATTAACTA
>CAYQUE010000273.1:0-1348 GCA_964420615.1 uncultured Alteromonadaceae bacterium | reverse complement strand
GGCTAGCGAGAGTGCGGCCGGAGGCCGAAGCGCGCTTTGGAGAGATCACACCGCCAGAGGATCCCGTCATCGAACGGTCCGAAGAGGCGCTGGAACGAGAAGCGCGGTTCGATGCGCTCGCTCTGCTCCTGCGCTGCGAGATGACCTCCTTCAAGGCCGAGGCCGGGGACGAGTTCGAAAACGCGATCAGCTTGTTGGAAGAAGAGTTTCTTCAGCGTCACGCAACCTTCTTTCGGACCGAGCGCGAAAGCGAGGTTGAAAGCGTTGAGTCGGGAACTGATCGCGAAAATCAATCGATAAATTCGGACGCAGACAGGGAAGTTGTAGGAGACGTCAGCGCTGCTCCGAAGACCTTCTTTGAACTGATTCCCGCTGCTGCGACGAGCAACGACCTCCCTAGCGAACTCGCCGATGACGAAGATCTTGCTCTCTGGGTCCTCGCAGGCGCTCTTGACTTCCACCGGCGTAACCAGAACGCCGAATGGTGGGCGTACTTCAGTCGTCTGGAGATGGACGAAGAAGAACTCGCCGACGACAGCGAGGCGATAGCTGACCTCGAGTACGAGGGCGTCGTCGGTCAAGTTAAACAATCACTCATCCACAGGTTTCGTTTCGATGCCGACCAGCCGTACAAGATCAAGAAGGGTGAATCTCCGATAGATCCAGCAACCAAACAGGGAGCTGGTGAGGTGGTCGCTCTGAATCCCATCGCAGGAACGTTGGACCTCAAAAAAGGGAAACCGGCTGCCGACACGATCTACCAGCCTCCTGCGGCCCTGATCCCTGCAAGGCCCCGGCGCGACGTCGTCTTGCGAGAAGCCGTGTACGACGTAGCCGACGACATCTTCACTCACGGGTTCGACGGAACCACCTATTCCGCCGTCGCCGACCTTCTGCGCCGCAAGGCGCCGCGCTTTCATGGTGGAGACCTCGACCGCTTTACCGATCTCGCACCTGGCGACCGAGTCGTTGAAGCCGGCGCTGACCTGGACGCCTCGTGCTTGGCCGTGCAGGGCCCGCCCGGTGCTGGCAAGACGTACAACGCTGCTCGACTGGTCAAACGACTTGTCGAAGATGGTCATCGAGTGGGGGTGTGTGCCAACAGCCATCGAGTAATCGAGAACCTTCTCTCAGCCATCGCCAAGGCAGGTGTCTCCAATATCGTGAAAGTCGGGAGTGACGATCCTGCGATTGAAGGTGTCTCTCACACGAGCGACTCCGCAGATGCACAGACCGAAATTCTCGATGGCAGACGCGGCGTCACCGGGGGAACCGCTTGGTTCTTCAGCCGTTCGGATCTTCGTCAGAAGTTCGATGTGATCCTCATCGACGAAGCCGGTCAGTTCTC
>CAYQUE010000272.1:0-1352 GCA_964420615.1 uncultured Alteromonadaceae bacterium | reverse complement strand
GTCACGCCATAGGGGAAGTTGGCCTTATACATGACACCCCAATCATCGTTGAGCAAGTTAGTCAGGTTATCAATAACAACAAAGGCGCTGCCGCGGTGCGAGTCCGCGAATCCGGGAAACTCCTGACTGATCCGCATATCGACCTTACGCCACCAGCTACCATTATTGTTGTTGCGGGTACCCGGCTCTTCGAGCACATGCTCAATAAAGTCCAGATACGGCGTGAATCCATAGGCGCCAATGGTGCCATCGCCGCCGTTAAGCACCGTGCTGTAGGGCACGCCCGAGCTCGCCTGACCGTATATAGAGAAGCGGGTGCGGTACTCTCCAAACCAACTGGCCGTGTAGTTGAATACGCCCGTAAATCGATGCTCGATATTGTAGTTAGACGTGGACAACACCTCCTCTTCAGGGTCGTAGAAAGCGCGGTTAGTGTAGTTAGAGAACGCCACCGAAGAGGTCATCGGGTTCACGTCCTTGGCATCCGTCCAGGCATATCCCAGACGGACATCCCAACCAGTATCAAAGGACTTGAACAAACTGAAGGCCAACGACTCGGATTCATTGCCCTTTGAGCTGTTGGTCAACACGAAGGTGGGGATTCTCGCCGCATCATAGATCGGATAACCGTTGCCGAAATCGTTGTACTGCCCGGTGAACTCAAGGTCACCATGCTTGTAGATCGCGGTATCGTCGCCCCGGGTAATCAGCGCATCTGCGGTTACCACGTAGCCGTCACCAAACTCCCAGGTCAAACCCAGCGAGTACTTCCATTCGGTGGGCGCTTCAAAATCGGGGTCTAGATAGACGATTTCGAAGTTGCTGCCATCCCCCGCCGCCACGCGATCAGCCAGCTGCGAAGGCACCCCCCAGCCCGGGCCACAGACCGGCGCGCTGGCTTCACAGTTCACGTAGTTCTGCGCAAAAAGATCGACGTTCCTCTGATCCACCTGCACCGCTGCAGTATTGGTGTTGGAGTACACATTGGAGTACCAGACGTTTGGATTGCCGCCCGAGAACAAGCCGATACCACCGCGCACCGTGATCGCATCCGTGGCATCCCAGGTAAAACCAACACGCGGCAATACCAGATCCAGATTGTCCAACGTCGCATTATTCGGGAAGCCATAGTCGGCGACAAAATCCGGATTGATATCTGGCTCGTCGCTAGATTCATACCAGTCGTAGCGCAAGCCAATCGTCAGCGCGAAGGTATCTGTGACCTGCCACTCGTCCTGAATATAGGCAGAGTTCACCGCGTAACCCCAATCCACGGCCGCATCCAGCTCGTTATTGGTAATCGCGTTACCGTAGTACACGCGCGACGCCTGACCGGCCGCGAAGTTATCGAT
>CAYQUE010000271.1:0-1360 GCA_964420615.1 uncultured Alteromonadaceae bacterium | reverse complement strand
GTGCCCTACTCTCCGCCGGCGTTACCGGTGCCCGCTCTGCCCGCTCTGGCGATGGGGCTGCTGTCATTGCTGCTGGGTCTGTTCGGGCATCGCCGACTGGCCCACTAGGTTGGGGGCATAATTGGGGGCATAGTGGAAAAAGTGAACTCAGTAAGATTCGCTAAAACAGCGCCTTAACGGGCCAGTTCAACTCCCGCCGCCTCCACCAACAAACAGTAAGGCCACCCAGCGGGTGGTCTTTTTTTTGTCCGGCGAGAAAGCTGAGCCAGCGCCTGCAAGGCGCGGGTGGCCGGAGCGAAGCGGAGGTCTGTCGAGCACAGCGAAGACTCAAACCCCCGCCGCCTCCAAGCGCTCGCAACGCACCAACCAGTTACCGGCTATCGTTGGATTACCCTACCCAACTTGTGAGCCTACGAGGTAAATCTGGCAAACTGCGGCAGATGAAGATAACGCCATTACTTGCCGCTCTGCCCGGCCCACTGCCAACCGCGGTGCTCGCACTATTTATTGGCTGGGTAAGCCCGGGTATTTGCGCCAGTGACGGTGAACCGACCGCCGGCGTGGCAACCTTCAGTGACATTCTGGCATTAGAGGCGAGAAGCCCCTCTCTCGAGGCGGCCTACGGCCCGGATCCGTTGCAGACCACCCTGCTTTTTGAGGCTGCTGGTCCAACAAAAAGACAGATCGTATTGATACACGGTGGCTGCTGGTCAAACCACTACACCCGCGCGCACATCACGCCGCTAGCATCAGCATTAGCCAACGTGGGCTTCACTGTGTGGGTGCCAGAGTATCGTCGTGTGGGAGATTTGGGCGGAGGCTGGCCGGGCACGTATCAAGATGTCGCCGCCGCGATCAACTATGTTTCAGGTAAAACGGGGGTATTACCCATGGTCATTGGGCATTCGGCCGGCGGCCACTTGGCACTGCTTGCCGCTGCCGACCCCACCGTCGCACTGGCCGGCGTTATCGGGCTGGCGGCGATCACGGATTTGAGCATCTATGGCCAGCAGGAAGGCTCTTGTCCTGCCATGGTCCAGGAGTTGATGGGTACTACCTATAGCGATTCGCCGGAGGACTACCGCGCGGCTTCTGTCTTGAGTTCAGCGGTTACGGTTCCCGCTCATCTGATACAAGGATCGCTGGACAGGATTGTCGGCGAGGATCAGCTAACGGGTTTTGGGTCTAATCAAATTGTGCGGATTCCGGATGCTGGGCACTTTGATCTAATTCACCCTGAGAGCACGACCTTTGACATACTCGTCGACCTACTCTCGAGCCAGAAACAATGAAAACAAGCGCTGCATTGGACGCAGAGGACACCCTAGCCAGCCTGCGCCAAAACTTTGTGCTGCCGGTG
>CAYQUE010000270.1:0-1372 GCA_964420615.1 uncultured Alteromonadaceae bacterium | reverse complement strand
GTGCAGGTCGGGTTTGCACACACGTACAGCTCTAAATCGCCGTTGGTGTCGTCGTGATGGCTGATGATCGGGTTGCCGTCTGCGCCGATCGCGATCGACGTGAAGTAGCCGACGATGCCGGTGGTTTCGAGTGTCCGGTTGGTGCCGGTGGTGCAGGTCGGGTTTGCACACACGTACAGCTCTAAATCGCCGTTGGTGTCGTCGTGATGGCTGATGATCGGGTTGCCGTCTGCGCCGATCGCGATCGACGTGAAGTAGCCGACGATGCCGGTGGTTTCGAGTGTCCGGTTGGTGCCGGTGGTGCAGGTCGGGTTTGCACACACGTACAGCTCTAAATCGCCGTTGGTGTCGTCGTAGTGGCTGATGATCGGGTTGCCGTCTGCGCCGATCGCAACCGACGTGAATTGACCGACCCTGCCCTCGGTTACGAGTGCACGGTTAGCTCCGGCGGCTTGGAAGCTTGGCTTCAGAACCGGGTTTGCGCATCGCCATCCGTTGTCGTTAATCACCACCTGCGTTGCGGTACACGACAACTCGTCCAACGTGTCCAAAGCATCAAGTGCAGGCTGAACCACGTTTTGGTCATACCGGTACGCAAACGTCACGTTCTGACCACGCGTCACGGGATCTTCCGGCGAAAACGTTGTCGCCGACGTTCCCGTCGTCACACCGTTTTCAAAGGCCCACTCAACCGCATCGGTGTAATACCGGCCAGCCGGCACATCCGTAAACGAACTCGACGCAAACCCAGCCGTCGCACCCAAACCAACCAAACCAACAACGGCCACGACCAGCTTCAAACGACGCCTCACAACAAACCTCTTCCCTCGTTACTCTCGGCCTGCTCAAACAACGCTGCCACAAAACAGCAACGGAGACCCGCAGAACCCGGTCGATTTCTACGAGAGAAATCGCCGAATTCTACTAATCCCCCTGAGTGGGGGTTTCGAAGAAATCTGTTTCGCCAGTCGTGGTGCGGAAGTCGGGAGCGTGGGCCGATCGGTGATCACACTGGTTTGGCGATCTGATCACACGCCTAAGTGGTCATCTTGAGAAGGTCGGGGGCTCATCGGCTGAGATCGAGCCCGTGCTCCCATCGCTGGCCCAGGACGTGCTTTAGATCTTGCCCGCGACAGCCGAGGGGTAACTTCGCTGCCCGGTTGGCATAGAGCGGTTTCCTTAGTCAGTCGGCCGGCGTGATCTTACGAATCGTATGGTTTTGGCGGTCGGTGACGTAGAGGTTGCCGTCCCCATCAACCGCCACCCCGACCGGGCCCGAGAAGCGGGCGTCGGCGCCGGTCCCATCAGCGGACCCATACGATCCGGCGGTGCCCGCCAGCGTGGTGACCACACCGGCCGGCGTGATCTTACG
>CAYQUE010000269.1:0-1388 GCA_964420615.1 uncultured Alteromonadaceae bacterium | reverse complement strand
TCCAAACGCCCCCTGTGTGATCAACCCTCAAGCCCAATGGCCGACCGCCGGTCGAGCCAAGTGGCTGCCACGATCCGTCGCGATCACGTCGGACCACCGCACCGCCATCCAGCCCGGTGTACAGGGTGTTGTCGCTGTCACACGCGACATGCTCCGGCGCGGGGCCGACGGGAATCACCGTGAGCGCCGACAGTGCCCGATTAGGGGAGAACACGCCGGTGAGACCGGGGTTAGCGGGCGGCGACCAAGCCACCGCAGTGACCGGTGCCCAACGGGGAAGGAGCCCAAAACAAATCAGCCCCAGAAAACTGAGGCTGATGATTATCCTTACCGAAGCGCGCATGGTTATTCGGCAGGGGCTCTGAGTACGTTATCCATCGCAGTACGTAACCGACCCGCCCAATCTCGCAGCATGCGATCAGCCGCCTGACGATTAGTAATTTTATTGGCGTAGTTTACGTAGGTATCCGGGTCAGCTTTGCTGTCATAGGCGCGTACCAGTACTTCCGAGGTCTCCGCGTCGATCAATTCCAGATACAGGGTCATGGAACCTGCCGAAGCCGAGTAGGACCGGCTCATGCTCGGGCTGTTGAGGTCCGGACTGGTGACATCCAAGTTCACGATGTTGGGAAACACCAGAAGCACTTCGTCACCCGATTGCCATTCTGTGACCAGATCATAGGCCGGCGCTGCACTCAGCGCGTCGGTGAAGAAGGCCGTGCATTCGTTGCCCAAGTCAGTTTTGATGCGGTCCATATCGCGTTGTTTGACTTGTTGGCTTGCACTGCGGTGTGCTGAGTTGTAATCACGTTGCCAGTTCTTACGAAACGCGACCTGGCAGGGGACGATGCCGAACTTGTCATAGATAGTGAGCTGCGCATCAGGTTTTAGGTACACAGCACTGTGTTTGTCACTGCGCACCAGCTCGAGTCCGTCCGGGGTTTTTACTGGCGCCTGCTCGGAGGTGGACGCACAACCGCCCAGCGTGAGCAGGGTGATCGCGCCTGCGATCGCCAGTGTCGGTCTCAGCGAGTTCATCTTGTTCATCGTGTATTGGCCCTTGATCTTGTGGTTTATTGCTCCACTGTCGGAAGCTCGGTCGGATAATGTGCCAGAAGTGAGCCGGTTCTCCCAGAGCTGAGCGCGCAATTGTCACCTATCGATGCTGCGCCGGCGCTCCCAGCGTCTCATCAGGGCGGCAATGTCGTGATTATTGAGCGCTCGCGGCGCTGCCAGCGGACTTGATCGCCGGAGGCCGGCTGTTGAAGCGATGACACCGTCGCATTATGCTCGGTAACCCGCATAGCAGGAGACTTCGCCATGAATCAGGCTTTGCCCAAGCGCGCTCAGTTTCACCACATGAAAGACGGCACCCAGGAAGACTGGAA
>CAYQUE010000268.1:0-1397 GCA_964420615.1 uncultured Alteromonadaceae bacterium | reverse complement strand
GTGCCAGCTGCGACATCGACTGGGTCGGGTCCTCGATGCCCCGCACCCACGCCGTGGCGGCTCGTGCAACGACCGAGCGTGGATCGGCCTGCTCGAGGAGGGTGCGGACCGTCGCAGGGAGGGCGCCTCGTGCCACGCGCACGGCAGCCAGCAGGGCACCCGCGACCCCAGGGCCGGCGCCCCAGCGTCGACCGCGGTCGACGGCCCTCGCCAGCCATGCCTCGGCGGCCTCGAGGTCCCGCCGGAAGAGGGAGAGATAGCCCATGAACAGGTCGTCCTCTGTTGACCAGCCCAGCACGCGGGCGTCGGCGTAGCGGGCTGCGGCACGGAACCGTGTCTCGGCTGCGTCGAGACGGTCATCGAGCAGTGCACACAGCCCGAGCAGGGCCTCCATCATGGGCGCGCGGGGATCGCCGACCCGTGCCAGCACGCCCCGGGCGTTCTCGAAGTGGTGCTCTGCGAGCGCGCGATCGTCCTGCTCCATGGCGGCGTACCCGCGGCTGTAGTGCGCATAGGCGTGGAGGCCGGGCGCCCCGCGCCCCTCGGAGACGAGGATGGCGTGCTCGAAGGCATCGACCGCCTCGTCGAGCGCGCCGGTGACGCCGACGCAGCGGCCGTGCTGGAGCTGCCCGACGGCCTCCCACAGCGGGTCGCCGGTCTCGGCGGTGGTCTCGGCGATCTGCCGGCCTACGGCTCGTGCCTGTTCGACGTCGCCGTAGGAGTGGCGGAGGAGCTCGACGAGCCGGTGTACGGGAGCGGCCGGGCCTCGGCACGCCGCGTCCAGCGTGGAGAGCTCTCCCAGCGCGACCCGGCGCGCTGCAGCATCCCGCTGGATGAGCGGGTGGCGGGCGAGCCAGGTCCGTGCGAGGAGCTCGAGGTCCGGGTCCGACACATCCGTGAGCCGTCGACTCACGATCCGCAGCACGCGGTGCTGGGCGTACCGATCGCCCCGGAGCCGGTAGACCTCGGCGAGTGCGAGCCCCAACCGGACCGACTCGTTCGGCCCGTGGGCCTGGGTCTGTACGCGCTCGAGATCTCCGTCGTGTCGCAGAAGGGGGAGGGCGGCATCCCACGCGAAGGCTGAGGGTGATTGCCAGAGCGCGTCGAAGCGCCCCCCGAGCCACACCCTTAGTCGAGCTGCGGCGGCCTCCCGGGCACGGGGGAGGGACCTGGCGGCGAAGGCCCGGACGAGCACCGGGAGGGCGTAGGAGACGCCGTCCTCCTCGTAGATGGGTTCGAGGAGGGAGCGGGCGGCCAGCTGCTGCAGTCCAGCCAGCGACGCGTCACCTGCGACCGCCAGTGCCGCGTCGAGGCGGAAGGATCCGGCGAAGGCCGAGAGCGCGGCGAGGGTCTCCTGGTGGCCCGGCTCGAGGGTGTCCCAGGACCCGCTGAGCGCC
>CAYQUE010000267.1:0-1412 GCA_964420615.1 uncultured Alteromonadaceae bacterium | reverse complement strand
GCAAAGTCAATTTCTTGACCCTGCTCTACCCGCACGTAGGCTTTCTTCCACGAGGGGCGCTTACTCAATCCATAGCGATTGCGCTTGGTTTTACCCTTAACACGCAGCGTCTGAACGTCATTGACCGTCACCTTGAACAGCTGCTCAACCGACTGCCGAATTTCGTCCTTGGTCGCGTCTAAGCAGACGCGGAACACATACTGGTTGTTCTGCTCTGCCACAATCGCCGACTTCTCGGAAACGTGAGGGCCCAACAGGATCTGGAATACTCGCTCCTGATTCATGCCAATGCCTCCTCAAATTTCTTGATGGCGTCGACAGTGATCATCACCTTGTCAAAAGCGATCAGACTGACGGGGTCAACGCCCTCGACGTCGCGCACGTCCACCTTGTGCAGGTTCCGCGAGGCGAGGTAGAGGTTCTTGTCGACGTTGTCGGCCACAATCAATACGTTGTCCACGCCATACCCTTTCAAGGTCTCCACCAGCAGCTTGGTCTTGGGCTGCTCAACATCCAGCGCCTCAACGATCATCAAGCGATCCGTGCGCGCCAGCTCGGACAGAATGGAACGCATTGCTGCCCGGTACATTTTTCGGTTCACCTTCTGCGAGTGATCCTGCGGCTTGGCTGCAAAGGTCACTCCGCCCGTACGCCAGATGGGCGAACGAATGGTGCCCGCACGAGCGCGGCCAGTGCCCTTCTGCCGCCACGGCTTTTTGCCGCCGCCGGCTACTTCAGAACGTGTCTTTTGCGCCCGGGTTCCCTGACGGGCACCGGACAAATACGCCGTGACCACCTGGTGCACCAGCGCTTCGTTGTATTCGCGAGCGAAATTGGCCTCGGACACCGCGACGGTTCCCGCTGCCTTATTACCCGGCTTGACTACACTTAATTCCACGTCTCGCCCCCGCTAATCACGCTTGAGACGGGCCAGGGCCCGCCGCTTTGACTGTCGGACGGATAATGACCTCACCGCCTGGCGCCCCGGGAACCGCTCCCTTAATCAGCAGAAGATTGCGCTCCACGTCGACGCGGATCACTTCCAGACCCTGGGTCGTGATGCGCTCATCACCCATGTGGCCCGACATCTTCTTGCCCTTAAACACGCGGCCCGGCGTTTGGCACTGTCCGATGGAGCCTGGCGCGCGATGCGACAGCGAATTACCGTGAGTCGCATCTTGAGTTCGGAAATTCCAGCGCTTAACAACGCCCTGGAAGCCCTTGCCCTTGGAGCGACCGGCAACATCCACCTTTTGACCCTGCTCAAACCGTTCTACGGTCAGCTCTGCCCCGACCTCGAAGACCTCGTCAGAGGCATCCAGGCGAAACTCCCACAGGCCTTCGCCCGCGGCTACGCCGGCCTTGGCAAAATGCCCGGCTTCCGGCTTGCTGACTTTCGAGGCCTTGCGGCT
>CAYQUE010000266.1:0-1422 GCA_964420615.1 uncultured Alteromonadaceae bacterium | reverse complement strand
TAATCGCGTTACCGTAGTACACGCGCGACGCCTGACCGGCCGCGAAGTTATCGATGCCACTGAAGCGGACTTCGGTATCCACGTGCTGGTAGAACAAGTTGTACATTTGCAGGTCTTCGCGCTCATAACCTGCGGTGATTGTGTGGTTGCCCATGGTGTAGTTACCACGAATCACGAGCTGCTCAACTTCCCAATCGAGCGAGTTCGCCTGCCGGCTGTCGTCCTGTCCGAGATAAACATCGACCTCGTCCAGCTCTACTCGGAACTCGGCAAAATCCTTACCGGCGACCGCGGCTTGCAGGAAATCGACATCGCTATAGGAGTAGCGAATCTCGGTCGAGAACCGATCGTTCCAGTCGGCGTACCAGTTGAGGTTGTAGGTCGTCAGCTCAGCGCCGCGCTTGTAAAAGTGCTTGTCGAATTCAAATTCGTCGAGATCACCATCGGAGGGCGCGTAGTTAAACGAGTCGTTGTACATGTACGTTGCGGACAATCGGTGCGCATCGTTGATGTACCAGTCAGCTTTCAGCAAATATTTTTCGTCCTCAAAATCAAACGCTTCAGACACGCTTCGCCCTGGCTCAAAGCCATAAACCTCGCGCGAGATCCGCGCAATCTCGTCGAGCTCCGCCTGCGAGACTTGCACTTCATTAACGGCGCCCGTGCCAATCGCACCCCGCTCGTTTAAATCAGCGCCATCATATTTCTCGTAAGCGGCATAGAAGAATAGCTTGTCGGGGATGATGGCTCCGCCAAGCTCGACACCCCAGCGGGTCTCGTCGTAATCCTGCGACTCGATGCTGTCCCCTTCGAGTTTGTCACCGCGCAACGAATCACTGCCGTAGTCAAAGAACACGGACCCGAAGAATTCGTTGCGGCCGGTCTTGGTAACCGCGTTGATGTTACAGGCCGAGAATCCGCCGTAGACCACATCCATCGGGGCCAATTCGACCGCCACGCTGGAAATCGCGTCGTAGGGGAACGGCATCCGCTGGGTCGGGTAGCCGTTACTGTTCAGACCAAATCCGTCGTTCAGGCGCACGCCGTCCACGGTCAAGCTGTTGTACCGTGGGTTGGCACCGTTACATTGCACGGCATCAATATCGCCGCGGGATTGGTCGACATACAGTCGCGGGTCTTGTTGGATGATGTCGTTGATGTTGCGGTTAATCGACGGCGAGTCCTGCAGGGTGGCCAGATCGAATACGGCATTGGGGCCGACCGCGGTATCTACCGCCACGCGCGTGCCCATGACAATGACTTCTTCCTCAGCATCAAGCCGGTAGTTGATCACCTCGGATTGACCCACCGCTAATGATAGGGACTCCGTCGAGGCTTTTTGCCAGCCATTGGCGTCAACGACGATGTCGTAGGCGACCCCGGCTGGCAGGCCTCTGACCGAGTAGTACCCGCTCTCGTCTG
>CAYQUE010000265.1:0-1433 GCA_964420615.1 uncultured Alteromonadaceae bacterium | reverse complement strand
CCGACGAGATGGCGATTCGGGTCGAGCTCTTTGATGAGGAAATCGAAAATATCTGCACATTCGACCCGCTAACCGGTGAGATCGCCGAGCGCCTGCCGCGGGTCACGATTTTCCCCAAAACACACTATGTGGCCTCACGAGATACCATGCTCGGCGCGGTGGATTTGATTGAGGCAGAGCTTGAGGCGCGGGTCGCGCAACTGAAAGACCTCGAGAAGCTCCTCGAAGCGCAGCGTCTGCAGCAGCGCACGCGTTATGACATCGAGATGATCCGCGAGCTGGGGTATTGTCAGGGGATCGAAAACTATTCCCGCTATTTGTCAGGGCGCGCGCCGGGGGAGGCGCCGCCGACCCTCTTTGAATATATCCCTGATAACGCGCTGGTGTTGGTCGATGAGTCGCACGTCACGATCCCGCAGATCGGCGGTATGTATCGCGGTGACCGCAGCCGCAAAGAGACGTTGGTCGAGTACGGTTTTCGGCTACCTTCGGCGCTCGATAACCGACCCCTCAAGTTCGAGGAGTGGGAAGCGCTCTGTCCGCAAGCAATTTATGTCTCGGCCACGCCCGGGGCTTACGAAGGCGACCACGCGGGTCAGACGGTAGAGCAGGTGGTGCGTCCGACGGGTTTGGTAGACCCGATTGTGGAAGTGCGGCCAGCCAGTACCCAGGTGGATGACTTGCTCGCTGAGATTCACGCGACGGTAGCAGCCGGCGATCGGGTACTGGTGACCACCCTCACCAAGCGGATGGCAGAGGACCTCACTGAATTCCTCGATGATCACAAAGTGCGCGTGCGCTACCTTCACTCGGATATCGATACGGTTGAGCGCGTTGAAATCATCCGCGATCTTCGCCTGGGCCACTTCGACGTGCTGGTCGGCATCAATTTGCTAAGGGAGGGGCTTGATATGCCCGAGGTGTCGCTGGTTGCGATTCTCGATGCGGATAAAGAAGGCTTTTTGCGGAGCGATCGCTCGCTTATTCAGACGATTGGGCGCGCTGCGCGCCATATCAATGGCCGCGCCATTCTCTACGCCGATAACGAAACTGGCTCTATGACGCGCGCGATTGCAGAGACTGAGCGTCGACGTGCGAAGCAGCTTGCCTTTAATGAGGAGCACAACATTACGCCCAAGGGTATCCATAAATCAGTGCAGGATATTCTCGAGGGCGCGCGGCGCATGCCGACCAAGGCGAAGGGTGGCAAGTCGCGTCCGGCGGCGGGCGATCGCGCGGTACTCAGCGCCGAGATAGGACACCTGACCCCCGCAGCGTTGGGTCGTAAGATCGCCGACATGGAGCAAAAGATGCTCGAGCACGCCAAAAATCTGGAGTTTGAGGAAGCCGCAGCGCTGCGAGACGAAGTGGCAGAGTTGAAGCAGGTGGCTTTCGCAAATTAAGAACCTTTCGGTGCGGGGTAGCCGTTCCTT
>CAYQUE010000264.1:0-1439 GCA_964420615.1 uncultured Alteromonadaceae bacterium | reverse complement strand
CCCATAACTCATACACCTGCATGCGAGTGGGAATGGCGGGGTCGGGGGCAAAGCAATAATCATGACAACCGGGCTCTTCCTCGCGGGTAAGGCGCTGGACGTCGGCAGTTAACGACACCGCCTTGTCGCGATCAGCCTCACTGGCAAACTCCAATGCTGCTACAACAATAATCATTGGCATCCTCTCACTCAAAACACCCACGCCCTGCAGGGCAATCGATTTGGCAAACGTTGCTCATAATCGTCAATCAATAAAAGGTCAGCCACTCGGGAACACGCTGCCAAGAGCAATCAGGGCGGCCAGCGTCATCAGTTGCGATTCCATCGACATCTCCCGGCAAATGCAACAGAGCGAGTTTACCCCTTGTCACTCACAGCTACTCAATCTCTGGCTGTTGGGATTTTCGCCAGGGTAACAGCCAGGCCCTACCGGTCTGACGCCGCAACCACAAAGCGATCAATGCCCAAACCATCAGCAGGTATGGCGTATCCGAAATCAGATCCAGCGCCCAGGCGCGGTCCTCGGCTAGCCCCGCGGCATGCTGCTCAGGCGTAAGCGCCAAACCGTGAGTCATTGATACCAGAATCGGAAAAAACTTGAGTACCGCAGCGACTGCCAGCGCACAGTTGACCCACGCCAGAACTGCCCACCGACTAGGCACGAACGAAGCTCACCATCAGATTGTTGGCGGGCATCTCAACCACGACACCCAACGAGAAGCCGCGGGCCTCTGCCGCATCAATGACATCCTCCAAATTCCGCACCCCCCAGTGCGGGTCCTGTGCCCTCAATTGCTGGTCGAAGGCAGCATTCGACGGCGCCGTATGCTCCTCGCCGCGTTTAAAAGGCCCGTACATCAGGATCGGTGCCTGCGGTTTGAGCATCCTCGCCGCCCCGTCGAACAGTGACTCACAGCAAGACCAGGGGGAAATATGCACCATATTGATATTGACGATGGCGCTTATCGGTTCTGGCAACACGGATGCCTCCACTGACCACCGCGGCGCCAATACATCCAGCGGCTGCGGAGGCAATAAATTTGAGGCGTCGACCTCCTCCCGCCAAGCCGCAATGGAGGCAATATTGGCCTCGTCCAGATCCGTGGGTAACCACCAGCGTGGCGCGAGCCGCGGCGCAAAAAAGGCCGCATGCTGCCCCGTGCCCGCCGCTACTTCGAGAATGGTGCCAGCTTTAGGCAGCTGCGATTCCAGCACCGCTAGCAACGGGGTTCTATTGCGCTCGGTAGCGGGCGCGAAACGCTTGCTCATGAGCGCATCCTGGTTCCTGACGGCAGGGCCCTGCTATTCACCACCAGCGAGAAAAATAGCCAGCGTCGGAATAAGCAACACCAACCCCCCCGCGACAAGCAGGAGTACCTCAATCCGCCCACGCCATTTGGGCTGCCCGTCCTCGGGCTCAAAAGAAGAGTTGCCTGTCA
>CAYQUE010000263.1:0-1466 GCA_964420615.1 uncultured Alteromonadaceae bacterium | reverse complement strand
GTTTCGGCGATCGCTCGGCCAATGCCCTTAGTCGACCCGGTGATCAGTGCGACTTTATCTTTGAGTTGCAGGTCCATTATTTTTCTCCTTGCTCGATCATCAGTAGTGTAAACGGGTCGGCAGAGCTTAACCGCTAAACGCCATAAATTCTCGCAGCGCCTCGCCGCGTGAACATACCCAGCTCTCCAGCGCCGTAATGCGCTTGAAAAAATGCCCGACGATATACTCGTCGGTAGTAGCGATGCCGCCATGAAGCTGTATCGCTTCTTGTGAGACTTTGCGCCCCACCGTGCTGGCTTTAACTTTTGCGGCGCAGGCAAACCGAGATCGATCCGGCGTGTCGCCATCGGCAGCGTCACATGCGGCATAGACTAAGGATCGAGTGAGCTCCACCTGAATGAGCATATTGGCCATCCGGTGCTGTAGCGCTTGAAAAGACGCCAAGGGTTGACCGAACTGAACACGTTGCTTGGTGTATTCCACCGTCGTATTGAGCGCGGCATGAGCGGCACCGAGTATTTCGGCACTGCTGAGTGTCATAGCGAGCTCACGATAGGCCTCGAGCGCGGACAGTGCCGCTGTCCCGGCGAGCAGAATCTGATGCTCTTCAATGGTGGTGTCGAAGCTGCAGTTCGCGCCCCCGCGGCCATCATGAGTCGGAAAAGTCTCACAGGTAACGCCCGCCGCATCCCGCGGGCACAGTACCCAGGCCAAACCTTCATCACAGCTCGCCAGCACAATAAAGTGGGTCGCGGAGGGGCCAGCGCTGACCCATTTTTTGACGCCGGTGAGTCGCCAGCCGGAGTCGCCACGGCTGAGCACGGTAGCAGGGCGCTCATTACGTCGGCCGGCACACTCGTCGATTGCCGCCAGGGGAATCAACTCACCGCTGACTAATTGACCGAGCCATGCAGCCGCGTGGGGGCTGGGTGCAATGAGTGTCGCTGCGCTCATCAGCACTTCAATCAGAGGTTCGGTGACCAGATACCGACCGCAGAGCTCGGCGAGAATCGCGCACTCCCGGGTACCCAGTCCCAGACCATCGAGGTGTTCGGGGACGGGGAGGGTGAGCCAACCCATCTCGGCGAATGCCTGCCAATGCTGAGGGTCGGTGTAAACGCCGCGAGTCAGTCGTTCTCGCCGGGCGTTGAAGTCATAACTGTCGCGCAGATAGCGTTCTGCGGCGTCCTGTAATAGCACTTGGTCTTCGGTCATTTTTCTACCCGCTTACAGTCCGAGGACATGCTTGGCGATGATGCCGCGCTGTATCTCCGCTGTTCCACCATAGATCGTTGTGGCGCGGCTATTGATGTACTCCGCCATGGTGGTAACGCACTCCTCTGGAGCGGCGGTAGGGCCCTGATAATCGGGCGCTAATACCTCGCTTTGCCAGGGCGTCGCGCCCTGTCCGGCGGCCTCGATCAGCAGTTCGGCGCACTGCTGGCCGAGTTCGGTGCCCGAGACTT
>CAYQUE010000262.1:0-1475 GCA_964420615.1 uncultured Alteromonadaceae bacterium | reverse complement strand
CGGATCTTAAAGCCAATCTTTTCATTGCGCAGATCCGTCTCGACCCGGTAGCCCGAGTCTCTAAGGTAAGAGGCGACCTCACTCGCGTAACCTGCGTGCTTGTCGGTGATATTTGCCACCACCGCCTGCCGCGGCGCCAGCCAGGCGGGAAACGCTCCCTCGTAGTGCTCAATCAGAATGCCGATAAAGCGTTCGAAGGAACCGAGCACCGCGCGGTGCAGCATCACCGGCACCTTGCGCGAGCCGTCTTCCGCCACGTACTGGGCGTCGAGCCTACCGGGCATCGAGAAGTCCACTTGAATCGTACCTAACTGCCAAACTCGGCCAATGCAATCCTTGAGCGAGAACTCGATCTTGGGGCCATAAAACGCGCCCTCTCCCGGCAGCTCCTCCCAGGGCAGGGACTTGGCGTTCAGCGCCTGGGCGAGCGCGGCCTCTGCACGATCCCAATCCGCATCGGAGCCGACTCGCTGTTCCGGGCGAGTCGAAAGTCGATAAATGACTTCACTAAACCCAAAGTCGGCATACACCTCGTGCAGCATGTCAATGAACTCCGACACCTCGGGCTGAATTTGCTCCTCCGTGCAGAATATGTGGGCGTCGTCCTGCGTGAATCCGCGCACCCGCATGATCCCGTGTAGCGACCCCGACGGCTCATTGCGGTGGCAGCTACCAAACTCGGCGAGACGCAAGGGTAGATCGCGATAGGACTTTAGCCCCTGATTAAACACTTGCACGTGACACGGGCAATTCATGGGCTTGACCGCAAATTTTCGCTCGTCGGCCTCGAGCGTGAACATACCTTCCGCAAACTTGTCGGCATGCCCAGAACGCTGCCACAGACTGAGATCTACCACCTGTGGCGTTTTTATCTCTCGATAGCCATAGCGCTGTTGCTTGTCACGCATGTAGCGCTCGATGGTCTGGTAAATACTCCATCCCGCGGGATGCCAGAACACCATTCCGGGCGCTTCCTCCTGTGTGTGAAACAGATCCAGCTTCTTGGCGATTTTGCGGTGATCGCGCTTTTCCGCTTCCTCAATGCGATTGAGATAGGCCTTGAGTTGCTTTTTGTTCGCCCATGCCGTGCCATAGATCCGCTGTAATTGCTGGTTGTTCGCGTCACCGCGCCAATAGGCGCCCGCCACTTTGGTCAGCTTGAATGCTTGTAACTTGCCGGTACTGGGAACATGAGGGCCGCGACATAAGTCCATCCACTCACCCTGCTTGTACACCGAGATCTCCTCGCCCGCGGGCAGGTCTTCAATAATCTGCACTTTGTAGTGCTCGCCCATGTTGCAGAAAATCTCGATCGCTTTTTCGCGGGGGCAGACAATGCGCTCTACAGTCAGGTCGTCCGCGGCGATCTCTGCCATCCGCGCCTCGATTTTTTCAAGATCTTCTGGGGTGAAGTTATGCCCCGAGGCAAAATCATAGTAAAAGCCATCCTCGACAGTCGGACCGATGGTGACCTG
>CAYQUE010000261.1:0-1512 GCA_964420615.1 uncultured Alteromonadaceae bacterium | reverse complement strand
CCATATCAAAGACCGGCTTGGCCTCAGGGTGGTCACCCGACTGCACGCCGTCACCGCTTAGGCACAGGATGTTGCAGACGCCCATGGCGGCAGCCCCGAGAATATCCCCTTGCATGGCGATGCGATTGCGGTCCCGGCAGGACTGCTGAAGGATCATGGCGTAGCCTCGCCGCGTCAGCAGCGAGCAGATCCCCATGCTGGACATATGGCAGTTAGCGCCCGAGCTGTCTGTGGCATTGATTGCATCTACGTAGCCGTCAAACAATGCGGCGCGGGCGTAGACGTCAGCGGGGTCGGCAGAATCTGGCGGCGCGATCTCCGCGGTCACGGCAAATTTACCCGCGCGCAGAATCCGCTCAAAGCGACCGGGGGAGGTGTGCCCCGGGAGAATCGGCAGGCTTTCCCCGGGGGTGGGCTCGTCGTCGAACTTCATGATTCGCCCCCGGCTCTGATTCGTATCGCGCGCAACCACGCGCTGTGGCCTTTGAGGCGGTTATCGACTGGTGCTTGGATAATCTTGATGGTTTGCTCGGGAGCGCCAATCTGCTGGCTACCCTCCCAGGCATTCACCCACACGCAGGTCATCTCGGGCTTGATCTCACAGCCACCGTTTTGTCTGACGCCACCGCAGGGGCCATTGCGCAGGGTTTTAGGGCAGTTCATGGGGCAGGCCATGCCGGTCTCGCCCAGCGTGCATTGACCACAGGATTGGGAGTCGAATAGAAAACCTTTGACGACACCCTCTACGGCGGCAAAGGGCTTGTCGAGACGGTCATGGCCAATGCGCCGGAGGATTGGATCCATTGAAGCCAGAATCCACTCGAGGCCCCCGTAGACTTTTTTAAGCCAACGGGCATTGCGCACGGACCATAAGCGCACAGATTTCATGACGCAGCCTCGGCAAAGCCTTTTTGTTTGACCATGATAGCCAGTTGTTCATCGGATACGCGTGCTTCGATCTCGCGGCCCAGCTGCTCGGCGATGTCCTCGAGCGCACCCTCGGCCTCAATTGACGTGGTCACCCTACGCCATTCCTCAAGGTAAGCGTCGCTGCCGCCTTTGCCGGCGCGCATGGCCGCGCGGTCAATCGCCTCCTGAAAGCGCGCGCTCAGCATGTACTTACCCCGGTCCCGTCCGCGCTTGATCAGCACCTGTGACGGGATGTCACGCCACAAGACATCAATACGTTGCATGACGGACCTCCGGAGTGTCAGTCCAATGTAGAACTTGTTCGGCCAGTGAGGTTTCTAGCAAGCCCATTCCAGACTGTAGGATCTCCAAGGGTAACTTGAGTTGTGTCGCAGCGGTGGCGGCCCGCTCACGCAGTTCAGTGTCGTCGGTCTGTGCCAGATAAAGCACGCGGGTGTAATTCCCAAATAGCATGTCTCTCAGTTCGGGATGGCTACTGAGCTTGAAGGCCTCCACCACCAGTCGATCGAAATGGCGGACCAGAAAGTCGGTGAGGTAAAACGTGCCGGGTTCTGCCGCGGCCATGGGGTGGAATACCTCAGG
>CAYQUE010000260.1:0-1531 GCA_964420615.1 uncultured Alteromonadaceae bacterium | reverse complement strand
CGGTGAGCACATCCAGCGTCATGCCATATTGCGGCGCATTATTTTTGGTGAGGGTCGCGACGCCGTCGCGTTTGTCGTAAAGGATGGCATCCGCTTCCATGGTGATTCCTTCAAAGAGTCCGCCGGGCGCCCGGCGGAGGGTTTTTAGTGGGCAGTGAGGTGAGTCGGTTAATCGGCAAGCAGTAACGCAGTGGTCTCTGCAGCGCAGGCTTCGGAATCGGGAGTTGGCGCGCGACCCGCCGCCAACTCTGCCTTGGCCGCAGTCAGCGTGGCCGTGAAAAGCGCACTGTTTTGCAGCCGCGCAAACGCGCCTGCTCCGACAGCCATCCCCGCTTCGATATCGCTGAGCCAATGCACGTTACAGACCATGCGACTTTGAGCGTATTGCCGGCCTCGGTTGAGGATCCCTTCTGCGCGCTCCGGCGCGATTTGCGAGAGCATCAGAGCCCACCCCCAGCCTATCGCGCTGTGCCCACTGGGGTAGGAGCCGTCGTTCTCCAGGAGGGCGCGTTCCTGGGGCGAGCACAGAGCCTCGCCGTTCACCACAAAGGGTCTGAGGCGCTGATAGGCGTTTTTGGCGGGGTAGGTGGGTAGCCCCAGATCGGTCAGCGAGCGTTGGAGTAACCGGTACGTTGCCGGCGTGTCGCTTTCACTGACCTCAATCCCGAGAGCGCAGTTGAAAATCGAGGCAGCGTCGGGGAACTGCAGGTTCGCGTCCCGCGCGGCCATGTCCCAGCGCGCCGAGCCCTCCAGTGGTCGCAATGCCTCACTTGCCGCATCATCGGCCAGCTGTTTAGCGGAGCCGGGTTCGGGTGGTGCGGGTAGGAACTGATGGCCATTGAGGAGGGGTTCGCCATGCAGATAGCCCTCTAAAAAGCCGTGCCGCAGCTCAGGCACGGGACCAAGAATATCGAGGGGCGGTGTTTGCGGTTGGCAGCTCATTAACAACGCGGCTAATGCCGCCACTGTACTGAAACGCATCGTGTTTTCTCTCCTCGCTTTATCGTCATCTTATACGGCGTAATAACTACGAGCTTAGAACAAAGCTCCGGTACATTGAATCGCAAAGCGTGATATTGAACAGGAAAGCAGGGACTCCAGCGACAAGCGCTCCAGGCGGCGGTTGACGTAGAAAATGGGAAGGCGCGTGGAATACAGAGTGCGCCGGACACTCAGGGGGAGTGTCCTACGTAAGAGTGCCATACATAACAGCGCCGCTGGCTACTGATATGTATGGGTGTGCACTCAGGAATTTGGCTCCGCCTGCTGGGCTCGAACCAGCGACCCACTGATTAACAGTCAGTTGCTCTACCAACTGAGCTAAGGCGGAAGGGTCTCTCAAAGAGGGTGCGAAGTGTACACAGCCGGTTTTCGGACAGTCAACCGCGGATCCAGTAAATCTGCGCGGTCCTCCAGATCCGGTATCCTAGCGCTTTTAGATCTGACGCGCTGACCGTGACCCGACCCTTCGAACTCCAATCTGCCTACGCGCCTGCCGGGGACCAACCGGTTGCGATCGAAAAATTGATTG
>CAYQUE010000259.1:0-1536 GCA_964420615.1 uncultured Alteromonadaceae bacterium | reverse complement strand
CGCGGCAACGCGGTCACGGTCTGACCTTGTATCACTCCTAGGCGGGGCTCCCCCGTCTTTTGCCAGCGGCCGGATTCATCCCCCCGGTCGCTGGTTTCTTCCCTGCCGCTGCGCGGTCACTGACTCTCGCGAAAAAAATGCGCTTAGCGCCAGCAAGGCAGCGTCCAGCTCCCGGTTGTGGTCGCTGTTAGCGGCAGTTTGACCGTTACTGTGCGCTGCGATTACCAAATTCGCCTGGGGGTCGACAAAAATCGCCTGCCCAAAAATGCCGCGTGCACCAAACCGACCCTCACCGTAGTACAGCCACCACTTGTAACCGTAACCGTCGTAGCCTTGTGACGGCGAGGTACTCGCCGCCATCCACCCCTCAGGCAATACCCGGGTGCCGTCAGGCAATACGCCGTCGGCCAGCGCAAATAACCCGAGCCGCGCGTAATCACGCACCGATGCGCTGATACAACAGCCACCCGTCTCGCGACCATAGGGCGCCGACAGCAGCCAGTTGGCATCAAACTCCATGCCCATGGGCTGCCAAATCTTCTGGTTTAGATAGGGTGCGGCGTTAGTGCCGATCGCGGCGCGGAGAATTTCCCCGGCGAGATTGCTCTCTGCCGTATTGTAGTTAAAGCGGGTTCCCGGCTCCGCAACGCGGGGTTTGCCATAGAGATAATCCGTTAGCGCGACGCCGTTATAGGCGCCTGCAATAGCGACATCAGACGCGGGATCCTCATAGTCCTCATTCCACTCCATGCCTGAAGCCATTTGCAAAATATCGCGAATACGCGACTGGGCATACTCCGAGCCTTCGAGGCGCGGCAGGTACTTCACGATAGGATCATCCGCGCTACCAATGTAGCCATCGTGAATGGCCGCACCGATCAGCATCGAGGTCACGGACTTTGTCACCGAAAAAGAAACCCAACGGCTGTCTCTGGCGTGATCGGGGGCATAGTGCTCAAGCCGGACCTTGCCATCCTGAATCACAACGAAGCCCATCAGATGTTCACTGTTAAGAAAACTCGCAACGCTGTGCGGTGTCTCATTCGCCGTGAAAGGGATTTCGCCTAAGTCCATCAACTCCGCTGGCAATGCCGACGGCTCTTTGCTGGCAGGTAGCGGTGCAGTGGGAAACAGCGCATCAAAATGAGCAAAGGCAATGCGACGCTCCGCCGATGTCATAAACAGCGGGCTGGTCTCCATCTCGCCATCTGCGTCCATCATGCGCTCAGCGCGGTACTTGTCGATCACCGCTTCCAAAGTGCGTGCCTCATCGGCGCCTACCTCCTGGGCGCAGGCGCCGTGGAGAGAAATAGCAAGGAGGGCAATCAACGCGAGGGGGCGAACAGTCATGGCTTTATCCTTTGGCACCGTGGGCACATCGTTTTACCAGTACCGCGCTGGCCGCGAAAGCCCGTTTTCATGTGCGATGGAGCTTTATGACACCTCCCCAGCGCTACAAGCCCTGCACAAGTGCCAAAACCAGCGCCCGCTATCGCTGACTACTGCGCTACAATTTGCGGTTCCTACGGGGGCGTT
>CAYQUE010000258.1:0-1567 GCA_964420615.1 uncultured Alteromonadaceae bacterium | reverse complement strand
GAGGAGGACTACTGGCACCTGCGCGAACACGTGCAGATCTGGGACGTGGCGTGTCAGGTGCAAGTTGAAATCCGCGGACCCGACGCGCTCGCCCTGGTGGAGTACCTGACGCCACGCGATCTGTCCAAGATCATACCCGGCCAATGCCTTTATGCACCGTTGATTGACGAAAACGCGGGCATCGTCAACGACCCCATTATTCTGTGTCTGGCGCCAGATCATTTCTGGCTATCTATTTCTGACTCAGACGTCTTACTGTGGGTCAAGGGGTTGGCCAGTGGCAAAGGCTTCAACGTTGCTGTCCGCGATCCCAATGTGTTCCCCGTATCCATTCAGGGTCCCAAGTCAGATGCCCTGCTCAGCCGACTCATTGACAGCCCCAGCGAGGATATTCGCTTTTTCCGTTTCATAGAGGCGCAAATCGGCGGCATCGATTTGGTCATCGCGCGCACCGGGTGGAGCGGCCAGGGTGGCTTCGAATTTTATTTGAGCGACCCGGCAAGAGGCTTAGAACTATGGGACACGATTGTGGCGGCGGCGGATGGCCTGAATCTGAGGCCCGGGTGCCCCAATTTAATTGATCGCATCGAGACCGGCCTGCTCTCCCACGGCAACGACATGACGTTGCAAAATAACCCTATTGAAGCTGGCCTCGATCGCTTCTTTACGCTCGGCAAAAATAGCCCCTACCTCGGGCGCGAAGCACTCGAGACGATCGCGCGCACCGGGCCCTCCCAGCGTCTGGTGAAGCTCACGGTGCCGGGGTCCGGCATAACCAATCCCCGCGACACCTACCCAATGGCGATTCCCGGCAGTGAGCGCAGCGGGTGTGTCACCAGCATCTGCTATTCGCCCCGGATGAACTGTCACGTGGGCTTAGGCTACGCCCCGGCGAACGCCTGCGCTCCGGGAACCCGGATTTCGATATCCTCCAACGCCGGGGAGGCTGAGGGGCAGATTGTTGACGACCAATGGAGCGCCTAGCCCACTCATCGAGACCCCTTTACATGCCGTGAACCATCTTGGTCTCGAGAAAATCCTCTAGACCCATTTCGCCGCCTTCGCGACCATTCCCAGAGGCTTTGTATCCACCAAACGGCGACCCATATTCGTAGGCGCCTCCATTGATATGCACTGCGCCTGCACGAAGCCTGCGGGAGAGCCGAGTGGCCCGATCACGGTCTCCTGTCTGCACATAAGCCGCCAAGCCATAGGGCGTGTCGTTCGCGATCTCGATCGCTTCCTCTTCGTTATCAAACGGAATAATCACCAACACCGGACCAAAGATCTCCTCGCGCGCGACGCGCATCGCGTTGTTTGCGTCCGCAAAAATGGTCGGCCTGACATACCATCCCGCATCGATGCCCTCGGGCCTTCCAAGACCACCCGTCACCAGCCTCGCGCCCTCATCAATCCCGACCTGAATCATGGCCTGCACGCGATCGAACTGAATTTGGTCAAAGAGCGGGCCAATGTGATCCCCCTCCTGCTCTGGATCACCAACCACAGTGGCTTCCGCCGCGCGTCGCGCGATTTCTACCGCATCCTCATAACAACTGCGCTCCAC
>CAYQUE010000257.1:0-1568 GCA_964420615.1 uncultured Alteromonadaceae bacterium | reverse complement strand
ATCTCACCCATTTCGCGAAAAATATTCGGATCGGTGCTTTCCTCGCGGAAGGCCTTTTTTACTCGAGGAGCGAGACTGGCTTGCGCATACTGCTGGGCGCTTGCTTGGACCATACGCTGTTCTTCGCTGAGTTGTGAATCGAGTTCGAAGGGGTCCTGCCAGTTGAGAGCTGTCCATCGCGTTTTGTTGGTCATGCGCAACTGTCCACTGCGTTAAAAATGACGCTCGAATGTTAGAATATCGAGACGCTTCGCGAAAGCTGTCACCGCCGCAAGTGGTGAGGATGCCCCGGGATTTGTTGGTTTTCTGATTGATGCGTAGGCCTCTTCACGGCTAGGTCATGGCGGGATACGTGAGAGCTTCCCAGTGAGGTGAGTAAATCAAGGTAAACGAATGCTAGAGACTCGAGTTGTTCGGCAATGGTTGCCCGGCGTCCTCCTGTCGGGGTGCCTTGCGGCGGCCGCTACCGCGATATCGGCGCGTTACGGAGCGCCAGCCATGCTAATGGGGTTATTGCTGGGCATGGCGTGTCATTTTTTAAGCGAATTGCCACGGTTTGCGGCCGGGCTCGAGTGGGTGTCGGGCCCAGCGTTGCGATTTGGCGTGGCACTGCTCGGCGTGCGCGTTGCATTCACCGATCTCGCTCAAGTGGGGTGGCAGCCACTGATGTTTTTAGTGGGGGCGATTTTTGCGGTTCTTGGGGTGGGGATCATCGGCGCGCGTATGCTGCGAATCGATTCCAGTTTTGGCCTTCTAACCGGCGGCTCCGTGGCGATCTGTGGGGCGTCTGCGGCGATGGCGATTGCCAGTGTCTTGCCCGCCACCGAGGCGCGCCAAAAGATGACTCTGTTCACGGTCATTGGCGTCGCGGGGCTAAGTACGGTCGCAATGATTTTTTACCCGGTGGTGGGAGAGTTGTTGGGGTTTGATGACAAAGACATGGGTTTTTTCATTGGTGCGACCATCCACGATGTCGCTCAGGTCGTCGGGGCGGGTTTCAGCGTTTCCCACGAGGCGGGCAATGCGGCCGTGCTGATCAAGCTGTTCCGGGTCGCTATGCTGGTCCCTGTCGTTATCATGATCGCCTGGTGGTTTTCTGGCCGGACGTCGCCCTCACGCGGGCATCAGCTGCCCAGGATTCCCGTGTTCCTGCTTGGGTTTGTGGCACTTTTCTGTTTGAACTCGTTGGTGCGACTGCCCCCGGTTTTTGTGAATGGCATCTCAGCGAGTGCTTCGATTTTGTTGTTGATGGCGATTTCCGCGCTGGGAGTGCGGACGTCGCTCAAAGAGCTGTTGGAGATAGGTCCGAAACCCGCGATGCTATTGGCGGCGGAGACTTTGACGCTGGCCGTGTTGATCATCGGATTTTTGCGCTACGCCTGAGTGGCTAATCCCTCAAAAAGACGTAGCACTCACTCGACTTTAACTGCAGACTTGCGAGGCTCTGCGGTGCATCGGTATGGCGCGAAAGCGGGCGCCTGCCGATCTGCCGGGGTGTCATCCCGGCAAGCATATTCCGAATGGAGGCGTTATAAGAATGAAGCTCAATGATATGGGGCTGCTGCGGG
>CAYQUE010000256.1:0-1574 GCA_964420615.1 uncultured Alteromonadaceae bacterium | reverse complement strand
TTGGCGCCGGGATGGCTGCCACGTAACCCTGTTAGGGCGGGGGGGTAATACTCAGTTGTGTTGGCTTTGGCATCAAGGAGCGGCATCGCCGCGGCCACGCCGATGCCCACCGAAGTGCCGTTGATAAAATCTCGCCGTGAAATCTTACTCATAGCGTGACGCTCCGACTGTGGCCGCTTCCACCAGGAATCTTAGCAGTAGCTGAGCCAGAATTTTGGTGACCTCATTGCATTGTGACCCCAAGGTTTCAGGAAATTCAGCGGGGTGAAGGGCAAGGCAACTGGCGAAGTGGGTAAGACCATGACAAAAAAAGGGGGCCTAGGCCCCCTGATCTTTTTTTGAGTCGCTTAGAAGGAGATCGCAAACTCAGCACCGATGGTGCGAGGCGGTGTCCACCAGCCGCGGGTGATGAGCGGGTGAATGGTTCCTTGAGCGAGTTCCTGCTCGTCAGTCAGATTCTTCCCGTAAACCGTTAAACGGTAACGGTTGTCACCCCATAGGTAGCTGATCTGGCCATCTAGAGACTCGATACTGTCCATGTGGCCAATCGGATCATTACTGGGCTCAAGCTCTACCTCATCACGGTATCGGAATGAGAGTGAGCTCTGTAAAGACCCTGGCCCGATATCAGCGGTATAGGTAGTGCTGACACCAAAGGTATTTTCTGGAACATTACGCGGAATCAAATCCGAGTTATCGGTGACGATTTGATCGCCCGTTATATCTGCAAGGTATTTGTCATACTCTGCGTCAATGTACCCATAATTAGCGCGCACATACCAATTCTCGTTGATCTGAAAGTTCATCTCTAATTCGACGCCGAAGATCTTCTGGGTAGAAGCATTCCGAACTACGGTAGCGACATTGGTGAGATTGATGGGTATCAATATTGACTCTTGCTTGTCTTCATAATCACTGAAGAACACAGTCGGATTGAAGGTTAGTCTCCCATCCAGCAGTGTTGTCTTCATACCCACTTCATAGTTCTTCACAAATTCAGGGTCAAAGGTAGGGTCGCAGCAGTCAAAGTTTGCTTGGCGGCCGAAGAATCCGCCACTCTTAAAGCCCTCAGCATAAGACGCCCAGGCCATCATGTCGTCATTGATCTGCCAGCGAAGTGAGGCACTGGGTGTAAATTCCTTCCACTCGTCACTATAAGCTTTAGGGTCTAACAGATCCGGGATTGGTTGCTGTCCCGGAATATAAAAGACGCCACCATTGCCGCCGATAAAGTCCTTCTCTTCTCGGGTGTAGCGACCACCGACGGTCAGCGTCCATCGCTCATTGAACGCGTAGTCCATCGAAACGAAGCCTGCGATCGAGGAGGTTTCCTGTTCCTGGCCATTGCTACTTGAGTAATCGTAGGAGGGGACAATACCCAGGGAAGCATGCAGATCAAAGACGTCCCAACGCTGCACATAGTCGACATCAAATGAGTAGATGCCGGCCTGGAACTGTAACGGACTGTCGGTGGTGCTCATGATCCGAAGTTCGTGGCTGGTTTGCTCCCAATCATTATAGAAGTTCATGCGCAACATCGGTGCAGGTGAGCCGTCAAAGTCCTGCATGTTCTG
>CAYQUE010000255.1:0-1576 GCA_964420615.1 uncultured Alteromonadaceae bacterium | reverse complement strand
GAGGCGATCGCTTTGGCGAATGACACCGAGTTTGGGTTAGCTGCGTATTTCTACACACGTGATATCGGCAGGGTGTGGCGCGTTTCTGAGGCCTTGGATTACGGCATGGTTGGAATCAATGAGGGCATTATTTCTAATGAAATGGCGCCTTTTGGCGGAGTGAAGGCCTCCGGCTCGGGGCGCGAGGGCTCGAAGTACGGTATCGATGACTACCTTGAGATCAAATACATCTTGATGGGTGGGCTTGATCGGTAGCGTGTGCCGCGATGAGTGGTTTGCAGTCGCCGGAGTGCCGACCGCAAAGGCAGTGAAGATATAGGAAGGGCTGTCACAGGCGGCGGACTAAAACCATGCGCTGTAAAAAGGCGCGGTAAAAAAGGTAACAACGATGGATGTAAATGCGTTCCGACAGACATTGGGTCAGTTTGCCACGGGTGTCTGTCTGGTGACGGTCAGTGACCCTGAGCGCGGTCCGTTGGCGACGACGGTAAATTCATTTTCTTCGGTCTCGCTTGACCCGCCACTCGTGCTGTGGAGTATTCAAAATAGCTCGGACCATCTGCAAACGTACACCGAGTGCCAGCACTTTGGAATCAGCGTGCTGCGCGAAGAACAGGCTGGGTTATCGGGACATTATGCCAAGCGGGGTGGACACGAGGCGTTGCCGGAGCATTTCGCGACGGGCGCGCAGGGCGAGCCCCAGCTGATTGACGCCCTCGCTCATTTCAGCTGCAGCACCTTCGCGGTATATCCCGGCGGGGACCACCAAATTATTGTCGGCGAAGTTGTTGCCTTTGAATCCATGGAAGCGCCACCACTGATATTTTTCGGCGGCGGATACCGATCGCTGAGTGATCAGTAGGGATGGGCACTACGCGCCATTCATGAAGGTTGCGTGGTCGACTATGCCGAGCCCCCTGACGTCTCGCAAAGCATTCGCATAGGCAATCAACAAATCGATCGTGTACTCGCAGCGCGCAGAGAAATCCGTTTGGTGAGTTGCCTCGTTAAGTGTCTCGTCCTCATTGCAAATAGTTTTGACTTGCCGGGCAATGAGGTTTTCAGGGAGCCAGCACAAGCGGTTGTTTTTGTAGCTGCTCATGCGTAACTCGGTGATGACATAGGCGCCCCCATCGACTGCTGAGACAGCGCAGGGAAGTGCGGGTTTGTGAGACAGCTCACTCCCGGCACCCCACAACAGCAGGAAGTTCTTCAGCGCGGCAGGTACCATCCCATGCCACTCTGGCGCGATCATGACAAATGCATCGCTCGCATCAAGCTTTGCCTTGAGCGCTGGAAGCTCAGACCAGTGCTCTTCCTGACTGAAGAGCCCTTCGTCCCACAGCGGGAGGGGGGTTTTGCCTAAATCCAGCGTCCAGTGACCGACGCCGCTGCGTCGCTCAAGCGCAGATGCCAAGAATCTCCCTACCTTTGCGCTCTGAGAGTCCTTGCGATGACTGCCAACGATAATGGCGATTTGCATTTAATGGTGCTCAGCCAGCCAGCTCCGCGTTAAACAATGCCAGCGTGCGGTCCTTTGCCAATGCGGCAGCCGCGGCGTCATACGAGCCGCGCT
>CAYQUE010000254.1:0-1583 GCA_964420615.1 uncultured Alteromonadaceae bacterium | reverse complement strand
CCCCTGTATGGGGGCGCGGATGCGCATTTCAAGGGATTTTTTAGCACTCTGCAAGCGAGAGTGCTAAAAACGGCGTTAAAAAGGGGTAAATCAGCGTTTTTCTGCCGAAATAAACGCCGTTTGGGCCAGCAGCTACCGCCAATACCGATTGGAAAGGCCTACTGCGGGTCCGGTGGTGGCCTGAGTTGGGATTCGGACGGGCGGGGCGCCCGACTGACTTCCTCGTACTCGCCCTCGACAGTGACGCCCCTGGAGGGATCGCGATGGTTTCTGAAAATCGGACCCGAAGGGTTCTCCGCGGGATTTCCAGAGTCCTCCGCCGAACGAAAAGCCGCCGAATCTGCACGGGTGCGGCTCATGTGCACGGTACCGGCGCCCACCAAGGCGCGCGCGAGCAGCCCGCGCAGGGGCCGGAACAGGACGAGGAGCGCGACCACATCGGATAGCAGGCCGGGAATAATCAATAGCGCTCCTGTGACCACGAGGGACATATCGTCCAGTAGCAGCTGCTGACGCAGTCTCCCCTCTCGCTGAGCGACTTGCAGGTGAGCGACTGCGTGGTGACCGGCAAAGCGGATCAGTGACACCCCCAGCACGCCCGCAAGCAGCACCCAGAGCAGCGCCAGTGATGCGCTCGTTTGCGCGCCCAGTTCGATCAGGCTCCAGAGCTCGAGCCACGGATATAAAAATAATAGGACTCTCATATCGACCTTGCCCACGGCATGATCAACCCCGAATCAGTCATCAGACACCACGGGGGCATCGCTGGCGTGCAATTAGCCTTCTCCGCCAGCGCAAGGCCGACTGCGCCCGAAAAAGTGGCTGCTATCACGCGGGACTGCGCTCCGCCATAGGCAATCGCCAAGGGGCGACCCACAGCAAGATCATCAAACCGGGCAGCGCCAGTGCGGTGCAAATCAAGTAGAACTGTATCCAGCCGGTTTCCTCAACGACAAAGCCAGTAATTGCATTGGCTAGTGACCTGGGCAGCGCCGCCAACGCCGTGAACAAGGCAAATTGTGTCGCCGCAAAGGCGCGACTCGATTCCCGCGCAATAAAAGCCGTGAAGGCCGCAGTCCCGAGTCCCACACCGAGGTACTCAAACGCGATGACCACTGCAAGTACAACAACGTCGTGGCCGACACTCGCCAGCCAGGCGAACCCGAGAATACTGATCATCTGCACCACACCGAATACCCATAGCGCGCGGTTGATACCCAGGCGCAGCATGAGTAGACCACCCAGTAGCCCACCGACAATCGCCGGCCAGAGTGCGGCGTGCTTGGCGACCAAGCCGATTTCAGTCATCGAAAATCCGAGGTCAAGATAAAAAGGCGTCGCCAGTGCGGTCGCCATATTGTCGCCGAGCTTGTAGAGCACCATAAAAGCCATCGCTAGAACGGCGGGCCGCCATCCGACGCGATGAAAATACTCGCTAAAAGGTGTGATTAGCGTGTCACGTAGCGTCCGTGGCGGCGGTACTTCATTGGATGGCTCCGAGACACTCAGGGACAGGAGCACGCCCACGCCCATAAACGCAGCAGTGATCCAGAACACCCACACCCAAGGCAATACATCGGCAA
>CAYQUE010000253.1:0-1593 GCA_964420615.1 uncultured Alteromonadaceae bacterium | reverse complement strand
GCCGTCCATCAGGCGGAAGGTGACCTCCGCCGTGTCGGCGAGGGGCTGGCCGTCGGCGTCGAGCACGCGTCCCTGGGTGGTCAGCTGGGCCGGGACCGCGAGGGCCACGGACGGGGCGGCGGCGAGGAGGAGGGCGAGGCAGGGGAGGGTGCGGCTCATGGCGACTCCAGAGAAGATGCAGACACGGCGGCCTGGTGCCGCTCCAGCGCCTGCTGTGCGGGCGCCCAGGCGGGGTCGGCCGCCACGGCCTGCTCCAGCAGGCGGACGGACTGGGCATTGGGTGACGGGTGGGCCTGGGCGCGGCGCAGGTAGCCCTCGGCCCGGAAGCGGGCGTTGACGGCCCTCGCGGCGTCGGTGGGAAAGCCTCTGTCGTCGAGGCGCTCGGCGTCGTCCGGGCGGTAGGCCACCACCAGCTGCTGGGCCCACTGGCGCGCGGAGAAGTCCTGCGCGGTCTCCCAGCGCGGGGTGCCGTCGCGGGGGTCTATGGTCTGCAGGCGGGCCAGGGCGGTGGTGCAGGAGCCGTCGGCGGCGGGGACCCGCTCGGCGCCGGTGATGGTCACTGCGTGCTTGCGGCCCCGGCCGAGGTCGACCATGGCCACGGGGGCGAAGCCGGCCTCGACGAGCCGGGCCGCGGCCTCGGGCGGACCCGTGAAGACGAGGCTGTCCCAGCCGAGCGGCGTGAGCGCCTGCTGCAGGTCGAAGGGGTCGATGCCGTCCGGGGTGATGCGGACGCTGCGGGCGAGGGCGGACTCGGTGGGGGCGTCAGGATGTGCAGACAGGGCGATGGCGGTGGCGGCGGTGAGGCAGCGGGGGCCGGTGGGCTGCATCGCGGCAAGTGGGGCAGCGGTAATAGCGACACAATGCCCTGTCGCGGCGTAAACTTGTCCAATATGGAGTGCTACATACAGCATAGCGCGCAGGTCAGGGTGCGTACCCACCCGTAGTTTGCATCTGCCCCAGCTACCCAGGCGGGGCCAGGGCGTCCTGAACGGGTCGATCCATATACAGGGGTACCACTGCCGTACAGCGTGACTGACGAAGAAACGCAGCGAGATTCGGCATGGTCGGCGTATCCATACGACCCAGAGCCAGAAGTACTGGTAGTGAGACGGACAGCGGAAAATACATTGCCATCGTAGATTCTAGTGTGACCGGTGCCGCATGAGGTCGTCCCGTAGACGACATAGCAGCTCCCCCCACCGCCCCCAGTCGCCGCATGCGAGTGCAGCGCATCCGCACTGCCGCCCCCGGTCAGCGTCTGCACCATCGAGGCACTGAGCGCATCGTCCGCGCTGCTGCCCAGATCGATGCTGCCGTCCGTGAGGCTGGTGCTCGTGCCCTGGATGGTCACGCTCGCCGGGGTGATGTCGATGCCGTCGCTCGTCGACGAGTGGTGGGCGTCGGGGTCGGCGCCGTGGTCGGCGTCGGTGAGGATGGCGCCGCCGTCGACGGTCGCCCCCGCCGCGAGGGCGAGGCCCGAGACGGCCTCGACCATGGCCTGGACCTCGGCACTGGTGAGGGTGGTGTCGGTGTCGGTTCCGCAGGCCCAGGTGCCGGCACTCCACCTGGATACAGATATGCTGACGGCAGGTA
>CAYQUE010000252.1:0-1593 GCA_964420615.1 uncultured Alteromonadaceae bacterium | reverse complement strand
TTCTTTAACAACGATCGCGCCATAGCAGATGCCTACCGGGGCGTTCTGCAATTCACCATTGGCTCCATCAAGGCGGGCGCACTCTTATCGCATGACCACCCGCGGTTTGCGCGCTATGTTGACTGGACCAGTAAGGCCGGCCTGGAAAATCCCGACAACAATTACTACCAAGCGCTGCTGGCGGATGACGGCGTCTATCGAATTACGGGTAACAGAGGCAGCCACGCGCAACTCATTTTTCAGCTGGTCATCGGCCAGCCTGGCGTCGGTAGCGCCGGCAGTAGCACCAACGTTGCGGTGCTCGACAACGAGGCGCTAATCGCTGACGACGAAGGCAATTTTGAGATTATTGTGAGCCGTGAACGGCCGGATTCAGCCCCAAACTGGATACAAAACGCGGCGGGCGCTGAAACCCTGATTGTCCGAGCGACCTTCAATGACTGGCTCAACGAGGAGCCACCCAAGCTCGTCATAGAACGCATTGATCAGCCCCTCGCTTCAGCTGCCGTGAATTCCTCGGAAGCGATGGCCGCCGCACTGGATCGGACCAGTCAGTCCCTCGTGGACAGAACGCGCAGCTGGCTCACGATTGCGGAGAACATGTGGCAGCGCGGGGTGCGCAACCAGCTGTCTGCGCCGCGCCCCACCCCGGGGGGACTGGTCGGACAATACTCCGCCTACGGCAGTTGGGATTTAGCCGCCGACGAGGCATTAGTGATCGCTTTCAGTCCGGATAACGCCCCCTACGTGTCACTGCAATTAGGGTCGCTGTGGTTTACGAGTCTCGACTACGAGACCCGTATTACTAGCCTCAACCAGTCGCAAATGGCCTGCTCGGCGACAACCGTCTGCACGATAGTGATCGCCGGGCAGGACCCCGGCGTCGCCAACTGGCTCGACACAGCGGGCTTTAATCAGGGATTACTGTTTATGCGCTGGCAGGGGCTTCGGGGCATGCCCGAGGAATATAACTGGCCACGCGCAAAGAAAATCACCCTGAGCGATCTGAGTCAGTACAGCGATGACGAAGCACCACGGATTACGCCCGACGCGCGTCGCGAGCAAATACGAGGGCGCATGCTGGGTGCGCAAAGACGCTTTGGCGGTTAGCGTGGCGACGCCGACCACGCCTGCAGAAGCATCGACAACGACGTCAATCTTGGCGCCGACCTAACAGAGGATACCCACAATGAACGATAGCAGCGATCACCCCGCCATCCGCGCACACTTGTTATCGATCGAGGCGGCGGAACGCGGCGATAAGAGCGCGTGGCTTAGCTTGTTCGCAGAGGACGCCGAAGTACAGGATCCGGTAGGACCCTCGCCGCACGACCCTGGCGGGCACGGGTTTCAGGGAAAAGCGGCTATCGCCGGCTTTTGGGATCAGGTCATCGGGCCGGCAAACACCACATTCCACTCGCAACTGCGCATACCCAGCGGCCCAACGTCTTGCGCCTGCCATATGACTGCCACCAACCAAATCGGCGCCCACGCGCTTCACATTGAAATGGTGGTGACCTACCACCTCAACGAGGCAGGCGAAATCGCCGCCTTGCGCGCCTATTGGGACGTGGAGGCTGTCATGCGCGCATT
>CAYQUE010000251.1:0-1598 GCA_964420615.1 uncultured Alteromonadaceae bacterium | reverse complement strand
CGCTCCCGATGAGAATTCGCTGAAGGATCGCCTCACGCTCCCGCGGCGTAAGGGTCGGCAACAGCGACTCCAGCGAGCTCTGCAATAACCGTTGGTACTCCTCCTGCTTAAGACGGCGTTGGGTGAGCACTCGGTTCAGATCATCTGAGCTCAGATCGGCTACGCGGATAACTGCATTAATGTCTTGATCAATTGCGCGTAAGTCATGCCTTAGTGATTCGGCCATAGGCCGATACTGCTCAAGGATCTCGCGCACACGCGCCCGCGCGCCTTCATCCATCCCGTCTGTGGCCCAATGCATAGGCGGGAGTGGACGCCAAGACTGGCGAACCCAATCGCCCGCCAGCGCGCCGATAACCATCAGATTAACCGCCAGCGACGCCATTAACGCTGTATTACCGAGTCGGTTTTTAATCATCAGAAAGCACCTCCAGCGGGAAGTTGAGCAAGTAAAACTCCTGTAGCGCCACATCGTCAGCGGGCGTAACGCCGGAGAACCCCCAGGCAAAGCCCGCAACCAATGGCACCAGCGCCAGCGCGGCACGCCGCCAACCCGACACAAAGTGCCATAGGCGCTCCAACGGCGAATCACCGGATTCTGGTGTTCGAACAGCATCCTCGATTGCTATCGCGTCCAGCACCGCTCGGGTAGAGATCGCTGGTGCGGGCTGCCACTGGTCTAGCAGCCCATCCAGAAGAGCTGCTTCGGCTGCGATGCGCTGTAAGTTTGGCGAGTGCGCAAGCAGCTCCGCCAAGGCCTCACGCTCTTCTTCCGGCCATCTTTCTGGGCTTGCACCATAAGCATCAAAAATTTCTTGCGCTCGCGCTATGGAAATTGGGTGATGGGATCGTTTCATAACGACTCCTCTAATGTGGTTTTGAGTTGCTGGCGCGCTCGCACCAACAATGACTCCACGGCTCGAACCGATAAATCCATGATCTCTGCGACATCGCGATTGGGTAGAGCTTGGTAATAGGTCAGGATTAGCGCTGTCCGCTGGCGCTCTGACAGCGCCGCCATGGCTCGAGTCAACTCGGCTTGCGCCTCTTGATGAACCACGTCTTGCTCGACGCTCCGCACCAACGATTCTGAAGGGCCAGACGCGGTGGCGTATCGCTTTTCGTGCTGCTGACGGCGGAGTAGATCGACACATAAGTTATGAGTAATCTGATGCAACCACGTCGTGAGGCGAGACCGCCCAGCGTTGTAGTGCGAGGCTTTCTGCCACGCCCGTATCCAGGTTTCCTGCACCACTTCCTGCGCCAGAGACTGCTGGGCGAGGAGCCGGATCGCAAATCCCTCGAGTGCCGGGCTGTGTAGCTCAACGACGGTGGCAAAGGCCTCGCGGTCACCCCGCGAGACCCGTTGCATTAAAGCGCTTTCATCCACCTGAGGCGCGGCGCCGCTTTAACCCTGCGGCGGCCTATCGCGCTTACGCGCTCCTGCCAGCTCTTCGGCGGACAAATAACCGTCACCGTTCTCATCAAGCGACTCAAAAGCCACCTGCTTGCGCTCCTCGGGAGTCACAAAACCATCACCGTTGACATCAGCGCGGGTAAACCGGTCCTCCGCGCGCTGCTTGACCGCTTCGATATGC
>CAYQUE010000250.1:0-1619 GCA_964420615.1 uncultured Alteromonadaceae bacterium | reverse complement strand
AAAAAGCGAAAGCCAAGAAAGTCAGTATAAGCAAAAAGGCTCAGCCTAAGAAAAGGTCTGCGGCTAAAAAGGCTGCGCCAAAGAAAGCTTCTAAGAAGGCGTCTGCTAATTAGAGCTTTTGCCTGATCGACAGGTGCCGTCTCGAAAGGTGTTGGAAAAGGCCAGCGAACCTCCGAGTAGGCTGATGGTATTCGCTCATGCAGCCAGGTCAATGGGGTGATCTGACGGCCTATCGGCGAGGGTTTTCCAGCCGTCGACCTTGCGCATGGTGATTTGGCCGGAAGCCAGCAGAGCCCAGAACAGCATCGCGGCTGTTTCCGCGCTCGGCAGCACGGTCTGCGTCTTGATCCGGCGTTTGAACTCTTCGTGTAAACGCTCAATGGCGTTCGTGGTTCGGATGGATCGCCATTGGCTGGAATCGAACCGGGTAAAGGTGAAGAGCCGGTCGCCGGCTTCTTCCAGACTATCGGCAACCGACCGGCATTTGAGCCGCCATTTGCGGATGAACGCCTTGCGGCGGGTTGCGATCTCCCGGGGCGTGTCCGCATAGATCATATCCTTGTAATCGGCCGATAGTTCCTCATGCAGCCGCTCCGGGGCATGGGCGAGCAGATTGCGATGTTTGTGAACCGTGCAGCGCTGCACCAGGATGTCGGACCACAGCGCCGCAAGCGCCTTCTCCAGGCCAGGGGCGCCATCCACGATAACCAGGTCTGGCCTTTGCAATCCGCGACTGACAAGGCCGTCGAGCAATGCCCGCCAGGCCGCTTCGCTTTCGCCGCCCATGTTGCGGACGCCCAGCAAAACCTTCTGGCCGTCCTGGCGAACGCCAATCGCTACCAACAACGAGATACTGGTCGCTTTCCGGTCGAGCCGGACGCGGACCACCGTGCCATCGAGGATCAGGCGGACGATGGCTTCGTCTGCCAGCGAGCGGGCGTTCCAGGCCTCCCAGTCCGTCTTCACCTTGCGCCATGTTCGGCTGACAATATCCTTGCCGATGCTGCCGGCGAAAACGGCCTGCAACGCCCGGCGCACCCGACGGGTGTTGGTCCCGGCCAAATAGGCGCCGGCGATCAGGGCATCCGCAGCAAATGTGCGGCGCTGGTAGGCGCGCAGGGCCTGACTCTTCCATTCCTTCGTCTTGCCCGACCCGTCGCGGAGCCGGGCGCGCGGAACGGCAATATCGGTCGGCCCGAATGTGCCTGTCAGCGTCCGTGTACGATGGCCGTGCCGATGCCCAACAACGGCATCCTCGTCACCCGCAGACGCCCGCTCGTAGCGCTGGCGCGACAGGGCGCTGGCCAGTTCTTCTTCCAAGATGGTTTCGATAAAGCCGCGCACCCGACCCCGGACGCCGTCTTCTATGCAATCAAACCAGTTGTCGAAAAGCAGGGGGTCCGCTGCAGAATCAGCAGGATATGTGGTAGCGTTCCTCATGGCGTGGTCTCCGTTTCAGCGCTAGCACGCTGGAATCGTGTGGGTTAAGCAACCCGGAGACTACGCCAACTTGAATTCCAACCACATTCGCGACGGCACCCTTACAATTTTGCAGCGGATTCTCTAGGCTCAGGACTCATTGATCACAACCAGAATATAACGATTGCAGCGATGTAGAT
>CAYQUE010000249.1:0-1624 GCA_964420615.1 uncultured Alteromonadaceae bacterium | reverse complement strand
CAGATTGTGGTGCAGACGATTCGCGATGCCGGAGGCGTGGCCGAGGCTGTGCAGGCGGATGTGAGTTGCGAGGCCGAGGTACTGGAGATGTTCGAGGCGCTGGATGCGGCGCGGTTGGATATTTTGGTGAACAACGCCGGTATTGCCCATTCCAGTCCGATAGAAGCGCTGGACGTCGCAGATTTCGACCGATTGATCGGGGTTCATTTGCGAGGCACTTTCCTGTGTACCCGTTCTGCGCTGCGGAAAATGTATGCTCAGAACAGCGGCAGGATTATCAGTACGGCATCACAACTTGCCTATATCGGTGCGCCGGGTTTTGCTCATTACACCGCGGCCAAGGGAGCGATACTCTCCTTCACGCGAAGCCTCGCGTTGGAGATCGGGGATCGGCCCATCACCGCCAATTGTGTGGCGCCCGGGGCGACGATGACTCCCATTTTGGCCGATGTGCCGGAGGATATCCTTGAGGGTATTCGCCAGAACATCCCTGCGGGCCGTATCGCTGAGGTGCAGGACATCGTAGGGGCCTACCTCTTTCTCGCCAGCGATGCAGCGGTCCATTTTAGGGGGCAATGTCTCAGCCCCAATGGCGGCGATGCTTTCCTCTGAGCGCGTGAGCGGTCTGTCGCCTTACGCGACATGTGGCCGTTTGCGACACTATTTTTGCAGAAATTGATCGCTAAACTGCATTGCAATCCCATTCAAAAAAGCTGAATATATATACAGTACTTTGATGGATGGCGGTTTTTCCAGATAAAACGTTAGGCCTTCACACCCTGGCCTGTCAGGAGCCGGTACTGTCCGGCATAAACTGAACAATGAAGGAGCAAGACATGGATCCGAACAAGCAAAAAGCACTGGATGCGGCGCTGTCTCAGATTGAGCGTCAATTTGGTAAGGGGACAGTCATGCGTATGGGGGACCAGGAGCGGGTCGCCATACCGTCTATATCGACAGGGTCACTGGGTCTTGATATTGCGCTGGGGATTGGCGGGTTGCCAAAGGGCCGAATCGTTGAGATCTACGGGCCAGAATCTTCAGGCAAGACCACCTTGACCCTACAGGTCATTGCAGAAGCTCAGAAAGCGGGCGGAACCGCCGCATTTATCGACGCCGAGCATGCATTGGACCCGCAATACGCCGATAAGCTGGGTGTCCAGGTGGATGACCTGATTGTGTCGCAGCCAGACACGGGCGAGCAGGCTCTGGAGGTGGCTGAAATGTTGGTGCGCTCGGGCGCGGTAGATGTTCTGGTAGTGGACTCGGTAGCAGCGCTCGTTCCGAAAGCCGAGATCGAGGGCGAGATGGGCGATTCCCACGTTGGCCTGCAGGCGCGCCTTTTAAGTCAGGCCATGCGGAAGCTGACGGGCGCCATCAAGCAAACCAATTGTTTGGTCATCTTTATCAACCAGATTCGCATGAAGATTGGTGTGATGTTCGGCAGCCCCGAAACGACGACTGGGGGTAACGCATTAAAGTTTTATTCCTCGGTTCGTCTTGATATTCGACGTATCGGCGCCGTCAAAGAAGGCGACGAGGTGGTTGGCAACGAAACCCGCGTAAAAGTAGTCAAGAACAAGGTGTCACCACCGTTCAGGCAAGCTGAATTTCAAATTATGTA
>CAYQUE010000248.1:0-1633 GCA_964420615.1 uncultured Alteromonadaceae bacterium | reverse complement strand
ATCTACATCGCTGCAATCGTTATATTCTGGTTGTGATCAATGAGTCCTGAGCCTAAATTGCTTCTTAATTGCCATTAATGTCATCACAGTTGTGTCTTGTATTCAAAAAACAACCCTACCTCTTGACTATTCTTTTCTGCTTAAACTTTGCCGATATTGATGTTGAAGAAATTCCGAATTAGGGAACATCTGATTAATTGGCTTGGCAAATCATTCTGATTTTGATTCTCTTGCTTTATCGAGCTGATTCAGGGACGGACGATCTCCATGCGACAGAAGATCTTTTCCAGCATCGGATTTGAAGTCCATCATAAAACGACACGGCGGGAGAAATTCCTGGCCGAGATGGACGCGATCGTTCCCTGGGCATCATTGTGTGCCTTGATCGAACCGCACTATCCGTCCGGCGAGCGTGGGCGGCCCCCAATTGGGATCGATCGGATGCTCAGGATCTACTGTCTGCAGCAATGGTTCAACATGTCAGACCCGCAGGCGGAGGACAGCCTCTACGACAGCGCTGCAATGCGTAACTTTGTTGACATTGATCTTGGGCACGAGGCGGCGCCAGACGAAACGACGATTTGCAAGTTCCGACACCTGATCGAGGAGAAGGGACTTGGCAAGACGATGCTGACGGCCGTCAATGATCATCTGAAGAGCAAGGGCATCAAGATCGGAACAGGCACGATTATGGACGCCACCCTGATCTCTGCGCCGTCTTCGACCAGGAACAAGAAGGGCGAGCGCGATCCCGAGATGCGCCAGACCAAAAAAGGCAATCAGTGGTATTTTGGCATGAAGGGCCATGTCGGCGTTGACAGCAAAGAGAAGATTATCCATTCCACCGAGGTCAGCCCGGCCAACGTTCATGATAGCCAGATGGTGTCTGAACTACTACACGGCGAGGAGACGAAGGTTTGGGGCGATAGCGCCTATCAAGGCCAGAAAGAAGCGATCAGGGCTGCTGCTCCCGCCGCCAGGGACATGACCAACCGGAGAGCCGCACGCGGGCGCCCGCTGACAGACGCAGAACGCTCAAAGAACGCCACCAAATCGAAAGTCCGGGCGAAAGGCGAGCATCCCTTCCTGATCATCAAACGGATTTTCGGCTTCACTCATGTCCGCTATCGCGGATTGGCCAAGAACAGGAACCGCTTCGAGGTCGCCTGCGCTCTCGCCAATCTCTACATCAAGCGCCGCACTCTATTGAGACGATGCCTGGCCTGACAGCCGAATTACGTCTGCAATCCGGAAATCAACCATCAATCGGCCGATAGCAGGCGCCAAAATCAAAGAAACTATAGCAAAACACGCTTCCGATCATAACAACACAGACCGGATCAATATAATTGGCGATTGATCAGAGGTTCCCTAACAGAGTGCCGGGACTTCGGGCAGGCCGGTTACCAGATTGCTTGAAAAAAGGAGAGCGCATGCCAAACCGGATCATTCGCATACAGCCGGACATTACGGGGCAATCCGGCCGGACCGGTTTTGTCCGCATGGCGCTGGGCGCAGCGTTATTCATGTCGTGCTGTGGCATCGCCGCTGCCGCAGATATATCGCTTGCAGAACGGCTGGACCTCTTTCGCAAAGCCTATCCTGGCGTTGTCGCTTCAGTGCAGGGAAATAC
>CAYQUE010000247.1:0-1637 GCA_964420615.1 uncultured Alteromonadaceae bacterium | reverse complement strand
TGGGCGCGTAAGTGTTGCTGGCGCTCCATGACTTTCTCTCTGTTCTGCTCGGTCTCAGACAGCAAGCGGCGCAAGTTAGCCACTGCAGCCAACTCCTGCTGCGAGCGGCGCTGATATTTCAATACCAGTGGGTCCCATTTAGTGGCCATGCTGACCCCTTGCGATAATTTGCGCCATGGCGGCATTCGCCTGATTGATATCACAGCTTTCATTGGCGCCCTGACGCAGGAAATCGAGCATCAATGGTCTGATCGCGATGGCGCGATCAAGCTCGGGATCCGTACCCTTTTCATAGGCACCGACCATAATGAGATCGCGATTCGATTCATATAGCGACCACAGCCTGCGGAAATCGGTCGCTCGACTCAGCTCAGGTGCGCCCAATACCTTTGCAGCCAGGCGTGAAATAGACCCGCGCAGATTGATTGCCGGATAAATACCGGTATCGGCCAGCTCTCTCGACAACATGATTTGCCCGTCAAGCGACGCTCTGGCCACCTCGACAATGGGGTCCATGCCCTCATCGTGCTCGGATAAAACCGTATAGACGCTGGTAATGGTGCCGCCGTTATCACCGGGGCCACCGCGCTCGATCATTTTGGGGAGGTCACTGAAAACCGATGGTGGGTAGCCCTTGTTTGTTGGCGGCTCTCCCGTCGCCAGACCAATTTCCCGCTGCGCATGGGCGATGCGCGTCAAGCTGTCACACAGCAGCAGCACATCATTGCCCTGATCGCGAAAGTATTCCGCGACGAGGTGGGCCACCTCCGCCGCCTGACGTCGCATGACAGACGCACAGTCAGAGGTTGCCAAAATCACAACCGCCTTCTTCATACCCTCGGGGCCGAGGCTCTCTGCAAGAAACTCCCCGGCCTCGCGGCCACGCTCACCAATCAGCGCGAGCACGACAACGTCGGCCTGAGTATGACGCGTCATCATTCCCAGCAAGGTGCTTTTGCCAACCCCAGATCCTGCTATCAGTCCAACACGCTGTCCTTTGGCCAGCGTCAATACGCCGTTGATCGCCCGCACACCCACATCCAAAGGCTCCGAAACGGGCTTTCTCAGTAGGGCAGGAACAGAACGACCAAAAAAGTTCGCTGCAAAGCGGGGCGCCACCAAGGGTTTGGAATCGAGCGGGTTACCCAGGGGGTCGATGACGCGCCCCAGCAAATACTCTCCTACAGGTAAGCCGATTCGCCGGTTAACGAGCCTGATCCGGCTGTCACGAGAGATACCGACGGTCTCCGAAAAAGGAATGAGCTTCAACGTGTCATCCGAGAAAGCAACGACCTCTGCGGCGACATTGGGCGCCTCAGGCGCATCGGTTTCAATTTCGCACATGGCTCCGAGGGGAGCCTGCAAGCCATCGCATTCCACCACGTGGCCAGATACTTGTCGGATTCTCGCCCAGGTCCAAGCCTCAGGCGGCGACAGTTGTGGCCAGCCCTTTCTGGTTTCGGCCGGATCCTGATCCAACGCGGCGTCCATCAGACAGGCCTGTTCTGATCCGGGAATTGTGCAATCAGCTGCTCGCGCAGCTGTTCAAATTCCCGCTCCAGCAAACGGTCCACCGTTACTTGATCATAAGCAATGGAAATATCGCCATCGGCGAGCTTTGCGTCAGCCACAATCGT
>CAYQUE010000246.1:0-1660 GCA_964420615.1 uncultured Alteromonadaceae bacterium | reverse complement strand
TCGGCGGCCACGTCACCCAAGGCAATGGCATCCATATCCTGAAAGTTAAAGCTGGAGTCTTGCCCGAAGTACTCATCGCCAATGTTGCGGCCACCCAGCACCGCCGCCACGCCGTCGACCAAAAAAATCTTGTTGTGCATGCGGTAATTAAAGGTGGATTTTTTAAACGCATAGTTCACTTGCTTGGCGGCACCACGGTTACCCATGGGGTTGAACAACCGCACCTCGACATTGGGGTGGGCATCAAGGGTTTGGTAAGCGGTATCGCGGCCGGAGTGATAAATGTCGTCGAGCAGGATCCGCACGCGCACGCCGCGCTCTGCCGCCTGCAATACTTCATGGGTCAGTGCCAGGCCGCTGTTGTCCCCCTGCCAGAGGTAGTACTGAATATCGAGGGTGGCGGTGGCGAGGGCGGCCAGGTGCAACCGGCTCTGCAGCGCCTCGCTGGGGTCAGCCAATAGCCGGATGCCCGAGTCAGCCTGTGAGGTGGCCAGCGTGACCAGCGGCGAGGCAGCTGGTGTGCGGTCGTTAAACTGGCTGGTGGATTTCTCCGCAACCTGCGGCGCCGAGGCGCAGGCGGTTAACAATAGGCTCAGGCAAACTGCCCAAAAGCCGCGTCTTTGCGCGACAAGAGAGCGTTGGCGATAAAGCGCGGCGTGACCCATCTTCGCTATCGGTTTGCCTGTCGAGTCCTGAGTCACAGCTGATCGCATCGGGAATGTCTTGTCAAAGCAGATCGCGACAATCTGAGGCGGGGCGCCCTGAAGCCACTGGATTCGGCCCTAGGCAGCCCGCAGTGCGCGACCCAACGTTTCCTGCCCAAGCGCTGCCTGCGCGGCGCCATCTTTCCATGCCACCACGCCGTTGATGAACACTGAATCCACAATGCCTTCGGGTCGGTTCACCATTTGCTCGTGGCCAAAGATCTCGCGGTACTCGAGCTTGCGGGTCTGGTCGGGGTTCCAGCCATCAAGTGCGTCGGGGTTAATGAGCACCATGTCGGCCTGGGCACCGATCTCAAGTGAACCCACGTCGAGGCCAAAGATCTTGGCGGGCTCAGAGGTCAGCCGCTGCACCATGCGGGCCACGGTGGCCTCGTCCTGCTCTTTGGCAAGCTTGAGTGACATTAAATTGGAGTCAAAAAACGCCATGTTGGTAATGTGCGCGCCGGAGTCGTTAAAGCCGGGCAGGGCGTGCTCATCGAGCAAAAAGCCCAAGGTGGCCTTGTTGTCTTTGTTGGCAATGTCGGCGTAAAAGCGAAAGCCCTTGTCGTAGGTGCGCATCATGTGAAGCATAAAGTCGGCGTCGTCGCGCAGCGCCTTGGGGAATAAATCAAAGGCGTCGCGCTCGGCATCAGAGCGTGCGGCGGCGCTGTCGCCACCCTGGTAGCGCTGCAGGCGGGCCATCACGTCAGCCATGGATTCCCCGTCCCAGTCAGTCACGGGGGCGCCATCAAAAATCAGCATGCTACCGTCGCGAATCACCAGCGAGTCGGGGAATCCCTTCGCGGTCTTCCAACTGGCAAAGTCTCCGCCGGTGCGCCCGTGCATCCACTCCTTGCGATACAGCTCGACCCACTCGGGGTCATTGAGCAGTGCCATGCGCCCCTCGCGGTCTTCGTATTCCTTGGCAATGAGCTGCGCAGTGGATTTCATCTCTT
>CAYQUE010000245.1:0-1662 GCA_964420615.1 uncultured Alteromonadaceae bacterium | reverse complement strand
TTGAGCACCGTCTCCAGCGATACCACATCGGCATATTTGGCGTTCATGTCATAGAGGTTGGCGTCATGGGCCTCCGGGTCGCGGTCGCCGCAAGCCTCCCGGGGCACCAGCACCTTGTAGTTGTTCTGTAGGCCATCTACCGCGGTCGCACGCACACATCCGCTGGTCGTCAGTCCTGTCACTACTACCGAATCTACGCTCCGAGCCTTGAGCCACTCGTCGAGGTTCGTGCCGTGAAAGCTGCTCGCGTGCCGCTTCTCCAGCTGCAAGTCGGAGTCAGCAATTGGCAGCCTCGGATCAAATTGCACCCACTCGGAGTCTGGCGTGAGCAGGTTCAATGCCGGCACCCGCGCGCGAAAAACCGTCGCTTCTTCGTCACTTCGATAGATGACAGTCGTCAGCACCACAGGCAAGCCTGCTGCGTGAAAGGCATCCATCAATGTAACGTTGGCGGTGACAACCTCATCCGCCTCTGCACCGAGGGGGCAGGCGGGGTCGGTAAATCCTTTAACGACATCGACCACAACCAATGCGGGCTTGTTGCCCATGCCGGCATCGACTCGTTGCAGCGCTTTTCGTTCCGACATGAGGGGCGTCTCCCAATGTATGCGTTGATTCAAGCGCATCATGCGGGATCCTGTCGAATTCGTACAGATTGGCGGGGTCAGGAGTAGAATCGTGTCAGCAGCAAGGCTGGCTGGCCCCCGCTATTGGTTTGCGGGCGCGCCTGGCCCATACTGGCGCCCCGCAAGGAGAGCAATATGAGCAAAAAAGTGGTCATCAAGGAAGTCGCGGCCCGCGACGGACTTCAGGCACAGCCAAAGCATTTAACGGTGGAGCAGCGCATCGCCTTGCTGGGGGCGTTGGCGCAGACCGGGGTGCCGGAGTTGGAGATTGGTTCGTTTGTCTCGCCAAAGGCGGTGCCCCAGATGGCAGGCACCGACGAAATTGCGGCTAACTTACCTCCCGCTTCTCTGGCCTACAGTGCGCTGGTGCCCAATATGAAGGGCTATGAACTCGCGGTGCGTGCGGGTATCACCAGCCATGCCATTGCGCTCGCCGCGACCGAGCAAATGAATCAAAACAATATCCGCAAAGGCCTCGAGGACACCTTTGTGATGGGCGAGGAGATTCTCGATCGCGCGGCCGCCGAAGGTGTGGCGATCCATGTTTATCTCGCTACGGCCTTTGAGTGCCCCTATGAGGGCGCGGTGGCAGAAGCACTGGTGCTCGAACAGGTTGAACGCCTCATGCAGCATCAGCCCGCGCGATTAGTGGTTGCGGATACCATCGGTGCGGCTAACCCCGCAGCTGTCCAATCCATGATGACGAAGCTGGTTGATCGATATGGCGCAGAGCATCTTGGGTGCCACTTTCACGATACCCGCGCCATGGGGCTCGCCAATGTCTATGCCGCCCTACTGGCGGGGGTAAGACAGTTTGATTCATCGGCCGGCGGATTGGGTGGATGCCCCTTTGCGCCTGGCGCAAAAGGCAACGTCGCCACGGAGGATGTGGTCATGTTGTGCCAATCGATGGGTTACGAGACCGGGGTCGATATGCCCAAGCTCTTGGATGCCGTGGCGCTCCTCAGCGAGATGATTGGTGCGCCTCAGGGCGGCCGGGCGCATACCTGGCTCGCAAAGCAGTGCGCTTGAGCCG
>CAYQUE010000244.1:0-1663 GCA_964420615.1 uncultured Alteromonadaceae bacterium | reverse complement strand
GGCAGGTAGAAGCATTCGACGTGCGAGGTCATCTCGGTACGTTACTTCGAGAGCAAAGATTGCTCCAGTTGCAGGCGCTTTGAAAATTGCTGCGACTCCTGCCGCAGCACCCGCTACCAGCAACGTTCGGTGATCACTGCCGCGAAACGGTGCAGGCAACCGGCGCTGAATTTGCGAGCCAAGCGCAGAACCGCCGTATAGCGATGGACCTTCGAGACCAAGAGCACCACCCGTTCCAAGCGACGCGATTGCTGCAATAACACGGGCAACAAGTGCCCGCGGTCCAAGCCGGTACTGAGAATCGTGGAATGCATGGAGATATTCGTCAGATGTTGACCCAGATACTCCGCCACCGATGTAACGAAGAGAAAGCGCCGCAACAACAAGTCCAGTCACTGGAGCGGTGAGCAACATCCACAGCGGTGCTTCAAATAAACGTTCGTAGACAGCATGCACCGCAAGGTCAAAACCACGAACAAACAAGCCGGTCACAACTCCTGTGACAGCAGCGAGCAACACCACCTCGCGCGAACGTCGCACAATTGAGCGGAACTCGTCTCGCCGCTGCGAAAACACATCAGGGCGCACGGAACGAGCCACCCTGTTATGGATCAAGCGACTCGGCGACACATTCAAGCACTATAGGAGTTCGTTAAACATTTCACCGACATTGGTGGATGCAGTGTCTGCTACTGCAACGATTCAACCATCTGGCGAATGCCGTCTCTCAACTGGACCTTCGGCTCCCAACCGAGGAGGTCTCGTGCCCTTGAGATGTCCGGTTGGCGAACCTTAGGGTCATCAGATGGAAGCGGAAGGTACTCGATTGAGAGGTCTGCACCGAGCACCTCAGCGATGACATCAGCAAGTTCACGAATGGTGAACTCGTTCGGATTACCGATATTCACCGGTCCAACAACATCAGACTGCAACAGCCTCACAATGCCATCGACTTCGTCGGTGACATAACAGAAACTTCTGGTTTGGCTTCCATCTCCGTAAATGGTCAACGGCTTGCCGGCTAGTGACTGATGAACCATATTCGTGACCACTCGTCCATCGTCTGGCTGCATGCGTGGTCCATACGTATTGAAAATGCGAACGATGCGAGCGTCAAGTCGACTTGATCGTTGGTGTGAAGCAACGAGCGCCTCAGAAAATCGTTTTGCTTCGTCGTAGACCGAGCGCTCCCCGACTGGGTTGACATTGCCCCAATAGGTCTCAGCTTGAGGATGTTCGAGCGGATCTCCGTAGACCTCGCTCGTTGATGCCATGAGAAACCGGGCACTACACGACATTGCGAGATTAATCAGATTCCATGTGCCCGTTGACCCGACAGCAAGCGTCTCGAGTGGCCGCTGAAGATAGGCCGGCGGTGAGGCAGGGCTCGCAAAGTTGAGCACAGCAGAAATGTCGTACGGGTCGGCAACATCGTTCAGGTGCTCGATTGTGCTCGGCATGACGATGTCACCTTCAACGAATGCGAAGCCGTCGATGCCTTGCAAATGAGCAAGATTTCCAGGGTCTCCCGTCGAAAGATCATCAACTGCAACTACTTGGTACCCGTCGGCAAGCAGTCGATCACAAAGGTGCGATCCAATGAACCCGGCGCCACCTGCAACGACAATGACCGAACCCGTTGGGAGCGAGGTCATGCTGGCCG
>CAYQUE010000243.1:0-1673 GCA_964420615.1 uncultured Alteromonadaceae bacterium | reverse complement strand
TTGAGATCAATTACGGTTGGATTACCGAGCACTACCAAACCCGCTGGTCCGACCCCACGCTGCCTGCAGGCGTCGCGAGGGGGATGCCGCCCTCTCCCCAGGCACCTCCCATGAAGCGCGTCAGCGACGATGAGGGCGAATCTTCTAAGTCCGCCGACTCCACCGACGATGCAAACGTGACCGACACCGCCAACGACACCAACGAAGCGGCAGTGCTCTTCGCGATCGATCTGGGGGAAGACGGCATGACCATGGTGGTGAGCACCAAGACCTCGCTTCGACCCGGCGACTGTGCCGCTGTGGAGCGTTCTGGCACCTATTTCAACCTGCGAGGTGTGAACGCCGGCTTCTGTGACCCAACCAACCAAGCGACTATCGCTGCCCTTCAGTCAGTCACTGTGGCCGCGGCGCAGCGGTGCAAGGTGGCGCGAGCACAGCTTGCAGCGAGAACCTTTGAAGGCAACCAGACCCCCACGCGCAGTGAAGTCGGGATGCTCTGCGATGGCAGTTGAGCGCGTTGATCGTCTGATCAACCACTCAGGTAAGGCGGCCGCGGCTCCGCTGACTCATAGGCGTGGGCGGCGCCCTTGGCTACCTCTTAGTCGCCGCGTTATTCGTCTCCCATTGATGGGTCTCGTGCTCTTGGTGGCAATGGGTTGCAGCGGCAACAAAACGCAGACAATCAGCGAGAGCTATGTGCAAAGCGCCGTGAACCTTAATAACGGTCTGGTGCTATCCGTGAACGACGTGTCGAGATTGACCAGCGCAACCAGTGCATTGCAGCAAGCCGATAGCCTGATTCGCCAGGCAGTCAAACGAAGAAATGAAGCCCTGAAAAATTTTGCCAAGACCAACGCAGACTTCGATGCCTCGTCGGAACAACTGAGTGCACTGGCGATGACAACCCAGTCAGCCAACGCCGCTGACGTGGAGACACTGATTGGCCTCGTCACTACGTTCCAGTCGGCTTTAAGCGCCGAGGAGTTGGCGGCGCTTTATCCAGAGCGTGCCGAATTTGCTACTCAAACCCTCATGCTACTGGACGAGTACTGAGGCATGCTGATCGCGCTATTAACCTTGATACTCTTGAGTGGAGACAGCTACGACCTCACGGAATTCATTGCCGAGGGCCAGCGCAATATGGCGGCGGCTGTCGATGATCCCCAGCGCCGTCAGAATGCCTTGGACATTCTCGCAGAGTTGGAACAGACCATGGCATCGCACAAGGCCGATACCGCCGCGCTGATAGCGCGCACGCGAGCTGACTTTACTGAGGAAAAAGTCTGGTCCACAGAAGAATTAGATGCGCTCTTCGCAGAAGCCCGGGCATTGAAGGTCGAGAGGGCCGAACATTTTATTGAGCTAAGGCTCAAGCTTAGAGCGGCGCTCAATGCCAGCGAATGGGCCCAGGCGTTTCCAGAATCCTAGGCCTATAGCTGGTCAGTCGGCTTCGATACGCCCTTTTCGCGCCGCTTCGCCCGCAAGCACCTCGCGGACCGCCTCGAGGGACAGCGAACCCAGATCCTGACCATGGCGCGCGCGCACGGAAACGGTACGGGATTCCATTTCTTTGTCGCCCACGACTATCACATAGGGGACCTTACCCAACTCCAGCTCACGGATCTTAAAGCCAATCTTTTCATTGCGCAGATCCGTCTCGACCCGGTAGCCCG
>CAYQUE010000242.1:0-1693 GCA_964420615.1 uncultured Alteromonadaceae bacterium | reverse complement strand
ACCGCCGACCTCTACCATGTCAAGGCCGATTGGCCGCACCAAGGCACGCGTGGACACCTAAGAGGCAGTATTAAAAGAAGCAGACTAGATCAGGCACTAGCTAAGGCTGGTCAAGTCGTGAAAGGCGGCGCTATTTTCTTTCAGTGGCTATTCCATAACCCGGGGAAAAGTCGGAGCGCGTTGTCGCGCAAAATCTTTTGGCGAAGTTTCTTTCGCCTGGGTTGGGCAGTGGTGATAAGCACCTTCGCCAGCGAGGCTCCTAGGTGATAAAACGGCCAGTCTGTGCCAAACAGTAGCCGATCTATATCGGTACTCTGAATCATTGCCTCCAGCATGGTTAGGCTCTGTCCATGAATGCCCAGCCACGCGTTATCGTAGCGTCCAGCGAGAGCAATCATCGCCTGGCTGTCACGGGCACCCGCATGCCCAAGAATAAATTGCAGGTCCGGAAATTCAGCCAGCGCTCCTTCGTAGTGCCGGGGGAGAGCGTAGCGATGGGATGACTCGGGTTCAATTCCGGCTCTGCCGCCATGGAAAAAGACAACCAAACCCAGCCTTTGTGCCTCTGCATACAGGTCCATCAATGGGAGCTCGTCGGGATAAAATCGCTGCACGGTAGGGTGTAGCTTGATGATACGTCCACCCCGAGCTGCACCGTGACGCATTTGTTCAACTGCGTCATCCGCGTGGGGATGCGTTGACAGCCCGACGTGCAAACGCCGGTTTTCTTGCGCTGCGTTAACTGCAGCATGCCAGTCTTCGGAGAGTTGATCGCCGAAGGGTAATCCTAGTTTGATCGGGAGCAACATTGCCTGTTGTACTCGCATCGCATCCATCTCCCGCAGCAAGTTTGGGATCGTTTGTGTTTCGGCAAACTCACTGCCCCACAGACCCTGTGCCAGGGTGCTCATCGTCAAATCATCCAGTGCTTGCTCGGAAAAGTTGCCGTTGATGTAAGTATCCAAATCAAGAGGACATCCTTGCGACGTGCCATCACAGTCCAGTAGATGTTTGACGCGGGGCGTTGTTGCTAGGAGATCGAGGTGGGGTCTAAACAAAACAGACATGCCCAAATGGCAGTGCACATCAATTGAATAGGGCACTTCCTCGTCGGTGCAGCGGAGAGCGCCGTTAGCATCGAGACCAAACCACGGTAGTTGAGCGAGCCCTCGGTAACCCTGATAGACATGTGGCCCATAGGGGCCACGGCCACGCGTTTGCTCCTCGAGCGCTCGTTGCCGGGCGAGTAACTCGATATCCGCTTGAGAGTAACGCTCTGCCGGTGGCGAATCGCAGCCTGGCAAAGCTAGGCCGAGAGTGGCCGCGCCGCTGCCCAAGATAAATTGTCTTCGATTGCGCATGAGGGTTGTAGGGTCGGGCAAAGATATCGTCCTCGGCAAGAGTCGCAACGGCAAGGTACCACGACACTCGACGTCACTCTGCCAAACCGATGACTGAATCAATTTTGGCAGGTCTAAGCGGTGTCACAGACCAATGTGAAGCCAATCATCAAGTGGTGTGATCACGGTGCTATCTATCTATTGATCGCGGCCACGGCCAAGCCGTTACTGACTAGGATCCGAAATTCGGAGAATAAGCTATGCGCCTTGCTAAAATCAGCGTACGATGCTCGGGCAGCAACGCGCCTTAACGGGGCCTAGAGCCACACGCCTTTATCCTCCTTATTGCGACG
>CAYQUE010000241.1:0-1702 GCA_964420615.1 uncultured Alteromonadaceae bacterium | reverse complement strand
GCATAAGCCGGGCCCACATCTTCATCCGCCATATCCGGAAAGGCGCGAACCGGATAAAAAGCACGAATTGTGGGCACACCCTCGCCGCCGAGGTGATCGATGATGGGTGCCGAGAATCGATGATCAATGCCAGGGCCGCGGTTAAAAAATACCCAGCGCCGGGTGCTCAGAATTTCGTAATCCTCCGGCCGGGTCTTCTTGAGTTCTTCGATCAGAGCCGCACCGTCAGTCAACGTCGACTCACCGCCATCCGCCTCGTTAATCAGGCAATGCAAAAACTGAAAGCCAGGGGGGATTTCCCGAGTGGGTAGGTCGGTGTGCGGGCCAAGACGAAACCCGGTATTAGCCGTGGTATTGGTTTTAGCATCCCCCGCCAGATTCACGTCGGCTTTGACATCCCACAGCGGCCCAAAATTACTGTCACGCACCGGACCGATACGCGCCGCCAGCCGATTCAAAAAACCCACTTCACACGGTGCCTGCTCTAAAACGCATACGCCGTGACGCAGTAAGTCATTCAACATGGATGACAATATGACGTCGTCGGCCAGTACGGCACTCGTATCGCGTCTCGGGGCTGCGGGGAGCGTCGCCGTGGTCCAGACTTCCGGTTCAGGCACCCAACTGTGCGGCAGGTGCTGCCCCTCGGCGATATGGCGCAACCACCCCGAGTGGTAGTAAGACTCGACTCCATCGGGGGCCCAAGTAATATGTAAGTCACCGGCGTCCGTCAGATTGCAGGAAAGAATCTGCATGGCATCGGAGAGCTCAGCGGGGTCCATGAGCCCCTCGCGGGTCGTGGGATCAATACCGCCGTAACCCATGGTATTTTCGCGCAACCAAAAACGATGGCACCGCAATCGCCTGTCATCGGGCCACACTACCCACACACCCTCGGCGTCCTGTTCGAGATCAATGATGGGCACTGCGCGATACTGGTAAAAATCGGGGGTCAGTGGTACAGCGGCCGTCTCACGATTCGACATAGCACTGACTTCCCTGCTGGAGGAGCCAAAGCGGCTCACGTTGTTACACTTTTTGACACGTCGATCACGATAGCGGCACGGGCTCTGCGCGGCGTATCGCTGGGCGAAAATGTAACCGAAGAGGCGATGGCGAGGAAGCAAAATGTCTTGTCTGCCAGCGCGTCAAACAATACCGGACCCAGACGATTGCAAATCAGCTGATACGTAGACGAAGATAGGCTGGCATGTCGAGGGAACATCGCGTGCTAACTGAGCAGACACAGGAAGACCCCATGCGTTATCGAAGACCTTTTTTAGGCTTGGCACTGGCCATCCTGATCACCCCCGGCGTGACCCTCGGAGCTACTACCGATGCTGTGGCTCACCACAGCGAGCGCGCCATTGCATTGCTTCGCGATGCTATCGGGCGCGAGACGGTATTGGGAGCGGGCAACGTGCCTGCCTACGCCGAGTCACTTCGGGAGGTTTTTCTCGAGGCCGGCTTTGCGCCCGATGACCTGACGGTGATCCCCTATCAGAATACCGCCTCTCTCGTCGTGCGCTATTCAGGCGACGGCAGTAGTGGCCGACAACCCATCCTTTTCTCTGCACACATGGATGTGGTCCCGGCCGACCCCGATGCTTGGCTCCGCCATCCGTTCGAGCTGCAGGAGGACGACACTTTTTTTTACGGCCGCGGCGTACTCGACAACAAGTTTGATGTATCGATTTTGACG
>CAYQUE010000240.1:0-1713 GCA_964420615.1 uncultured Alteromonadaceae bacterium | reverse complement strand
CGCTTGGAAATGCCACAGAACTCAGTAGCGACGATGCACTACTCGTACACATGCTGCAGACCCGGATGAGTAGATCTGACAACGATCTAGCGGTTGTTGGCTCAGGAACCCTGGCCCACCACCCACCGATCCAGGTGTGGTGGTTGCGTTACCGCCGAGCGATTGCTCTGCGCTCTCGCGAACTTGGTCTCACGCAACCACGCCCGTTTCTTCAAGTTTTTTTCGGGATGTCAGCAGTCGCTGCGGTGATTGGCATCGCTGCTCTCGCAGTTGCACTTCAGTCGCTTGTTCGAGCGATGACGGCGCTCGACCCGCTTGAACTCAATGTCTGGTGGCTTGTCCTCGGTGGTGTCAGCATTCGCGTTGCGGCAGATGCGTTTCGTACAGGAATAGAGCGTTCTGACGTCCTCACTCCAACCGGTCGCAACTATGCGGTGCGTTTGAGCCACTTGCGGGATCGACTCGTCAAAACTGTCAGTCCTAACGACGGTATTGGAGACTCACCCGACATTGCTCACGCAATTGCGTTGGGGATACCCACACGGGCAACTCGGCAAATTCCGCTGTTTTCTCCACATGATGAGCACCTCATCTGGTCCTCTTCGGGCGACTCGGTGCGACTGATTCGGGTTCAACGTGACTGGCGTCCAGGCGAAGGTACGCAACCTCGAGTTGCAATTACCACGGGGCTCTCAGCCGCCGTCATCGCTCTCGGCGTTCGTCGTGCGGTTAGCAGAATCTCAGGAGGCGACTGGTTGACCTCTCTTTCTGCCGACAGCCCAGTTGCCATCACCGACGTCGAGCGATTGCTGTCGATCGGTGGACAAGCGGCGCTTCTTGTCCTATTGGGTGGAATCTGCGTCGCAGTTGCAGGATTCGTCGACCTCTTTGCTCGCAGAACGTTATTCGGCACGGTCATCGACGTTCGGCTACCTGAGGCACACACGGTGACGCAGAAACTTCGAGGATTCCTCACCGGCGCAGGCCATGACGGAGTAGCGATCGTTGAGGTCACACTTGATCTCGACGACTCTCACAAACCGCACACCATCGTTGTTGATGCCAGAGCCGCAGCTCCCATCGGGTCCGAGGTTGCCGTTGAGCAGACCCTGCTTCTTCGTCGGGTGAGGTCGGTTGCACCCCGAGGAAAGTCAGGGGCAGAACATCTATCTGGCTCTACGCTGAGCGAATGACTCAGCACCGTCAGCAGATCGTTACCCTCGACTTGGAGGGAGTGCTCGTTCCAGAAATTTGGATCGCTGTTGCCGAGCGAACTGGTGTAGAAGAACTTCGACGTACGACTCGAGACGAACCTGACTACGACGTGCTCATGCGACAGCGACTCGATCTGCTCGGTACGCATGGCTTGACAATGTCAATGATTCAAGATGTCATTTCGACGCTGAAACCTCTCGACGGCGCGAAGGATTTTCTTGATGAGTTGAGATCAGAATTCCAGGTACTTATCCTTTCGGACACCTTTGAGCAATTCGCTCAGCCGCTGATGCGTCAACTTGGATGGCCTACCATTTGGTGCCATCAACTGCTCACCGCCAATGACCAGATCATTGACTACCGACTTCGAATCGACGATCAAAAGCGCCAGGCAGTTAATGCTTTGAAATCGCTTGAGTTCACCGTTGTTGCAGCAGGAGATTCATATAACGACACGACGATGTTGGGTGCAGCGCACGCTGGCTTCCTGTTTCGAGC
>CAYQUE010000239.1:0-1719 GCA_964420615.1 uncultured Alteromonadaceae bacterium | reverse complement strand
GGCAAGACAATGGAGGGCTTCCAGATCTCAGGTCCACTCTTCGTTGTCACCGGCAACAACGAAGAAGAAATACAGCAAGCAGCCCAAGCGACGAAGCAGCAAATTGCGTTCTATGGTTCAACACCGGCATACCGACCGGTCCTTGAACTTCACGGCTGGGGCGAAATGCAAGAAGAACTCAACCGCCTCTCAAAGGGAGGCGACTGGGTGAAAATGGGCGAGGTGATTGACGATGAGATTCTCAACACCTTCGCTGTGGTCGGAGAACCAGAGCAGATCGCTCCAGAGTTGAAGCGTCGCTACGGCGACATCGTTGATCGCCTTGGCTTTTACGCTCCATATCGCTCAGACCCAGAGCGCTGGAAGCCTGTGCTCGAAGAACTACGCAAGTAACTCGCAAGACCTACAGCCTCGGAAACGTCACTACGGCGTCAATTCCGCCGCTCGGAGTCGCCCTCAGTTCCGCTGACCCGCCCGAACTCTCAGCGAGTTGACGAACAATTGCGAGACCAAGGCCGGTTCCACCTGGGTTCGCTCCCTTCGCACGCCAGAAGCGTTCGAACGCCTGCTCACGATCAAGTTCGCTCATTCCTGGGCCGCTGTCGATGACATGAATTTCGCCGACGCCGGGAGTTCGCGCCACTTTGATGACGATGCGTGATCCATTCTCAACAACATCGAGAGCGTTATCAATGAAGTTGTCGATGCACTGCTCGGCCGCTGTCGGCACGGCCAGAACATCAACGGTGTCTGCATCGCACATGAAGTCGAGTTGAATATCCCGCTCGGCGAGCAACGGTCCCCAGTATTCGCAACGTTTCTGAGATACCGAGCGAAGTTCAACGAGTTCTCGCTTGACCTGTTGCCCTTCAGAACGTGACAGAAGAAGTAGGCCCTCAATGATTCTGCTCAGCCGATCGGTCTCGGCCACGGCGGCCTCAAGATGCTCATCCCGATCTTGATCTTTAGCTACCGCCGCTGATTCCAGCCGAAGCCGCAGGGCTGTCAATGGGGTTCGCAATTGATGAGATGCCGCTCCGGCGAATCCGCGCTGGCGTTCAAGCATCCCCTCTAAACGGTCGACCATCGTGTTGTACGACCTCGCCAACACTCGCACCTCCCGAGAACCTTTTCGTTCATCGGCGCGATCTCCCAGATCACCCTTCGCAAGTCGCTCAGAGGTCTCCGTCAACTGTTTGATCGGACGTGTGAACGCTCCAGCAAGTGCGAATGCTGCGATCACCGCAATGAATATCGAGATCGCAGCAACCGCAAGCAGTCCCACAAGCCGGGCATTGACCGCACCAGAGATCTTTGATGCTGGTGCTGTGATCCGTACCGCTCCCACCGTTGTCTCTCCAGAAATCACAGGCACCGAAACAAAGAACAACTCTGAGCCGAGTGTCGTTGACTCGCGTTGCCCGGTGACAGGGTTGCCTAATAAGGCGCCGGTGATCTCTGGGCGGTTATTGAAATCTGAGCCAACATCAAAGGTGGGTCCTATTACTGCTTCTCCGGTGCTATCAACGACGACGACTCGGACGTCGGTTGACAATTCATACGCCTCGATGAGAGCGCTGAGCGATGCGGTCTCGGCGACGGCACCATCTTCAAGTACTTCTTCAACTCGCCCAGCAAGAACGAACGCATCGCGCTCAAGTTGCGTCACAAGCCGATCGCGTTCGACCGATTGAAGATGAAAAGCGAGAGGGATGTCTT
>CAYQUE010000238.1:0-1727 GCA_964420615.1 uncultured Alteromonadaceae bacterium | reverse complement strand
TGGGGCGTGGACGATGTACTGGTTGGTCCCCATCAGTTCTCACCTCCCGTGTTGTCGTTGCGGGCCAGCCACACCGGCATTTCTGACGCCTGCTCGGGTGGCACAATCCCCGCCATCGACTCGGCAGGAATGTGTTGACGGACCGCGGCCAAGGCCCCATGCTCAGGGATCTCGGCAGTCCGACCATGACGGAGGTCATCGATGAGTTGGTCGAGGTCCTCTTCGGTGACCCGCAGTCGATACCGGTAGTTGACCTGAAGGCACGGCGCTTCGGTGCAGGCAGCGATGCACTCAACGTCTTCAAGGGTGAACAGTCCGTCCGCAGTCGTGCCGCCGGCTTTCACCCCGAGGGCCTGCTCAGCATGAGCCAAAAGTTCTTCACCGCCGAGGAGTTGGCAGGAAATATTGGTGCAGACATTGACCACATATCGACCCACCGGATGAAACTTGAACATCTCGTAGAACGACCCGGTTCCTCGGACCTCGGCTGGGGTGGTGTCGGTGAGTTCGGCAATTTGACGCATCGCGTCGTCACAAACCCAACCATGCTGCTCCTGAGCCAGATGCAGCAACGGGATCAGCGCCGATTTCCGAACCGGATAGCGAGAAATGATCTCGTGGGCCAGTGTCAGGTTTCCGGCAGTGAAAAACTCGGTGGTCATCAGCGGTCCACCTCCCCCATGATCGGGTCCACGCTGGAGATGATGGCCACCGCATCGGCAATCAGGCCATCCTGCATCAAGTGCGGCATGGTCTGGACATTGATGAAACTCGGACCCCGCACATGCATCCGGTAGGGAGTGGAAGAACCATCGCTCACCATGTACACGCCGAGTTCGCCCCGCGGTGATTCGACCGCGGCGTAGGCCTCACCTTCCGGGACCTTGAACCCCTCGGTGAAGATCTTGAAATGATGGATCAACGCTTCCATCGACTGATCGATCCGGATCCGAGGCGGTGGCGTGATCTTCTTGTCCTGGATCCGGTAATCGCCGGACGGCATCCGGTCGAGGATCTGCTCCACAATCCGCATCGATTCCCGGATCTCGTTGAGCCGGATGGCGTAGCGGTCGTAGCAATCTCCGTAGGAGCCGACGATCACATCGAAGTCCACGTCGGGGTAGGCCAAGTAGGGCTCGTCGCGACGGAGATCCCAGGCATAGCCGGTGGAACGAAGAATGGGGCCGGTTGCCGACAACGCGAGGGCTTCGTCGCTGTTGATGACCCCAACTCCCTGCAACCGGTCTCGCCAGATGGGCTGTCCGGTCATGAGCACGTCGTACTCGTCAAGCCGAGGTGAGATGATGTTCAGGAGTCGTTCAACATCAGCCTGCCAACCGTCAGGAAGGTCGGCAGCAACCCCACCGGGTCGGATGTAGTTGTGGTTCATCCGCAGGCCGGTCACCTTCTCAAAGAAGCGGAGAACTTCTTCGCGCTCACGCCAGCCGTAGATCATCATTGAGACGGCACCGAGGTCCATCCCGTTGGTGGCCATGAACAGCAGATGCGACGACATCCGGTTCAGTTCGCTCATCAACATGCGGATCCAAACAGCCCGTTCAGGCACCTCGATCCCCAGCAACTTCTCGGTGGCCAACGAAAACGCCAGTTCGGTGAACAGCGGCGACGCGTAATCCATCCGGGTGACGTTGGTGCAGCCCTGGAGGTAACTCAGTTGTTCAGCCTGCTTTTCCATTCCGGTGTGCAGATACCCGACCACCGGCTTG
>CAYQUE010000237.1:0-1731 GCA_964420615.1 uncultured Alteromonadaceae bacterium | reverse complement strand
GCCGCGACGCGGTCATGCTCGAATCGCTACTGTGTTTTAAACGCGCGGGCGCCGATGGCATCCTGACCTACTTTGCGATGGATGCGGCACGACTGCTCAACGCCTAACACCCATGGTGTGCCGCACCCTTTCCTCCGTCACCCTGATCTGGCGACCTGCCGCAGCGTTGTTATGGGCAGCAGTATTCTTTTCCGCGACGACACCAAGGGTCAGCGCACAGCCCGATGCCATGGGCGCGGACTGCGGTTGCCTATGGCAGGGCAGCTTCTCCGAGGTTGCTCCCCATGCTGATTTGGTGGTTCTGGGTGAGGCCCAGACCATCAAAGGCAATGCGGTGGATCTGCGACCCGAGCGCGCTCTTAAAGGCTCACTCTGGCTCGATACGCTTCGCGTATGGATGCAGGCCCGCGATTACTGCCGACCTCCAGCTGAGGCCTTTCCTCCCGGCAGTCGCTGGGTCATGGCGCTCTCGCAGATCCGCGAGGTACCCGAGGATGGCTTTGATCCCTTTACTCCCAACGAGAGTTTCGGGCGCAAAGAAGACTACGTGCTATCGAGCTGCGGCGGATACTGGCTGCGCGTCAACGGCAATACGGCGACCGGTAACTTGGTGCCGGAAATGCCACGCTTCTACCACCAACCCGATATGTCCCCGGTACTGATTGACCTGATCGCGGGCTATTTAGCGGGCTCGGTATCACAAGCCGCACTGGGTGAGGCAAGCCGCGAGCGCCCCGAGGCAGTCGACAACTTGATACTCGACACCCGGCGCTTTCTGCGCGGTCAAGAGGATTGGTTAGACGCCGATATCGCCCCCGAGGAGGAACCCACGGCACAAACCGAGTCAGCAGCAGAAACAGCGGATCCCGAGTCGCCCTGACATCCCGCCGGTACGGCGATCTCTCACTATTGCGGCGCATCCAGCAGAGCGATCATTTCGTCGATCATCATCAGCGACAGGCCCCAGATGCGGTAACTGTCATAGAGGTAGGAGTCGGTCTCCATCTTCTGCCCCTTCCACTCCCATTCGAGTGGCTCCCGATTTCGCGGGTCCATCAAAAAATGCAGCGGCACCCACACCACATCATCCACCTCGTGATTTGGTGCGAAGGCAGGTAATTCATCGACGCGAAACACATACGGCGTTACCAGCATCTCCGGCCGATCCGCACGCCAGCCGGTGTTCACATCCGAGAGTTCGCCGAGGCGGGTCCCCCAGTCCCCGAGGTTCACCCCTAATTCTTCCTCGGTCTCTCTGAGCGCGCATGAGAAGTTGCATGCGTCGCCCGGATCACGACGCCCCCCGGGGAACCCCATGTGACCCGACCACGGATCTCCCTCGCGGGTCGCGCGGCGAATCATCAACATCTCGGTCGCCTCACTGCCCTCACGCACCATAATTGCCACCGCGGCGCGCCCGGCACGCGGCTCAAAGCCGGCTTCGTCTTTAACGAAGTCGAGTAGTCGGTGCTCGAGTTGTCGGGAGAGATCTCGCATGAGTACCTTGTCGCGATCGGCGGACGACCAGTATTTCACCGATGTGTCCCGGACGCTGTGAGGCGCTAACGCCGGCAACAACCGCCAAGACCCAAACCCATCATAACGTGATACGGAGCAACTCTGGAGCAGGGGTTGAGCTGGTACCCCGCGGCGTCGATACTTGCCGGAGTGATAACGCGCGGAAGAATCACACCCGTATTGCCCGCCTGACTATTCACAGCAGCGGCTCAC
>CAYQUE010000236.1:0-1748 GCA_964420615.1 uncultured Alteromonadaceae bacterium | reverse complement strand
GAGTGGCCTAGATGTACTGTGCGCCCCAAACGACCCTGTCGCAGCTGATCGCTTAGATCCAATCGATGCATTCGAGGTTGTTGATCGACTTGCAGAGAATGGACAGCCCGTTGTACTCGATACAGCCGGGGGAATTTCTGACTATTCGCTTGGCGCACTCGACCGCGCCGATCACATCGTGTTGGTCTGTGGCACCGATGTGCCTTCGATTCAGGCCGGCAAGAAACTCCTCGGCACAATGCGCGATTTACATATGCCGGTCGATTCGGTTCATCTTGTTGTGAACCGATCAAACGCTCAGGTGGGACTCGACGTCAATGATGTTGAAGAGGTTCTCGGATTGTCCGCCTCGCTTCTCGTCCCGGATCATCCGAGCCTCGCAGCTGGGATGAACAGCGGAAGTCCAGTGACCGAATCGAGCCCAAAAACATCAATAGCGCAGGCCTTCAACGAATTCGCTGATGACCTTCTTGGGATTGACCCAGGTCCACGACGGAAGTTTCTCGTACTTAAGCAAGGACGCCAGTCATGAGCCTTGCAGCGAGATTTGACACGAAATCTTTGCCAGAGGCTGCAGTTTTCACAGAAGATGCTCCGTCCCTGCAAGAACTGTACGAGGCCAGCAGCGACCTCAATCTCTGTGCTCTCGAACGAAGCGAACTCAGCACCGTCGTCGACAGCGTGCGAACCTCACTCCAATCAGCCACCCGTGAGCAACAACTCGGCGGCGAGCAGCTTCGTCGTCTTGCAGAACGCGAAGTTGATGAAGCGCTGGGCAAGTACGCGATTAGTGATCGCCAGCAACTCATGAATACCCGTGACGCAGTGCTCAATGAGTTGCTTGGATACGGGCCACTGCAGGAGCTTCTCGATCGGGCCGAGGTTTCTGAAATCATGGTCAATGGACATCAACAGATCTTCATAGAACGAAACGGCCGACTAGAACGAACAGGCCGAACGTTCGATAGCGAAGATCATCTTCGAGCGGTCATTGATCGCATGGTTCGCTCGTCTGGCCGGCGGGTTGACCAATCATCGCCGATGGTCGATGCTCGACTCCCAGATGGCTCTCGATTGAACGTCGTTCTCCCTCCCCTTGCAGTCGATGGCCCATCGGTGACGATTAGGAAGTTCACTGCCCAGCACCTCACGAGCAGTGACCTTGTCGAACGAGGCGCTCTCTCGCCTGAGGCAGCAACATTTCTTTCCGAGGCGGTTTCTCAGCGGCGAAACATCATCGTGAGCGGAGGCACTGGCACTGGAAAAACGACAATGCTTAACGTGCTGTCCTCTCATATCGCCAGGAGCGAACGCGTCGTAACCGTTGAAGATGCAGTCGAACTGCAGCTCGACATGCCGAACATCATCCGACTGGAATCTCGTCCTGCAAATACTGAAGGTGCAGGAGCAGTTACCATCCGTGACCTCGTACGCAACTCCCTACGAATGCGACCCGACCGCATCGTCGTCGGTGAGGTTCGTGGAGCGGAGGCTCTCGACATGCTGCAAGCGATGAATACCGGCCATGACGGTTCACTCTCAACACTTCACGCCAACAATCCAAGAGATGCGATACGGCGGCTCGAAACGATGGTGCTTCTTGGCGGCGTTGATCTTCCTCTGCGGGCGATCCGGGAGCAAGTTGCATCAGCGGTTGATCTCATCGTCCAGCTCACACGTGGTTCTGACGGTGCAAGATTTGTCTCATCGATCACCGAAGTAGTCGGACTCGAAGGTGACGTCGTATC
>CAYQUE010000235.1:0-1749 GCA_964420615.1 uncultured Alteromonadaceae bacterium | reverse complement strand
GCAATAGAGGACCGAAAAAGCCAAGCCGACCATGGCGGACTTTAAATGGGTCAATCCTCCCATCAAGTGGCAGGTAGAAAACTCAATCCCTCCAGGCGTGTCACACCGCACCTTCAAGAGCGAATCAATGGATCTTGATGTCGGTTACTTCATCTATCGCCCCGAAGTTTGCGAGAAGCAGCCTGATCGTGCCTTTCCCCTAGGCTTTCGTCTTCATGGAGGGGGCCCCGGCTCTGAATCGAAGTCCTATAAGCTGGCTGCCTAGGTCGACGCAGCGATCAAAGCCGGAGACATTCACCCTACTATCTATGTCTTTCCTAACGGTGGCCCCGTGAGCTGGAACAATTATCCGCAAATCCCCAATGGTTTTTGTGAAGATGTGTTTATTGAAGAGCTGATCCCTCACGTCAAGAAAACCTATCGCACCCACGAAATGGCGATCGAAGGTTTCAGCCAGTTTGGACGCGGGACCACGCGAATCATGTTTCGTCACCCATAGCTCTTCACCTCGGCCGCTCTGCCCCCCTCAAACCCCGGGCCGATGGTGAGGTGGGTGCGGTTGGGTGGAAGAGGAAATTTCTGTCAGTCAGAAACCTGATAACTTTCGGAGGCATGGGGAGAGTATGAGGGAGACGACGGCGAGGTGCCCGAGGCCTGTCCCAAAGAAACCACGGCACTGCTTACCGCCCGATGAAAACCGTCCCGGTGGCGGCCTTTGAATTTCGCCGGCGGAAATCGGGACAGGGAAACCCAAACCGTATTTCTGATTCAGGGATTCGAATCGGGCAGATCTAACCAGCCGAGAATTTCGTTGCCGTCGAAAAGACACTTCGCTCGCCACTGAAAAGGGCCCAGTCCCCGGTCTTTCCCTTCCAGTGCAACGATCACCACGGGATGACGACCGGGATACAGATCGTCCCGGCCGAAGTCCTGATTTCCAAAATCGTGAAATCCGACCAGGGTGAACTCGTCGTCGGGGTATTTCTTCTGCAGGGAGTCAATTAGCTTCGACGCGATCGGAGCCTCCGGGGGGGCAACGAAGGAAAGATCACCTGGCACCTGCGGCCGGGCGGCGTGTCTGCGTCCATCGTGAAGGATAATGACAATTTTTTCCGGTACGATACAGAATCACGGGTCATGCAATCGCGGGTCAATGGAAACAAGACCCACATTCGGTGGATGCGGGACGATGTGCGCCGGGTCGTTTCCGAGTACGAGTGGGGAGAGGTCCACCTGGCCTGGTTTGACTCCTACGGGAACCCTCTCGAGGTGCCGGAGAACGAGTCGTTTCCCGAGAGCCGGGATTTGCGTTAGAAGTAGAAACCAGCCACCCCGGATCGATGCGTATTCCCCCCAGAATCCAGTCACTCGCCCGGAACAGTTTCATCGTCGCATTCCTTCTCCTCGTGGGTATCGATGCGTTTCCCTCCCGGGCCCGCGCGGTGGAAAGCCTCCGGGCCCTTATCGATCCGATTATGGATGTCACCGGTCTCTGGCAGGGGCCGTGGAGCCTGTTCGCCCCCCAGGTCGACAAGGAGAACAACTGGATCGAAATACGGTTCTTTCTCAGCGGAACAGCGGCACCGCGTGTCGAGAGGTCCCCTTTCTGGGGGGAACTGTCGTGCTGGCAGAAGTTCCTTCGATCCCGTGAAATCGAGTTCTACGACAGGATTAGCAACGAGGACAACTCGGCCGCCTGGCCGAGCTACGCCCGCTACCTGCGCAGGCGATTCGAGGAAGCGAATTCGG
>CAYQUE010000234.1:0-1772 GCA_964420615.1 uncultured Alteromonadaceae bacterium | reverse complement strand
CAAAGGCGTTGCCGTACAAGGCGACGGCCTGCGACACACGCTCGGCGAGCGTTCCCGAACGCGCGTCGGTCTTGAACAACTCCTCATAGGACTCTCGCAACATCTCATCGGCCGCGAGCCACAGCGAGTCCATATCGGGAAAATGCCTAAAGAAGGAGCGAATACCGACCCCGGCACGATCAGCAACCAATTGCGCGGTCGGCACCAGAATGCCCTCGTCCATGAGCGCCAGCGCCGCCTCGATAATGGCAACTTGACTCCGCTCGCTGCGTTGTCGTCGACCGTCTGAGGATTGCACAATCTTCAATGCCAAAGGATCGCTCCCCCCTACCACTTCGCCACTAATGGCAGTGAGTATGCCATGACATAAGCGGGCACCCAACCAAGCGCCTCTCTGGTCGATGTCAGGTGCCGCGCGGCAATCGCCCGCGAATGATCGCGAGGTTGCTCTGGTGCTGATCGCGGTCAAGGCGATAAAAAGTCAGGGCCCCCAACATGACGCTCCACAGCAGCCACTGCGCCGAGATTAAGAGCGCACCCAGCAGCGTGAGCGATTGTGTCGGTACCACCTCGGGCGTCGCAGCCTCAGGAAACGCGACAAATGACAGCATCAAGCCTGCGATAAATGCGCCAATACCCTGGTTTGTTTTGCGAATAAACGTCAGCGCGGAGTAAAAGACCCCTTCGTTGCGACGGCCAGTTTTTACCTCTGATTGCTCAACGAGGTCAGCCAGCATCGAAAATAGAACGGCCTGCATGGCAATGAGGAATCCGAGGTCGATCGTGTTGATCACAGCCAGTAGCGGGAAGAGCCCGGGATCTCCGTTTTCAGGCATCCACCCCAGTAGCCGAAAAAAAACGGGCATTGGTTGCACAATAAACGCGAAAAGGCCAAGCCGAATAGCGGCCGATTTTTTTCCCCAGCGCTTCGAAGCCCATGGCGCGATGAAAAATCCGAGCAGTGCCGATACCACCACCAGCGCGAGCCAATAAAAAATCTCGGCAGATGAAAAACCCCAAAAATAGGTCAGCATCAAAAAGGTCAGCGCCGCGGTCAGACCCGTGGCTACCGAGCTGGCAATGGAAGAGATGAAAAGCGCTAAAAAACTTCTGTCCTTTAGGGTCTCTAAGACTTCCTTAAAGACCATCCCGATGCCTCGATTGGAGCGTGCCCGCGGCTCAGCCAGAGTAGCGATGCGATGATGCGTACCCCACGCGGATACCCAGATCGCCAGCAGCATCACGGCCCCTCCAATCAACCCTCCTATTTGGTAACCCTCTCGGTTGAGAGACCCCACGGGATACTCCTCGGTGGGCACCAGTAAAAAGGCATACATAAAAATAGCCATGCCAGCACCACCCACCCAGCCGAACAGGGATCGCCAGGCCTGAATTGTCGTTCGCTCATCGTAGTCCGGCGTAAGCTCGGGCATGAGTGCGGAGCTTGGCGTTTCGTAGAAGGTGATCAGGGTCCGCACGAGCACCGCCATCGCCACCAAGTACACAAACAGCGCACCGTCATTCCAATCAGGCGGTTGCCAGAGCAGCGTGTAACAGAGTGCGACGGGAAGGCCGGCGGCATACATAAAGGGATGCCTGCGACCCCACCGCGAACGCGTGTTGTCAGACCAGTATCCGACAATCGGGTCGCTGAGCGAATCGAGCACGAGAGCGATCAGCAGTGCCGTGCCGGCCAACGCCGGCTCCAAACCGACCACCGTGGTGTAAAACAGCAACAGAAAATAGGCAAAGCCGTTGTCTTTAATGCCATA
>CAYQUE010000233.1:0-1775 GCA_964420615.1 uncultured Alteromonadaceae bacterium | reverse complement strand
CGCGACCGTGACGGTGACGACCACGCGTACGGGTTATGCGGATGGGTCAGCGCAGGTCAATTCGACGTTTGTAGCGCCACCTGGTCCTCCGACCGACGTCACCGCTGCATCGGGCGATACTCAAGCAACCGTCAGCTGGATCGCGCCAGCGTCTAATGGCGGCGCAGAAATCACCAGCTATACGGTGACGGCGTCGCCCGGAGGGGCGCAGTGCGCCACGACGACAGCGACGAGCTGCAAGGTGACGCGGCTGACTAATGGTATCGAATATACTTTCACGGTCACGGCGACCAACAGCGCGGGAACCGGCGACGCATCGAATGCCAGTGACCCCGTCACTCCAACTCGGCTTCCAGTATTTGATAGACAAGCTTCAGGCCTGCTTCCTGACTTTGATAGCAGTCATTTTCCCTCGACGGGGGCGCCGTTAGACGATTTAGGGCTGACTAAGGCTCGCGAGACTCGACCGATAGACTTCGACGGTGATGGTGATATTGATCTCGTGGCATCAGGCGGGAACAACTCTGGCTCCGATGCCACTCTGGTCTGGTATGAAAACGATGGCTACGCAGGGTTCACGCAGCATTTAATCTATGATCCGTCGCAGCAGGTGTTTTTTGATGTTGGGGACTTTGATGGGGATGGGGATTTGGACCTTGTTGGGGCAGGCTACTCGGAGTCACGGTATTTTTGGCTTGAGAACGCAGGCGACAATCAATCATTTACCAAGATTACATTGAGTGCGAGCTCCGAAAATGCTCCGCAAAACCCCGTGGTTGCGGATTTTGACAACGACGGTGACCTCGACTTTGCTGGTGCGTCTTATTACAACAATCAAATCATTGGCTTTTTCAATGATGGCGTTGGTGGTTTTACAAGGAGTGTTCTTAAATCTGTAAGCAGCCCTGGCCGATTGGCGACCGGTGATATCAATGGTGATGGTAGTGCAGACATCCTATACGCGGTCTCATCAAAGCTTTATGGGCTTACAAATAATGGGGCCGCTTCTTTCTCAAGTTTCTTTATTTACGATAACAACCGTGGCTACAACTCCCTTACCGTGGAGGATGTGGACGATGACGGTGACACAGATGTCTACTTCGCCGCACAAGAACTCTACGATCTTTCTGCCGTCTGGCTGCAGAATGATGGAGCGCTCAATTTCTCAGTGGTAGACGTTTATCCGCACCCGCGCGGCACTCACTCTTTGGTGATGGCGGATATCAACGGCGATGGCGCCAAAGACGGCATTACGGCAACCAATTTTGACAGCGCTGGAGAAATAGCCATCCATCCCAATCAAGGCACTTTTGAGAAGGTGGTGGTTGAGTCCGGATGGGCAGGCGCTATTCATGTCTCTGTCGCTGATCTAAATGGAGACGAGCAAAAGGACATTATAGCTTCTAGCTTTACTGGTGCCGTGGTTTGGTACGAGAACCTCGGCGTTGGTTTTCGGCTGCCGGTGATTCAGGGAGGCACGGCAGTTACCACGCTGGTTGCAACCGACCCCGAGGGAAACGCCATTACCTATGGAGTTGAGGGTGTTGACCAGTCGGAGTTTTCGATTGACCAAACCACTGGAGTGTTGGCTTTCAACGCTGCCACTTCGGTAGCGAGCCCCACAGACAGCAACGGCGACAATATTTATGAGCTGGTGATTACCGCTTCGGATGGCCTGGGCACCACATCACGTAATTTACGGATTGAGGTCGTAGAGTACGGCGCTTCCCTAACGCCGACCTTTGATACGCCTGCGTCTACGGCGGATGGTTTTA
>CAYQUE010000232.1:0-1782 GCA_964420615.1 uncultured Alteromonadaceae bacterium | reverse complement strand
CGATCTCAGCCGGCGTGGCACCTCGATCGCAAGCAGCGTTGACGTCTACACCGGTACTGATCTCGCGTCACTTACCCGTATTGACGGGTCGGCCCGGATCTCAGACACCGACGCTGACAGTGCCACATTCGGCGTAAGTGAGCGCACGACGTACTTCATTCGTCACGCAGCGAGAAACAATCAAGTTGGCAATCTCACTACCGACTTTGTCTTTGCTCCAACACCAGTTTTCACGGTACCGGACAGGCCCTCGTCTCTTACGGCGGTCGATTCAGGCAGTGACGTGATCGCCCAATGGGTGCCTCCAACGAACGATGGCGGGAGTCCAATCATCGGTTACGAAGTCACAACGACTCCAGATGACGCTTCGTGTTCGGCGAGCTTGACCGAAACATCTTGCATCCTGACGGGCTTGCGCCCTTGGACTCGGTACACGATCAGCGTCGTCGCAATTAACAGCATCGGGCGCAGCGCTCAGCGATCATTCGTGTTTGTTCCTGCAAATGCAAACGACTCATTCGCAACCCCGGTCGCACTTCAACCATCAGCCAACGGCTCGACAATTTCATCAAACCGCTACGCGTCAGCTGAATACGGTGAGCCTGCCCACATCTACGGTCCGTATCGCTCAATGTGGTTCGAAATCACCACCCCTGGAGCAGGTCGACTCGACATTGACACCTCCGGCTCAGCTTTCGACACCACCTTGGCCGTCTACACCGGCACCGAACTTGCAACGCTCATCACCGAGGCCGAAAACGATGACGCGCCAGGAACACTGACCTCAGCGGTATCGCTATCACCAATATCAGCAACGACCTACTACGTCGCTGTCGATGGATATAACGCGAATACCGGCTCGATCTCGTTGAACTGGGCATTCACTGCTGCAGCACCCCCTCAAGCACCAAGCCAGGTGAAAGCGGTGGCGACAGGTATTGACAGCGTGAGTGTCTGGTGGACGGCGCCCGACAGCACGATGCCCATCACCTCGTCAACTGCAACCGCGCACCCTGGTGGCGCGAGTTGCCAAACGGTGACGACCCAGTGCGAGATCACGGGCCTCGTCACCGGAGCCCAATACACATTTTCTGTATCGAGCTCCAACGCCCTTGGCTCTAGCACCCCAACAACCCCATCACAATCGGTCATCGTCGGGTCATCAAACGGAGCTCAAACGAGCATTCCTAACAGTTGGGGGCAAGATCGAATCGACCAAGCCAACCTTCCACTCGACGACCGTTTCAGCACCACAAATCGTGGAAATGGTGCAATAGTTTTCATCGTCGACACCGGCATCTCACCACACACTGAATTCGATGGACGGCTTACAAATGGTTTCGATGCCGTGAACGACGGCAATGGCACAGCCGACTGTCACGGACACGGCACCCATGTTGCATCAACTGCAGCAGGTGCAACATTGGGTGTTGCAAGTGATGCTCTCGTCGTACCTGTGCGAGTGCTTGATTGCGATGGCGCAGGCTCAACATCGGGTGTGCTTGCCGGGCTTTCGTGGATTCGCTCGGTTGATCTCGGAACCCGACGGGGTGTCGTCAACTTGAGCCTTGGCGGCAGTGCATCTTCAACTCTCGATAACGCCGTTGCCCAACTCACCGCAGATGGGTTCATCGTTGCGGTGGCCGCTGGCAACGAAGCCCAGAATGCCTGCGATGTTTCCCCGGCACGCGAACCGTCCGCATTCACGGTCGGCGCCTCAACACAAACAGATTCTCGAGCCTGGTTCTCGAACTTCGGCTCCTGTGTCGACCTCTTCGCTCC
>CAYQUE010000231.1:0-1832 GCA_964420615.1 uncultured Alteromonadaceae bacterium | reverse complement strand
ATCTTGAGCCGGCTCCGCCGCCCAAAGCGCCCTGGATCAACTGGGGCGCCCTACTCGCGCGGCTGATGTCGCTGTTTACCGCGAGTCTGATTGCTCTGGTTTCATTTGCCTTAATCATTGGTGTGGCGGGGGCGCTCCATCCCCCCATCTGGAACGTCACGGAGGCGCTCATAACGCCTTGGCTCAATACGCTGCTGCAGTGGCTCGATCGCCTCTTACAAACTATTCCGCGCTAAAATTTTCGACCAAAATGCCGATAATTCACCCGATAGGGAGAAACCATCATGGTAGACGAAGAAAATCCTGGCGCAGAAGAAGATCTGGCGCTCCCCGGACAACGCAGTGTCAATAATGGGGGTTCGATTCCGCCCAGTCCTGCGGGTGAGGCCGTGGCGCAGCTCAATGCCGATACCCATACACGCTTGGAGCGGGCGCTGGATTCTGCGAGTCAGGCTAACCGCAAGATGGAGTTTTATGCAAAGCGTCTTGCCGGCGGTGCGGCAGTGGTAGTGTTTTTGTGTGCGGTGTTGCTGATGGTCGCTGGGGGCCGATTATCAGGGCAGGTCGAGGCGCTGCAAGCGGCCACCCTGTCGATTACCAAGCGTGTGGTCAACATGAATTCAGCTCTGGATCGTATGGTGATCCTGGAGCAAAAGCTGGCTTTGTTGGATGAGGGTCACGCTCAATTGGTCGAAGCCGTGGGCCAGGTTGATGCCGATGGCAAAACCCTCGCGGAGCGAATGGAGGTGTCGATGTTGGGTGTGCAGTCGACCGTGACGGATACCAGTGAGGTAACCCGAAGCGGCGTGGAATCCAGTCGCGCCATGGTGGCGCAGCTCGACCGACAAGCGGAGCAACTCACCGGGCTTTCACAGCGTATCGCGCGGCTTGAATCTGGGCTCCGTGACGTCGCCGCGCTCAAGCGTGAGGTGGCAACGCTGGTCGAGATTGAGCGCGACAACTTGAGCGAGCTCTTTCAGGCCCAGCTGGCGTTAGAACAGGCGCAAATGAGCAGCGATTCGATGGGTGCTGAGGAAGCGCTCGTGCCTGAGAAGACCTACCCTGAAGGTGCGATTGTTTTTCCGCTACCCGCATCCAGGCAGTAGACGACTGGCAATACCAGCTAGGTTAGGAAATTTCGGTTAACTCGCGACCTTCAGCTTCAGCCTCAGCTGAGGGCGTTGCAACGTCGCGCATTGCACTGTCCACAAAGGACGACCCGGCATCAATGCCCATGGAGACGGCATCGATCGTTTCCCGGATGGCCGCGGCCAGCGAGGCGCGCTGCCGGGGATCTTCGCTGGCGCCGAGCTCTCTGCCCAGCGCGTAGAGTCGACCTGCCTGAGACGAGGGTAAATAAGACTCAAACTCACCCCGCAGCATTTTGATTTTTAGCGGGTTGGAGGGAGGTTCGTTGACGCCCGTTAATCCGTGCTCCATGCCGGTTTTGATGACCGAGCGAATATGCAGCTCGAGTAGCGCTAGAAACCGCTCACTATCACCTTTAATTCCATATTGATCGTCTCCACCATTGGCTATCGATACCCATTCGTCCCAAAGCGCTCGCCCGCTGAGTCCTGCGAAGACTTTCTGCGGCTCTGTCTCGGTTTTTTTGTCGGTGGAGGTGGCAGCAGAGGTGAAGTGCGAAAAGGCTCTGGCCTCAAGATCATTGACGCGGCTGATGAGGTAAATGATGAGGATCAGAAGGATGATGCCCAGAAATAGCGAAATGGCGATAACCGCATTTTCAAGAGACATGACTATGCATTCCCCCTGTTAAAACGGGCATCGCCCGAATTAATCGTCATCCTCTGAGGCACTGCCATCCCTCA
>CAYQUE010000230.1:0-1844 GCA_964420615.1 uncultured Alteromonadaceae bacterium | reverse complement strand
CAGAGATAGGTAGCGCAATGGGCACCCAACGTGCACCATTGCAAAACCTAAAGTAGCATTCTTCGCAACCGGTTCCGTAATTCGTGCCATCACTTTTCGATAACGACTTGCTGAATCGCGTCAGAGCAACAACAGAACGACGCTTAGGAGCACAGTGGCTTCCCACACCTTCCTCGCCGGCCCCGCCGACTGGTGGCGCACTGCCGTGGTGTACCAGGTCTACCCCCGTTCATTCGCGGATGCCAATGGTGATGGCATCGGTGACCTGAAGGGGATCATTAGCCGCGCCGACTATCTCAAGAACCTCGGCGTGGACGCCGTATGGATGTCGCCGTTCTACCCCTCGGAGCTAGCCGATGGTGGTTACGACGTCGCCAACTATCGCGACGTCGACCCCAAAATCGGGACCTTGGAGGAGTTCGACCAGCTCATTCACGAATTCCACGAGCGAAACATTCGGGTGATTGTCGACATTGTGCCCAACCACACCTCCGATCAGCACCCATGGTTCCAGGAAGCCCTCGCAGCCGAGCCGGGTTCGCCCGCGCGTGAGCGTTACATTTTCCGCGATGGCCGCGGTGAACACGGGGAACTTCCCCCCTCGGACCTCGCCAGTCACTTCAGCCCTCTCGCTTGGACGCGTGTCCCCGACGGGCAGTGGTATTTGCACCTCTTTGCCAAAGAACAGCCCGATCTCAACTGGGACCTACCGGAGATTCGCGAAGACTTCCTGAAAACTCTCCGTTTCTGGAGCGACCGCGGGGTCGATGGCTTCCGGGTCGACGTCGCCCACGCGCTTGTCAAAAACCTTGACCCTCTGCCCTCGCGCTCGGGTTACACCGTTGACCTGATTCCCGAAGACGGGACAGATCCGCTATTCGACCGCGATGATTTGCAGGAGATTTACCGAGAATGGCGGGCTGTGTTCAACGAATACGACCCTCCGCGTATCGCCGTTGCCGAATCGTGGGTGCCCCACAGCAGAAAATTCCTTTACGCCTCGCCCGACAGCCTCGGCCAAGTCTTCAACTTCGACTTGGTGGCCTCGGAGTGGGGCGCCGAGGACTATAAGAAGATTGTTGACCAAAATGTTGAGTTCGAGAGGGAGTCAGGAAGCTCCTCCACGTGGGTGCTCTCCAACCACGACATCATCCGTCACGCGACGAGACTGGCGTTCCCGAGGGGCCTGGACCAGAGTGCGTGGTACGAAGCCAACAGGTTCAATCCCAATGTCGATGTCGAATTGGGTTTGCGCCGGGCGCTCGCCGGCACCCTGCACATCCTCGGATTGCCGGGCTCTACCTACATCTACCAGGGTGAAGAGCTCGGGTTGCCCGAGGTCCTCGACATCCCCGATGAGGACATGCAAGACCCCACCTGGGAGCGCTACGGCCACAAGTCCAAGTCGCGTGATGGCTGCCGCGTGCCCATTCCGTGGACGCGCAGTGGAAGCTCGTTCGGATTTGGTCCTAACGGCTCGCACCTCCCCCAACCACAGTGGTTCGGCGATTACTCGGTCGAAGCTCAAGAGGGCGTCCCAGGCTCTGCCCTGGAGCTCTACCGAGAGGCGATTGCACTTCGGAACACTCTGTTGGGGGACAACAGCTTCCGCTGGATTCACACCGATGACTCCGTGTTGCATTATGAGCGCAACAACGGGTGGCAGGTCATCACAAACTTTGGTGACACCCCCGTTGACATGCCCGTTGGAGAGGTGCTGATTTGCTCAGCTGAGCACGATGGCACGATGCTTCCCGGCAACGCAACAGCGTGGCTCAGAGCCTAAAAATGGTGGAGATGGGGGGAATTGAACCCCCGTCCACTGCCCACAAACGGAGTCTTCT
>CAYQUE010000229.1:0-1874 GCA_964420615.1 uncultured Alteromonadaceae bacterium | reverse complement strand
CACTCGCTCCACTTTCACTTGCCACTCGGGCTCTGTAGCCTCCGCGGGTAGAACGTTAACCAAGTCGGTCGCCACCGCTTCCAACTCTTTGAGCTGCGCCTCTAGATTCTCGAGCCGAACCTGCCTTTCTGCCTGACGCAGCCGAAGTCCCTCGAGCTCGGACTGAACGGCCTGCACAGCATGCTCGGCAGATACGCGTGCCTTCTCCTGCTCACGAAGCGCGTGCTCCTTGTCGGCAACCGCCTGCCGCGCCTCGGTCAGGGCCTCTTCGGCAGCAACGCGTTGGGCAAGGAGAGCTTCCAGCTCAGCGTTGAGCGCACTGTCGGGCTCATGACTGCTTGGGAGCTGCGAAGACAGGGTTTCCTCGCGCTCATTGAGTTGCTTTACCTGACGGATTAACCGTTCAATCGTGTCCTGAACCGCCGTTATTTGCGTACTGAGACTTTGACTTCTGACATCACGGCTATGAGCCTCTTCCCGCTTTGTGCGAGCCTCTTCTCTCGCTGACGCCAGACTCTCGCGAAGGGAATCTCGCTGGCTAGACAGTTGTTCTCGCTCTATGCGGTCGCGCTCCATTTGGTCGAGCGCGGCCTGCAGGGTATGTCGGGATTCACTGAGGGCTTTTTGCTCACTATCGAACTGCATTGATGAGTCGGCAATCTCCTGACGCAGCTGATCCTGTCGCTGCTTGAGCTGCTCCACCGCGGCGATCTGGGTTGCCCGCTCAGCACGCCCGTCTGCCTGCACCTTCACTGCAGCCTTCAACTGCTCCTGACAATCCGCAAGCGCTTTTTCAGTGTCGGCTCGCTGAGACCTCGCTTGCTGGAGCTGCCCCTCAATCGCCGCCAGCGTTTCCGTTGATGATGAAATTTGTTGTTCTAGATCCTCCAATCGCTGACGCCGCTCCAGCAACCCTGCACCCGCGTCGACAGCAGATGGGGTTCGCGCCCAGCCGCACCCTAGCCACTCGCCCGTTGGGGTGATAACGCTATGGCCTTCAGTCAATGTAGGGACTAGCCCAAGGGCCTCGTCGAGATCTCGGGCGGTTCTCACGCTCTGCAAAAGCGCCACTAGCGCCTTTGGCCCGGTCACTTTTGCCGCCAGCGTGTTCTCCGCGGCTGGCCCGCCCAGCGCCTCTGCAATCAGGTAAGTGCCTGGGGGCGCTACAGACAATGAAGAGTGAATCAATGCGTCGAGATCCGAGACACAGCGTGCGGTAAGGGCATGTCCTAACACGTGCTCCACCGCGCCGCGCCACTCAACCTCAACATCCAGGTGATCGAGTAACACGCCAGCGCCTCCCGAAGAGCGCTCTTCCATCCAGCTAGCGACCTGAGTTTGCTCATCATCGCGAGTCGCCGCCTGTTGCAGCGCCGTCAACGATGCCTGCTGGCCTTTGAGTTGCTGTAAGTTGGATCGCTGTTCATCCTGCTCGCTTCGGAGCCGTTCAATGGAATTTCGCTGCTGCTTGAGGTCTGCGTTAAGACTCGCCAATCGGGATTCACCCTCATGGACTTTCGCGTCAGCCTGCTTCAATTGTTGATCAAGGGCATCAATCGCACTGAGATCCTGCTGATCGTTCAGCGATTCAAGCTCTGACTGATGTTTGGTTCTTCGGTCTTGCAAACGTCGGAGCACCTGTTCAAGGTGGAGTATTCTGCTTTGCTCTACTTCTGCCCTTTGACTAGCTCCCGAGGCTTCTTGATTGAAGACATCCCATCGGTTCTGCCAGTCGTTCATTGCCTCCTCGGCATCGGCCATGGCTGAACCGGCCTGCTCTGCCGCGACTCGTGTTTGTTCGAGCGAAGGCTCAAGCGCTGCCAAGTCGCGGCGCCAACCTGCCAGCCGCTCCTCGTCAGCGCTTAGGTGGCCCC
>CAYQUE010000228.1:0-1900 GCA_964420615.1 uncultured Alteromonadaceae bacterium | reverse complement strand
AAGCTCCGCGGCGTCGTGAGCCAGGGCATGCTCCTCGCAGCGGGCGAGAAGGACGTCGAGGGACTCGCGACGCTGACCGCGGCCGTGCCCCCCGGGACCGTCGTCCGCTGAGTGCGGGCTCGTGGACGTGACGACTGTTCGACAGGCTCGCGATCCGTCGAGTGGTCATGTAGACTCCGCAAGACCCTGAGTGCATCCGGCCTACCCACCGGCCGGGCGCGAGAAAAAGATCTCCCCGTTGCGTCACACATCCCGGTGCCCTGTCGTACCGCCTCCCGAACGCCGCCGAAATCCCTCTGGAGTGAGCCCATGAACCGCCACACCCTGCTGCTCGCGACCTCCTGCGTCCTCGCGATGGCCTGCAACGAGTACGAGCTGGTCGAGGGCAAGGACGCCCAGGACTCGATCACCGACGACTCCGTCCCCGATATCGAGGTCGACCCCGGCTCCATCGACTTCGGCGACGTCTACGCCTACGACACCTCGGCGGGCGCCGCGCCCCCGGATGAGGTCTCCCAGGTGGTGACCATCTCCAACGTGGGTGAGGGCGACCTGCTCATCCAGGACCTCGAGCTCCAGGACGGCAACTCGGCCTACACCCTCGGGAGCATCTCGTCGGTGGCGATCGCCAGCGGCGGCACCGCGACCTTCACGGTGACCTTCTCCCCGGAGACCTCGTCGTCCGTCGGGGACACGGTGCTCGTCACCAGCAACGACCCCGACGAGGGTGTCGTCGAGATCCCGATCGTCGGAAACGGCATCGCACCGGCCATCGAGATCACCCCGAGCGAGTACGACTTCGGCACGCTCTACATCGGCTGTGACGGCGAGCAGGCCCTGTCGATCGCCAATGTCGGCAACGCCGACCTGATCGTCGACTCGTTCGAGTTCAACACGGGCTCGACGGACCTCGTGTTCGACCCGGCCTACGACGCCAACGGCGAGCTGCCCTGGACCATCGCCCCCGGCGACACCAAGGAGGTCTTCGTCGAGTTCACTCCGTTCGATGAGTACGACGACGTCTCCTACCTCTTCGTCAGCAGCAACGACCCGTACATCCCGGAGGCCATGGCGCTCCAGGAGGCCGCGGGCGAGCTGTACGGAACGAACGTCGACCTCTACGAGCAGCCCATCAAGGGCGAGACGGACATCATCTTCGCGGTGGATCGCTCGTGCTCCATGAACGACGACATCGAGAACGTGCAGAACAACTTCGGCGTCTTCATGACGACGATGGCCTCGCTCGACGCGGACTTCCACGTCGCCGCGACGGTGGAGGACAACGGCTGCATCAACGGCTCGGACCTCTACATCGACAACACCTTCTCGGCCTCGGACGCCCAGACGACCATCACCACGATGATCAACCTCGGTGGATCCTACGGCTCCAACACGGAGCGTGCCTTCACCCTCCTCGAGGCCTGCCTCGCAGAGGCCGTCTCCTCGAGCGGCTGCAACTACGGCCTGGTCCGGGAGAGCGCGAGCCTCAACCTCATCGGCGTGTCCGACGAGCCCGAGCAGAGCATCCAGAACTACAGCACCTACGTGTCGCTGTTCCAGAGCCTCAAGGCCAACCCCGACGACGTCGTCATGCACGCAATCGGCGGTGACTACCCGTCCGGCTGCGGCTCGGCCTCCGCCTACACCGGCTTCTACGAGGCCACGGTGGCAACCGGCGGCCTCTTCCTCAGCATCTGTGCCAGCGACTGGGGTGCCTACCTCGAGGCGCTCGCCGAGGGCTCGGCCGCAGACCTCAGCACCTTCGAGCTGACCGACTGGCCGGTTCCCGAGACCATCGTCGTCCGGGTCGACGGCGTCACCACCACCGTCGGCTGGGCCTACAACCCCACGGACAACGCCATCGACTTCGAGTCGGACTACGTGCCGGAGGGCGGCTCGA
>CAYQUE010000227.1:0-1929 GCA_964420615.1 uncultured Alteromonadaceae bacterium | reverse complement strand
GCTTGAATTTGGCTTCGTCTTCGGTCCATTCCCAGCCGGGCTCGTCATCAAGGATCCTCCAGCGCTCTTCCGCAAGGTCGTCGGCCCTGTACTTGGTCAAGATGTTGGTCCGCCAGGTGTTTAGGTCGATCTCTTTACCTCGGTGCGCTAGGCGATATCCCTTAGGTACCCAGCCGTGGCCGTATTGGCGAACGAACTTCCGAAACGTCTCGACTCCTCGGAAGAATGCGAGTTCGTACTGGTTCCAGCCCCACTCTGGGATCTGGTCAAGTTCTGACTCAAGTTCTGGATCGAGGTCGCCCTTACCCTGCGTCTTTCTGGTGTTTGCGGCCCACGTTCCGAGCGGGAACGGACCCGATTCGAGATCCTCAATGTGGTCCACAGGGATTTCCGCGTGGCCTGTTCTGGCTATGAACGCCCGGACTCCAACCGGCCCCAGCTCTCGGGTCTGAGCTTGCTCAGTAGTCTTTGGGCTCTCCCAGGTCCAATAGGGATCGCTTTCCAGGATCTCGAATTGTCTCTTCGAGACCGTTCCCCTCGTGACCGCGTGACGCCTGTTAGAAAGCCAGGAGCCAAGGTTGATCAGAACGCCGTCGATTTTGATTTTGTGGCGCTTCGGGACTTGGCCGTGGCCGTGTTCTTCGCAGAACTGTTGGAAGGCGGAGTAGTTGCGGTCGAAATCAGAGTCGAATTTGTTCCAAGTCCAATCGTCGAAGCTTTCAAGGCGAAGTCGATGCGCTTGGCTGATGTTTCCTCGTTTGTATTCAGCTCGTTGTCCGGCCACCCAGATGCCGAGTCGATAGCCGCCGGGGGTCACGTAGTCGTTGGGAACAACCGCTGTGCCTGTCCGTTCAACGTATTCGCACAGCAATGCAAACCGCTCGAGCCAGTTTGACGTTGTGTTTTCGAGAACGTGGGTATGGATTGCTTCAACGAACCGTTGATCGACCGAAACAGGGGCATCGATGGTCAGCTTTTCTGGAAGCAGTTGGCTGTCCTTTACGGCTTCGCTCCCGAGCTTGATGCGTATCTGATCGAGTTCGTCTTGGAGATCCGAGTCGTGAGACTTGAGAGCCCTGACAACGTCGACGACCGTCTTGAAATCTGACGCCTCGATGATCGTCTCTGGGTCATCAGCTTGGGGAACGTAGACGGGCACGATGATCGTGCCGATCTCTTTCGTGTCCGCCAGTCGGATGGCTCGCCCTACGGCCTGGACGATGTCGACCTGACTACGTTTGGGATCGATAAAGCAAACGCCGTCGAGCGTCGGAACATCGACTCCTTCAGAAAGGCAGCGGGCATTTGTCACGACGCCGTGTTCGCCAGGCTTGATTTCCCGCAGACCGTTCAAGCGTGCGTTGCGGATGCCCGAGGCCATCTTGCCTGAGATGTGATCGGTAATGACCGGCCCGAGAGGCCGCGAGTCAGAATTCATCCACTCAACGACTTTGGGCAGCCTGTCGGCAAAGCCCCTCGCCGACTTGACCCGTGAGTGGAACGTGATTGTTCGAGTGAGACCGTAATCACGGATCGCCTTGGAGAGACCAACCAGGGCAGCTAGCGATTTGGCGTCATCCTCGAATCCGGACCCGGTCTTGACCAAGTGCCGGTTGCAGATCAGTTCTTGCACAAGGTCGTCGGTGACAATCGTGACAACCACGCGGTAGTCGGTAAGCAAGCGGTCCTCAATCGCTTGGGCAAAGCTCAGTTGATGCAGGAGCGGGCCGAATAGCTCCTCGTCATCCATTGAAGCGATCTCGAGCTCAGCCTCGTAACCATCGTCATCAATCACTGTGCTGTTGCGGCTGCGCCGGCTGGCGTCTTTGACCGTTCGGTCCACGTATATCCGAGGTGTTGCGGTCATGAACAGCCGCTTTCGGGCACGAATCTGGTCATCGTGAAGCACCGTGCCAAACGCCGACGAGA
>CAYQUE010000226.1:0-1929 GCA_964420615.1 uncultured Alteromonadaceae bacterium | reverse complement strand
CTCGCGAAATGAACAGCACGGCGACGTCATCCGGCAGGTGATTTCGATCCACATGGTCCAGCCCCAGCCGCTCCCAAAGCTCACTGGGCTTGGCAACGGAGCCCTCAAGACGCTTGAGCAGTGCCGCCTCTTTCTCCAACAAGTCCTTTTCATCCAGCAGCTCCAGTATGCCATCGGATAGCACCGACAGAATAAACTCATCCGGCGTTTGAATCGTGATCGCCTCATAGGCAGCATCGGGCACCAGCCCGACCGGCGGACCTTCACCCTCCAGGTAGTGAATCCCCTCATGGGTAAGCAGTATGGGGAGCGGGAGATGCCCTGCCACGCTGTAGGTAAGTGCACCGGTTTTAAAATTCAAACTTCCCACCACCATCGTGGCGTATTTGTTGAGCTCCAGCTCCAACAGCTCGCTGTTGGCAAGGGAGAGCATCTTCACTGGCGAGGTCACCGTGGTGTCCTGGCGCCGCAGGTAATCTGAGCGTTTGCGGGCGAATAAATTCTTCAGCAGCACTGTCGCAAACGCTGACGAACTGCCGTGCCCCGACACGTCCGCCAGAAAAAACACCACCTGATCGTCGCTGACTTGAAAGTAGTCGGCAAAGTCGCCACTGAGGTAAAGCGATGTGAAGATTTTCTGACTGAACCAAAATCCGTTTACCTGCAGAGAGCCGGAGGGTAGCAGCGCCATCTGTACCTGACGTCCGGCCTGCTGGTCTTGCTGTAACATTCGCAGCGAGTGGCGTAGCTCCTGGTTGGTTTGCTCCAGATTTTCCTTACTTTCCTTAAGCTCACGCTGAAGTCGATGATGCGTGACGCAGCGGCCGATCGCATGTCGCAGCAAGCCGGGGCGTTCCTGCGGCCTGACGAAAAAATCCGCAGCCCCCAGACCCAATGCAGTGGCCATCGAATCCACATCTCTATCCTCGGCGACAACAATGACAGGCACTTGAACGTCGAAATTTCGCATTGCACGGCGCACTGAGGACCAGGACACATTCGATAATCCCGCATTGCAGAGCACACAATCGTAGGGACTGTCCTCACCCAACACACCCTCGATGTCAGGCACCTCAGATAAATAATCAAAACTGAATTGTGGTGCGTCCAATGCCTCGACTAGCAAATCAGCGCGAACCTGCTGGTCATCTACAACCAGAATAGCGCCTTCCTGGGCCTGCAGCTCCATCACTCGAACTCACACTCCATAGGGATCAGAGGTCGTCCTCTTCCCAACCGTCATCAAATTCAGAAAAGTCATCGATAACCTGCCCGTCCGAGATCTGAATGCGGCGCTGCTGTAGGTACGCATCACGTAGAAAGATATACTGATCGCCAGAAAGTAACTCATCGGCACCCAGCAGCCCCGCACGCAGGTCCACTAAATTGAACACTCGCAATCCCCAAGCGGGTTCCGAATCGCCAAGCTGGCCGAGGGGCGAGGCGTAGGCATCAAACGCGGTGCCCACAGAAGAACGGAGCGTGCGCGGCCCCAAAAATGGCACCATCACAAACGGTCCTTGTGGGACGCCCCATATCGCCAGCGTGTGACCAAAATCAGTTTGATACTGGGGGACCCCCAATTTTGACGCGACGTCAAACAGACCAAAAATGCCAACGGTTGAGTTGATGATGACGCGCCCCACATTTTCGAGGCCTTGATCGACACGACCCTGCAAAAAGCCATTGAGGGCTCCATTGACATCAAGAAGGTTGTTGAAGAAGTTATTAACGCCCACGCGTCCGAACTCGGGCATGATGTAGGCATAGCCTTGCGCCACCGGTTTTACGAGATAAGCGTCGGCCGTGTTATTGAAACTGTAAATCGATCGGTTAAAGGATTCCCAAGGATCTTCACTGGCGTGCAGAGGGGGGGCGAAATATCCCACCAACCAAAATCCCAAAACGATTACGCGATGTTGCATTTCT
>CAYQUE010000225.1:0-1934 GCA_964420615.1 uncultured Alteromonadaceae bacterium | reverse complement strand
ATGTTGTTGGAGTTTGGTGGCGCAGGAATATACGAGCCCCTCGACCTTGGCATTGCGCGATGTCGACTCATGACCGCTGCTCCCAAAGGCCGGGCCCCTCGGGGTCAGCTGCGACGCGTCAGGGTGGCGACAAAGTTTTTGAATGTGGCCCGCGCGCACTACGCCAAGAAGGGCGTTCACGCCGATCTCATCAAGCTTTATGGTTCGATGGAATTGGCGCCTTTAATGGGTTTGGCTGACGAAATCGTGGATATCGTGGATACGGGGAAGACGTTGGCCGAGAACGGTATGGAAGCGCTGGAGGAGATAGCCCAGATTTCTTCCCGTTTGGTTGTGAATAAGGCTGCGATGCGGACCCGCCACAGCTCGGTAATGACGTTGATCGACGCACTTTCCGCCGTGCTCAAAGAGCGGGGGAGTGGCCTAAAGTGACGAGTCGCTATCTCGCGCGGCTGGACGCGATGGAAGACGGGTTTGCCGAAGATTTCGCGCGCCTGATGGTCAGTCCAGCCCAGGCCGATACAACCTTGGTGAGCAGAGTCGCTGACATCATTGCTGCGGTGTCGCGCGAGGGAGACAAGGCGTTGCTTCGCTTTACCAATGACTTCGACTCGCGCGAGGTGACCGAGATGGCCCAGCTTACTCTGGGTAGCGCGGAATTGGAGGAGGCGGCAAACGCAATTGATCCCGTTGTTCACGATGCACTGTGCGCAGCGGCCGAGCGCATCCGTAGCTTTCATGAGCGCCAACTGACGTCAACATGGCAGTATGAGGATGCCGATGGCAGTCTTCTTGGGCAGCGTGTGTCTGCGTTGGACCGGGTTGGAATTTATGTCCCTGGCGGTCAGGCCAGCTACCCCTCGTCAGTGCTCATGAATGCGATACCCGCCACAGTGGCTGGGGTCTCAGACATTGTGATGGTGGCACCCGCACCCAAAGGTGAGATTAATCCGGTGGTGCTCGCGGCCGCCGGGCTCGCGGGGGTGACCGAGGCTTATACGATTGGCGGTGCGCAGGCGGTGGCTGCGCTCGCTTATGGGACCGAGTCAATAGGCGGTGTCGATAAAATTGTTGGGCCTGGGAACCGTTACGTCGCTGAGGCCAAGCGGCAGGTCTTCGGGCGCGTGGGTATTGATATGGTCGCCGGCCCCTCTGAGATACTCATCATTGCGGATGGCTCAGTCGACCCCAAGTGGTTAACGTTGGATATGTTCGCCCAAGCCGAGCATGACGAATTCGCGCAGGCAGTGTTGTTGTCTCCGGACGAGAGTTATCTGGATGAAATTGCTGCGCGGATCGCGGAGCAGTTACCCCTGATGTCTCGTGCAGCAGTGATTGCCAAGTCTCTCAAAAATCGCGGGGCTTTGATCAAGGTGCCCGATCTGGATGCGGCAGTCAGGCTCAGCAATCGGCTTGCTCCGGAGCACTTGGAGTTGGCGGTGGCTGAACCGCGCGCGCTGCTAGATCAGATTACCGCCGCCGGCGCGATATTTCTGGGCGCTATGTCCTCGGAGGCGTTGGGAGACTACTGCGCTGGACCCAATCATGTCTTACCCACCGCAGGGTCAGCGCGCTTCGCATCGCCACTGGGCGTCTATGATTTTCAGCGACGCAGCAGCGTCATAGAGATTTCGCCTCGTGGTTCACTGGCCTTGGGGGAGATAGCGGCAACATTGGCAGATGCCGAATCCTTGCAAGCCCACGGGCTGAGTGCGCGCGCGCGAATCACCAGGGGCAGCTAGGTCACCCGACCTTGTTGCGAGTGCCTACGACAGCTTCCAGCTCGACCGACTGACCGTCGCGGTCGAGACTGACTCTTAACAGGTGTCCGGGTCTCAGTCGGGCGATCTGCAACATGGCCGCGCGGCCGTCCAAGACAGGTTCACCGTCCAGCGAAGAGATAATATCGTTCAGCCTGATGCCGGCGCGTTCAG
>CAYQUE010000224.1:0-1934 GCA_964420615.1 uncultured Alteromonadaceae bacterium | reverse complement strand
CCATCCGCGATCGCGGGGCCAGAGCCGCTCATGCCACCGCCCTTGGCCGTCACGCCGTTGGTGCCGGTTACCGGTCGGGTGGTGTCATAAGACCAAATGATGTCGCCGCTGTCGGCGTCGTAAATTCGGATAGCGCCGTCCAGATGTCCGGCCACCACTGCGCCATCAATCGCGGTAACCGCTGCGGAGATGCCCGGATCGCAGAAGGGCCGACCCTCGCCGCACACATTTTCCTGTACGTGGCTCCACAGAATTTCACCGGTTGTGGCATCAACCGCAGAAATGCCCGGGCGGGCAGTTTCGGGGTCGAGCCATTCGCCGTTGCGTGTGTCATTCATGTCGTTAATGGGTACGAACACGGTCGAGCCGGCGGCGGCCATGCCAAAGTGAACGCCGCCCTGAATGCTCCCGCGCCCAAGCCTCACCTCCCATAGCTTGTTCTGACCGGTCTGCCAATCTAACGCGAAAACGCGCCCGTCTTTTTGCCCGGCCACGACGCGCACTTCGCCATCACCGATATCAACCAGCAACGGGCTAGAGGCTTGATCATAGTCTGGGCCGTCCTCGTCTGGGCAGTTGGGATTGTCAGCCATCATGCACGCAACATTCCAAGCGTCACCCGGGAAGGTCTGCCGAGACCAGAGGCGCTCTCCGGTGTCCAGCCGCACCGCGATAACCGCGTCGCTGTTGGTGTCTGCGGGGGAGGAGTAATTCTCGCCTGTGCCAAAAATCAGCAGATTCCTCGCTTCGTCAATGGTGGGGCTGGTCCACACTGGAGCGCCCGAGGGGCCCAGCATCGCAGTGCCAACAGAAGTTGTTCCGCCCTCGCTCGCAGGGTTCGGAATGGCGTAGCTGTCCCAAATCATACTGCCATCATCGCCATTGACGGCCATCACGTGGCCCCTGAAGGTGCAGCAGGCGTATTCGGGATTCGCAGCGGTGACTACCTCCAGCGATGATACCGGCACGTAAAGGTTGCCACCCGAAAAGGCGGGTGTGCCGGTCAGCGTCGCGCTGTGATGATCGTCTGGGCTTGTTTGCCAGACGAGCTCGCCCGTGACGGCATCAACCGCGTAGAGATTGGCAATGATGTCGCCGAAGTAGGCGGTCGGGAGCTGGTCGGGGCCTCTTTGACCCAGCGTGATGCCGGTTCTGACCTCGGCGCGCGCGGCAAATGTCCAGCGCACGCAGCCCGTGTCTAGATCAAAGGCGTAAACCGTGCCGTCTTGACTACCGGCAAAAACGGCGCCCATGGCGATGGTGGGCTGTGATCTCGCCCGGGTCGAGGCTGGGAACCCGAAGCTCCATTTTAATTCCAGGTCGGGCGCCTCAGCGCTACTGAAGCCGGCGATATCAGCGCCGACATAGCGGTTGGTGTCGTGTCCCCAGCCGGTCAGACGCTTTGGATCCAGCGCAGTGAACGTTTCGGCGTCACCCTCGCACCAGGTGACTTCGGGCGCGGCATTCGGATCGCCCAGGCGCATCTGGGTGATGTACTCGACAATATGCTGCTTGTCGGTGTCTGGCAGGTGCGCGGCCTGGCTTTGCATGATGCCCTCGGTTAGGGACCGATAAAGCACTTGCGGCGACATCAATTCGAGCCAGGTCGTGTGCGGTGCTTTGTAGACTTGCGCCTCGTGACAGCCGGCGCAGTTTTCAATGTAGAGCGCCTTGCCGGGGAGGGCATCACGGTCTCCCAGGTCTCCGACCCAGGCGTACTGCTCGTCCATCGAACCTAGCGTCGCGACCTCTTGTGCTTCTGTAGTGTCCGTATCGGCATTGCACGCCGCGAGCACCGCGAGGCTGAGTGCGCCGACTCCACGTTTAAGGTTTTTCCCCAGTTGTGACGACATCCTGTTGAACTCCATTTTTATCTAATGGAGAAATCATAATCGCTTGGGCGCGGTATTGGTACGGCGTCTTGCGAGCCAATA
>CAYQUE010000223.1:0-1944 GCA_964420615.1 uncultured Alteromonadaceae bacterium | reverse complement strand
TGTGGGCACAGCGGAAACCAATAACGGCACCCACTTTTTATGTGAGAGCAAGGGACTGACGATCGACAACAATCCCAACCTCCGCAATCTCACCAGTTTTCTTAACTTGACGAGCGTAGGGGGCTACTTACGGATTGAGGCCAACGGACTCATGGCAAGTATTTTGGGCCTGAGAAACGTAACGGGTAGCGTTGAGACAGTAAAAATCATTAATAACGACACGCTCACAAACCTCACTGGACTGGAGGGTATCACTGAGATTTCCCGCCTGTCAGTGGAGGGCAATTTGCGACTCGAAAACGTCGACGCATTGCGTTTCTCAGTTTTCCCGAAAAATCAGCCAGACACCAACAGCATTAGCGTGACGCAAAATGCCGCGTTGGGGGCCTGCGAGGGGTTGGCCAGGCCCCTCGACTGGCCAAGAATCTCTAGCATTCCGAGCTCCCTCATCGATCCCAGTAATGTGGCAATTTCCGGCAACGCGACTGGGTGCCAGAGTGCTGGAGAGATTTACGCGTCAGTGCTTGGGCCGACGCCTCCCGTGGTTCTGACCCACACATATGGCAATGGCCGTTCGAACATTACTTTTACGCCCGGCGCCACGCAAGACACGCTGTACCCGGTGCAGGGGCACTCGTTTGTTTGCGAGTCAGCTTACGGCGGTTACGGCGAACAGTATCGCTTAACGATTCCGCCGGGCGAGGAGCGAGTGCATACCATAACGAATAATGAGGGGATAAGAGCACATGGGGGCACACCTACGAGCTTCAGCTATACCTTTGCCCTCCCTGAGGTGGTTTTTTCTGCCGATGGCTCTGATGTTTCTGTATGGCTTACTCGACCTTACGAGTCCGAGGTACTGCTGCATGATCGAGCCACTGGTCGTTCGTACCCGCCGTATCCCGAGTCCCCGGAGGCTCGACTCGAGCGCTTTAACCAAGCGTTCGTCTGGCGCAATACCGCTGACGGCGATTACCGATTCAGGGTCGTCGACCACAGAAATGACCCGACCGCGCCATCCTTTGTCACAACACTTATGGTGGGAGTGGGGGCTGTGGCAGGCGCGGGTACGGACATGTCGATAGCAAAGGCTGTAGCGAATGACTGGCCGGTTTTTGATGGCGACCGCGTCAGCGTAGATTCACTCCAGAACGACCTTCTTCATTATTGTTTGCTGTACGTCGAAACCCGTCCGAAATTAAAGGGCCGTAGTGCTAATAATTTGGACCCGTTTACCCCGCGTTTGATTAGCGCCCCGGACCCGCCGACACTTCAGTCACCATCGGGCGATACAGAGTCGCTCGTATTTACTGCGACAGCGCGCTCCGTTATTGGGGAAGAGGTGGACGAGTACGAGGTGCGCTGCAGCAATGCGCAGGGCACCGTTACGGAGCGGTCTCAGTCATTGTACGATGACATAGAGCTGACGGGGCTTGAGCCTGGCGAGGAGTATCAGTGTAGCGCCAGAGCCCATAACCGGCTGGGATGGGGCGGGTGGTCATCCGCCATAGCGGTTTCCACTGACAATGTTGGCGGACTGCCCATTTGGCTCTTGTATGAGGCGACGCAAGGGTAGAAAAGGTCCTCAGCAAGGCATCACCAGACGGCGGCGCGGCGCGGGCTGCGCTTACCCGTGAGGCCGCCCCCGTTCAGAAGTCTATTTTGTCCGCTGCCGCGCGATTCCGGCGCTTCTGGTGGCGTAAATAGCGCCGAGTGGTGTCAGCGCTAGCGTGCCCAGCCATATCTGCCGCGGTGGCTAAATCTTCACCATTATCAAGCAGATACGTCAGAAAGCTCCGCCGTAAATCATGTGGTGAGGCCTTATCAAGGCCTGCTTGTTTGACGCGCCGGGTGACGATGTCATAGACGCCGCGGGATGTCAGGCGACGATCCTCGGCGACCTTGTTCCAGCGGTTTACGGGTCTAAACAGTGGCCCAAACTGC
>CAYQUE010000222.1:0-1964 GCA_964420615.1 uncultured Alteromonadaceae bacterium | reverse complement strand
ACTCAGAGCCGTCACGATCTCGTTGTAACAAGTGAACCCGTTCATACGATGACGAAAGCGATGAGACGTTTCCCCCTGCTCACGATTTCGTTGGCGACATGCGCAGTGACCGCTCTCGCCGCACCTGCGCCGTCGGCGAATGCGACCGGTGACATCACCACCAGAAGTGTTGAATATCTCGACCTGAATATCGATGCGAAAGGCTCAATCGGCGGAGTCGGTATCGGCTACGACGCTCCGGCTATCGACCCCTACGGAGGCTACAGCGATTCAGTGACGTGGCGCTCCGATGGTTCACTCATGAAAGTCGATCACGAAGTCGGACCGACATATCTCAAGCCGAAGTACGACGTTGACGGACTTCCTGTTCCGTCAACGAGTACGACTGTTCGACTTGAGGCATATCCGCGAAACACGACAAACTGCTCCGGTTACGACTGGCAGGACCCCTGCTATTGGGAGAATTACTCAGTTGAGAATTCCGTTTACGGTGGCTTTCACATGGATGTTGTTCGCAACAGTCATGGATCTTGGCCTCGACTTGGCACGATCACACTGCCGACCGTCAACGATCGTTATGGCGGGTTTGCCCCAGAGGGTTCGATTATCGCCTCCAGCGACGTGACTGATGGCCGAGTTCACGTCGATGCATTCCAAATCGATTGCTGGATCACTGAGGTTTGCCCTTCGCGCCCGGTGTCATCCGCGGGAATTCCCTACGGGGCTTTCTCGTCGGGTCCAAGTCGCGGCGACACCTGGTTTATGAGCGTTGGGTGGCCTGGCCGCTACACCTTGTACATCACTGACAACGTTAGTGGTGAGAAAGTGCAGGTGTTAGCTGATATCGACGCCGACAACGTGCCGACAATTGACCTCGACGCACCGTGCTTTGGTTTCAAAGAATGCATCACCATTGAAGGAAGCGGCTTTCCGCCCGCTCCCGCTGGTCAATTCCATCCGCTTCCCCCAACTCGAATTCTGGACACCCGGAGTGGGCTCGGAATTCCAAACGGCCCCGTTCGCGAGGGTGACGGTTCGATCGATACATCAAACGACGATTTCCGCACCGACGAAGAACTCAATCACGAACTCGTCGTGACCGGTCGTGCTGGTGTTCCAAAGCACGGCGTCGCCGCCGTCCTTCTCAACATCACAGCGGTAGATCCCTCCGGTGACGGATTCGTCACCGTCGGTCCGCGGCCACAGGGCAGGGGCGACCTATTCGATGACCAGAATTCATACGGCGAATGGCCCAACGCCTCAAACCTCAATTTTGTCGCCGGACAGACCGTGCCGAACCTTGTGCTTGTCAGGGTCGGAGCTGGTGGTCGAATCAGATTTCACGCCTACGGCGCTACAACTCATCTCATCGCAGATATCGCAGGGTATTTTTCGGCTGGAGACATCGGTGCAGGGTTTACCAGTGTCACCCCAACACGACTGTTCGATAGTCGACATTCTTCGGAGGGTCGATTCACCACCGACTCACGACGCACAGTCCAAGTCACCGGACGCGCAGGTATCCCCGAGGGTGCGACCTCAGCTGTCGTGAACGTCACAGCAGTAAGTCCGACTGCAGAGGGCTTTGTCACTGCGTTTCCAGCCGGCACACGAGTACCGAATGCCTCAAATCTCAACCTGCGAGCAGGAGAAACTCGACCAAATCTCGCAGTGGTCTCGTTGAGTGCCTCGGGAGCAATTGAATTGCAATCTGTCCTTCCGTACGACCTAAATGGATCTGTCGACCTCATCGTCGATGTGTTTGGCTTTTTCTCAGACGATGGGGGTGAGCGCACCACCACCACTGAACCATTCAGAATTGTGGATACCCGATCAGGGATTGGCGGAGTCAACCTTCCGTTTGGCAGCGCCGAGATCAGGTCATTTAGAGCCGCTCGAAGTGGTGGTATTCCTTCCGATGCCAGCGCTATCTGGGCAAATGTCACAGTTGTCTCTCCAACGGC
>CAYQUE010000221.1:0-1983 GCA_964420615.1 uncultured Alteromonadaceae bacterium | reverse complement strand
CTGAGTAACATCTTAAAGAGCGACTGGCGGCTAACCGGCGGCGGGGTATAACGTACACGTCTGATCTGATATGCCGTTCTTGCGGAGACGTCAACGGCTTGGAATCATGCTGATTTGGAGCATGAACGGTGGTTTAGCGAGGTAATCATGGGCAACAGCACACACACGTACACACAAGATTCACGAAACGACGATATTCTGATTAATATCAATGGGGAGCTGGTGCACCGCTCTCAGGCGGTTGTGTCGGTCTTCGACAGCGGCTTTATTCTCGGTGACGGAATCTGGGAAGGGTTGCGGGTACATCGTGGCAAAATCCCCTTTCTTGGCCGGCACCTGAAGCGACTATGGGAGGGTGCGAAAGCCCTTGATCTGGATATTGGCCTGACTCAGGACGACATGACCCAACGGCTGTATGACACCTTGCAGGCTAATCAGATGGAGGATCATGTGCATATCCGCTTGATGGTGAGTCGCGGCGTGAAGTCCACTCCTTATCAAGACCCGGCTGTCACAATAAGCCCGCCCACCGTTGTCATCATTCCAGAGTACAAGTCTGCTGATCCGGAACTTAATGACCGAGGCGTTCGTTTGTATACCGTGTACGTACGTCGGGGCTACGCCGATGTTCAGGACCCTCGTATCAACAGCCACTCCAAATTGAACTGTATCTTTGGCTGTATTCAGGCCGCCAAAGCCGGCTACGATGAGGCGCTAATGCTCGATCCCCATGGTCATGTGGCAACCTGCAATTCGACTCATTTTTTTATTGTGCGTGAAGGGGAGGTATGGACATCAAGCGGCGACTATTGTCTCGATGGCATCACAAGACGCAACGTGATCAATCTTTGTAAAGCCAATGACATCCCTGTCTTTGAAAAAAACTTCTCCGTGATGCAAAGCTATAGCGCCGATGAAGCATTTGTCACTGGGACATTTGCGGGCCTGACGCCGGTGGTTGATATCGATGGCCGCATCATTGGCTCTGGAGAGCGCGGGCCAATGGTAGACAGGCTTCAGGAGCTGTATCGCCATCTTATTGTCAGGGAATGTGAATAAACGGAGTAGTAGCCCTCGATGACGATACGTATTGCCATGTGGTCAGGTCCGCGCAATATATCGACGGCGATGATGCGCGCTTGGGAAAATCGCCCAGATTGCACGGTGATCGATGAGCCTTTCTATGCCTGCTACCTGGCTGAAAGTGGTGCGGATCACCCCTGCCGCGAGCAGGTGCTGGCGAGTCAGCCCACCCAACGTAGAGAGGTCATCGCCCAGCTCGAGCGCGCGGCAGAGACCCCCCTGCAATATGAAAAGCACATGACACACCACATGCCGTTTGGGTGCGATCTTGGGTGGGCAGCCTCCTGTCGCCATGCGTTTCTTATTCGCTCTCCTGGGTCCGTAATCGCGTCATATTTGAAAAAGCGGAACGCCGTGAGTGAAGAGGACATCGGCATAACACGACAGCGAGCTTTGTTTGAAGAAATTACCGCGATCACAGGAAAGCGGCCGCCGGTGGTTGATGCCGGTGAGGTGCTAGCAAACCCCGCCACTATGATGTGTAAGCTGTGCGTGGCGCTGGATGTGCCAGTTGAAGTCCCGGCAATGACTGCATGGCCCGCGGGATCGAGAGATAGTGACGGAGTATGGGCCAGCCATTGGTATCATGCCGTTGAGACCTCAACGGGCTTTAGTAAGCCTACGGTTAGTTGCGAGCTTGAGGATGAAAGCGCGATTGAGCTAGCGAACAGCATGCAAGAGCATTATCAGGCGCTTTATCGCTATCGTCTGACTTGAAATCTCCCAGGGTTTTTGCGTGGGGGGACTATTGCTCAGCCTCCTTCGGTGCAAACAGCTCCCGGACTTCCTCATGGGGTAATGCTTTAACGCGGAGGCCGTCGATCCCAATCATGGTGTCCGCCGCGACCATGGCGTTGACGATGGCTTCTTCCGTGGCATCGATGCCGGCCCTAAAAATGT
>CAYQUE010000220.1:0-1985 GCA_964420615.1 uncultured Alteromonadaceae bacterium | reverse complement strand
GGCCGGCCAGGATCATCAGAGCGCGTTCTATGACCGCCGTGCAACCGACGGTGTGCGCCAGTTTACTGAAGCCGAGCACTGACGTCTGCCGCGCCCCGGAGGGTTATCTGTGGCTGGCCTGACACAGGCAAATGTGTATACTACGCGGCCCGACGGGGACCCCGTCGAGCACACCGCGGAATTAGCTCAGCTGGATAGAGCGTCGGTCTACGAAACCGAAGGTCGCAGGTTCGACTCCTGCATTCCGCGCCACTTTCCGTCGGCAACCCGCCCTCAACTACCTGCCCGCATCGACCTGCCGCGCTATCGGACAGAATGCCGTAGCCGGGACATACGACAAGGTCCCGTCGCTTGGCGTGACCCGATGGCAAGAGCTACAGATCCAGATGTCTGATAACAAATGCGCGACACGCGCCGCGCCGAATACCCGTGAGTGCTGTCGTTCTGCTGGCAGACGTTCGAGGTGTCAGACGACCAGGGGTGAAGACCCCTTTGGAGTCACCGGTGAGGCGCTCTTCCGGGGCCGAGACAGACTTTTGGTCTACGGGTATTACGCCGCAGCCAATCCGAGTCGATCACCCGCATTTTCTGCTAGCGCCCGGTCCTAATTTCAGGTATCTCTATCGCTGTAACGCGGAAGAATAATTCACCGACAATGATCGCTGAGGGGAAGACATGGCGAGACGTGCGGGGGGAAGACAAGCGCGGCATGCCCAACGGGCAGCGCCGTTAGAAGAAACCATGAAGCCCGTGCGGCCCGGCGAACGCGGTGGTCGTTACAAGCCCTTTTCGGATGAGGCTCTAGCAGCCATCGTCGACAATATATTTCGCATCCTCGAGGAAGTGGGCTTCAAAGATGCGACGCCCCACTGCATCGAGACCTGCACCGCCGTCGGCGCCGTCATGGGTGACGACGGTCGCCTGAGAATCCCTCGCAAAGTCGCGGAAGACGCGCTGAGCAAAGCCAGACGCAATCTCACGCTACACGCTCAAGATCCCGCCTTTGATCTGGATTTATCGGGGTCGCGGGTCCACTTTGCGACCGCGGGCGCCGCAGTGATGATCGCTGACTCGGTGAAAAATGAATATCGCGATTCAACCACTCGCGACCTCTACGACCTCGCCCGTATTGCCGACAACTGCGAACATATTCATATGTTTCAGCGCATGTGTGTTCTCAGAGATCTCGAGAACACTTACGAGATGGATCTCAACACCACCTACTGTTGCGTCGCCGGCACGCGCAAGCATGTGGGCGCCAGTTGGAGTAACTGTGACCATCTCGCAAAAGCGCTCGAAATGCTCCACATTATTGCCGGTGGCGAGGCTCAGTGGCGAGCGCGCCCCTTTGTCAGCCAGTCCAACTGCTTTGTCGTGCCGCCCATGAAATTCGCGCAGGATGCGCTCGAATGCCTCCGGGTCGCGGTCGAGGGCGGCATGCCGGTGCTCCTGCTCTCTGCCGGGCAGGCGGGCGCGACCACGCCTGCCACGTTGGCGGGCGCAGTGAGTCAGGCTTGGGCGGAATGTATCGGTGGACTGGTCTACGTGAATGCGATTGAACCCGGAGCGCCCGCCATCATCGGCGCCTGGCCATTTGTCTCTGATTTGCGCACCGGCGCTATGAGCGGTGGCTCACCCGAGCAGGGATTAATCTCCGGCGGATGTGCGCAACTCGGCCTCTATTTCGACCTGCCATTTGGCACCGCATGCGGTATGACCGACGCGAACATGCCGGATTTTCAGGCCGGTGCGGAGCGCGCGCATACGCTGATGCCCCCGGCCCTTGCGGGCGCCAATCTCATTTATGAGGCGGCAGGCATGTACGCGAGTTTGTTAGGCGTTTGCCCAGAAAGCTTGATACTGGATAACGATGTCCTTGGCGCTACGCTCCGTGCCGTGCGTGGCATTGAGGTCAACGAAACGACACTGGGGTTCGACGACCTCGCGCAAGTGTGCCTGGGCAACAAGGGCCACTATCTCGGTTC
>CAYQUE010000219.1:0-1985 GCA_964420615.1 uncultured Alteromonadaceae bacterium | reverse complement strand
ACGTCTACGGCAAAGCACACCTCCTCGCCGACATCTCCGGATACTTCACCACCGGCGGAACCGAAGAGACCACCGGTGGAACCGAAGAGTTGGCATACCTCGGCACTGCTGCGCGAATCGGTGGCGTTCGTTCCAAGTCGGGTGTCAGCGCACGCGAGAATGAGACGAACGTCCTCGTTGGCTTGACGTCCGACGGTGAGGTGGTCGACATCTCTGACCGTCTCGACCTGCGCGTCGAACGGATCTATTCATCGCCAGGCGACAGCGCCACCGTGCTCCACCTCACGAGCCCCGAACCGATAGGACCCGACGGAGCCTTGTGCATGCTCGCCTACCTGCCTGTCAGCAATCTGCCGACAACTGAATCGCTTCGCTGCATCGATGAGACGGTGACGCAACTCGAGGAACGTTCCTTCACCGACCGCCCGTCGTACAACAGGGCGATCCAATTCGATGACGAGGGAAGAGTGTGGTACGTGTCGAATCTTAGGTACCTGAAGCGTTGGGACCCCGCCACAGGCACATCGACCACGATGCTCAGCCCCGCTGATTTCTCCGACCGCATGGCCGTCTACAACTACGTCACCTTCACTCAGAATGAAGCCGAACAGTTCGGTGCGATCGCAATGGCATTTGGCGTAAAAGACGAGTGCAACGAGACGGACGGCGGGGGCGGGCAGCTTTCAGACGGGACGATTGTCGATAGTTGTCGTGGCGAAACCTGGCTCTTCGCCAGAATCGACGAAGGCGAAGGTGCAGTCTCCGTCGACGTCGATGAGAGGCACAGCCTGCCGCAGTTCATCAAGGTCTTCGGCAACAACCTCTACACGACCTTCGACGACACCGGCGATCCAGACAACGACCGATGGGGCATCTACGGATACAACCGCCTTTCCAACGAGTTCGACGAACAGGTGATCACCGACTACCGACGCGAAGTAGCTACACCAGACGGCTGCACAGGGCCAAGTGTCTGGACGGTCTGCCTCGCGCCCCAACAGGCGTGGGGCTATTTCTTGATCGGTGACGGCGTTGTCTCGGCGGCGCTGAGTAGCGGCGAGCGTCCGAACTGGGAGTGGAACCTCCTCGTGCCGCTCGAGAGCGGTCGCGCCGGATATGCCTCCGCCATCAACGCCACGGCGACGCTTGAGAGCACAGAGAACCGGACCCAAGGCATCATCCGAGCTGACGAGTCCGGGGTCTTCATCTGGGGCGTCACGGAGGGCGACGAGCCCGTGCTCTCGTTCTACGATCCTGACGAGAACACCGAGGTTCAACTCATCGGCGGGGGCGCTCAACGTGAGTCGGCTCAGATCTCACTCTTTGTCGATGACTTTGTCATCGCCCCTGATTCGATCCTGATCTTCGGGACCCCCGGCGACGAGACCCAGGTGGTGGCGACGCTCGACCGAGCAAACGGAGAGGTCACTGTGGGTGCGGCATCGTCAACGTTCACCGATCTCGACAACGTCACCCCGGTCACCGAGCCGACTCGGTAACCGTCGCATCAGACCTGTCACCCGGACAAGTCGCTCGCTGGAACGGGATAGTCATGGCCACACTCGCGGCACAGATACGCAAGTAGGTGGGCGGGACAGTGAGCGTCTCGGGACACCAACTTTCCCCGACTTATTCCGACGTCGCTCCTCGATCAACAGCGCCTACCTGCTCCAGACGCACCCGCTCATGAACGATGCTTTCCGTGGACGAACTGCTCCAAGAAGGAACCCCACCCAGAACCCGAACAGAGTCACCAGCCTCGGCAACCTCATCGCCCCAGGCATCGCTGCCCGATCTCGCGGTGAAGTCACCCTCTCGGAGGGGACACTCGAGATGCTCGACGTGAGCTAGCCGAGTCTCGGCAACGACCCAGCAACGCTTGAGGGGGAGGCGCTTAGCGCCTCCCCCTCAGTCGTTTTCGTCATCGGCTACTGAAATTCCGATGTCACTTCACATCAGCTGCAGCCGGAGGTGCTTCCGCACGA
>CAYQUE010000218.1:0-2014 GCA_964420615.1 uncultured Alteromonadaceae bacterium | reverse complement strand
GAGGTCGAAAAGATTGACGTCACTGACGGATTTTGGGTTCATCGCGCTTTGTCTCGCTCCGTTGCCGAACCCTATGACTATAGGGTGTGACGCAATGACTGAGAAGGGCAAGACGTCCAGTAGCTATCCGTATCTGAGTTGAAAAGTGCGTCAGTCGACATATCGGGCCGTCTCGGGGTCGATCAATCGATCGGTGCGTGAGCCGGACTTCGGGTTACACTGTCGCGCCTCTGGCAGCCTTTTTTCGAGGAGTCCCATGAGCGATCGTCTGATACCTTGCACCCACACGGGCAGTTTGCCGAGACCCGATCCGCTAGTGCAGCTTATGTTTGCCGTATCGGATGGGATTCCCGTAGACGAGCAGGCGTTGCAGGGTGCCATTGAAACTTCGATCGGCGAGGTCGTGCAGCGCCAGATCGATGCAGGTGTGACCGTCATCAATGATGGCGAGATGTCGAAGCCCTCTTACGCGACCTATGTGCAGGACCGCTTATCGGGCTTTGGTGGTGAGACGGTTCAGAACTATTTTTTTGAGGATCTGCAGGATTTTCCGCGCAGTGCCGAAATGGTCGCCGGTAATCCCGGGCGGCGAAAACGTAAAGCACCCAGCTGCACTGAGGCGATTACTGTTACGAACGCGCAAGCGGCGGTGGACGACATGGTGGCGTTGGCCGCGGCCGCCAAAGCCCGGGGGCATGAACAGATCTTTTCCAGCGCCGCCTCTCCCGGCGTGATTTCTCTCTTTTTTAATAATGATTTTTACGCAAGTCATGAGGAATACGTTTTTGCCATTGCTGAGGCGATGCGTCATGAGTACGAGGCTATCGCGGATGCGGGCGCGATTGTGCAACTCGATTGCCCGGATCTGGCGATGGGGCGACACTCGGCCTACGCCAGTCAGGATCTCGAGACGTTCCGCAAAACGATTGCGGTCAACATTGAGGCGCTGAATCACGCGGTTCGGAATATCCCGGAGGAGCAGCTGCGCATGCATTTGTGCTGGGGCAATTATCCGGGGCCCCACCATCATGATGTACCCATCGGCGACATTATCGATATTGTCTGGACCGCCAAGCCGCAAACGGTCCTCGTTGAGGGCGCTAACTCGCGACACGCGCACGAATGGGCCGTGTTAAAAGAGTTGGGCGTGCCCGCGCACAAAAAATTGTGTCCGGGGCTCATTGAGCCGCAGTCCAATTATATTGAGCACCCTGAGCTGGTTGCGCAGCGCCTCGGGCGGTGGGCCGAAGTAGTGGATCCGGAGCGTTTAATGGCGGGTGTCGATTGCGGATTTTCAGTGCACGTGGGGAGCACCAGCATTGACCCCGATGTGGCCTTTGCCAAGCTCGCCTCGCTGGCCCAGGGCTGTGAGATCGCATCCAAACGATTGTTTGCCTAGTAGCCAGTCTGAGACTGATTCCAACAATCCGCTGACGAGAGAGAACGATGGCTAACCCGCTGCCCAAGCATCCACAGCTGCGCGGTAATTATGCTCCTATCAATTTCGAAGCGACGTGCCACGATCTGGTTGTCGAGGGCGCCCTGCCCGAGGATCTTTCGGGCTCTCTGTATCGAATCGGCCCCAATCCCAAGTTTGTGCCGGAGCAGGGCTACCACTGGTTTTTCGGTGCGGGCATGGTGCACGCTTTTCATCTTGGAGGTGGCCGGGTCGATTACATCAACCGCTGGGCGCGCACACCCAAATTCGAAGCCGAGTGGGCGGCAGGGGCGAGCTTGCCGATGAGTTTTACAACCGACCCCGAGACTGGTGCTATCCAGTCTGACCGGCGCAACGGGCTCGCCAATACCCACATCCTGTGGCATGGCAACCAGCTGTTGGCGCTAGAGGAGGGGAGCCATCCATTTTCTCTGGCGCCCGAGTCGCTCGATTCGCTCGGATACGGGCACTACGCGGATGGGCTCATCGGTCCGATGACGGCACACCCCAAGATCGATCCCTTGACCGGGGAGTTACACGGTTTTGGTTATATGTCAGACGCGATGGGCAGTCAGG
>CAYQUE010000217.1:0-2022 GCA_964420615.1 uncultured Alteromonadaceae bacterium | reverse complement strand
CCGAAAGCGCCTCGTCAACGATTAACACCTCGGGTCGCTCTGCGGTAGCGAGGCTAAACGCCAAGCGCATTTGCATGCCGCTTGAATATACCCGCACCGGTCGATCCATGTAGTCGCCGATTTCCGCAAAGGCTTCTATCTCTGGCATCAGCGCTTGCAGTCGCTGAAGCGGGATACCCATTAACTGACCCGCCGTGAGTACATTTTGCCGCCCGGTAAAATCGGGATGGAAGCCCATGCCCAGCTCGAGTAGCGCTGAGAGCCGACCAGCAACGTGGAGGGCGCCTTCGGTGGGCTGGGTAATCCCTGCAATAATTTTGAGTAACGTGCTTTTGCCGGCTCCGTTTGCGCCCACAATACCCACGGCCTCACCCTGCTTGAAATCGGTCGTAATCTCCCGAAGCACCCAGGTCTGCTCGTGGCGCTTGGATGAAAAAGGCGAGAGCCATTCTCTAATACGGTCCCATTGCGACGCATAAACACGAAAGGCTTTACCGATGCCACTCAGGGAGATGGTGGTGATCGACTGAGCTGGCGCGGCCGCTTCCACTTCAGAGCTCATCTTGCATTTCGGCACCGCGACTCAGGTACAGCCTTACCGCCAGCACCGACATCAATACTGCGACCACCGCCGCGGGTGCCAGTGATGCCCAATTGGGCCACATCTCTCTCAGCACCACGTCCTGCGCCGCGGTAATCAGACCGGCTAAGGGGTTCAAGGTCATCAGCTCCTGCGCCATCGGCGGCAAAATCGTGAGCGGGTACACAATGGGAGTCAACCAGAACCAAAATTGCAGCACCACGGAAAAAAAATGCCCCACGTCGCGAAAAAATACATTCAGGATCCCGAGGGCAATGCCCAGCGCTACGGCAAACCAAACGGTGAGTGCAACAATCGGCACCAATGCCAGTACCTCAACCCCGGGAAGCGACCCCACCAAGGCAAGAAACACCGCAAACAGTGTGGCAATAATCATAAAATTGAGTAGCCCGTTGCCCACCACCACAATCGGCAAACACAGGCGAGGGAAGTTCACCTTCTTCAGCAGGTTGGCCTGCTCCAGAAAAACGGTCTGCGCCTTGAGCGCAATTTCGGAAAACAGACTCCACAGCAAAATACCGGTACACAGATAAATGCTGTAGGCATAGGTGCCATCTATATTTGGCAGACGCGCCTGCATGATGCGCGAGAATACGAGCGTATAAATCAGAATCAGCGCGAGGGGGTTAATAATCGTCCACAGCGCCCCCAGAGCCGAATTGAGGTACTTGATCTCAAACTCGCGCCGAATACTCGCAAAGATGAAATCGCGATACTCGAGGATTGCGCTGACGTGTTGCTTGACCATGTCGTTTTCTACGGCCCTTCTTTCTACGGACCTTTGTTAGAGGTGCCTGCTGATTGGGGCGCAGTGTAACGCAAACCGTTTTTGCGGTCGGTTGAAAAACACCGTCTTGGCGGGCCTGCGACTATTGTAGCTGGCCTGCTCTTGAACCCGAGGCTCGGCCGATACACCCCCCGCCGCATACACGTGCGAGTGCCCGTGGCTGACGCGCCCGCGAGTCATAAAAGCAAAATTCGGCCTTTGCTTGCCCTCGTCTGTCATACTCTCGATCTGGTTATTCGAAGCATACTGATGTCACAGCCCAGCGCTCTCACTCCAACGCAAGCTCAGCTCAATACGGCGATTATTATGCCGGCGTTGAATGAACAGGCGTCTATCGCAGACGTGATTCATCGCGTCAGTGCGTCCACTGGTCTCCCCATATGGGTCATCGACGATTGCTCAACAGACGCGACCGCGGAGTGTGCAAGGCAGGCGGGGGCCAGAGTAATCTCGCTACCCGAGCAGTTAGGCGCTTGGGGCGCAACGCAAACCGGGCTTCGACTGGCATGCCGTGAACAGTTGGCGTGCGCGATCACGATGGATGCAGACGGGCAACATGATCCGCATGATATCCCGCGTTTGATAGATCCCATTGCACAAGGCGAGGCCGATGTTGTGGTGGGCTCTTGCCCGG
>CAYQUE010000216.1:0-2028 GCA_964420615.1 uncultured Alteromonadaceae bacterium | reverse complement strand
ATCGGTGTCTGCTCGAGTCGCCTGCTAGCACGAGTCGCAGTTAGAACTGCTCTGTGTCCGAAATGCTCAGTGATCCTCCTGTCTTCCTCGCCCGAGATGTCGGGAGCACCATTGGAGAAGATGGAATTCATCACCCAACTGTCGTCATTGACGTCTCGAATAATCCCGAAGTCGCTGACCTTCCACGGGTGCATGCCATCGATGGAATAGGTGACGTGTCGACGGCGGCCATTCGCACCGGAGATGCTGTTGTTCTAGGGGTCCAACTCACTCGTCCTGTAACAGCCGCCTTCGCGGTCGTCTTCGACCTCAAGATGCATGGACAATTCCTTAACGAAGTTGCTGATGCGAACAGCCTCACCTTCGCAACAACAAGCCCCGCAGACGCGGGTCTCGATCAACCACTTTGGCTGTCGGTCGACATCGATGGTGACCTCCTGCGAGAAGCGCTCAAGAACTCAATCGAACCCGGCGACCGATAGAGGGGCGAATGCGCTCCCACCAGGCGTGCGCGTGACGGGGGTCGGTCATCCTCCGGTCGACTCCCACGACAAGTTGATCCCGATACGGCCGGCGTTGAGGTGAAGCGAGCCTGCAGCCACTCCAAGAACATCATTAACGCTCATCGGGTCCATTAATGCGATGCAAGGAACTGCGTTTGAATCAGCTTCAGACGGCGGCAACTCATTACCTGACCGCGTGATCAAGTAATGCCGGCAAGTCGTTGATGAACTGGAGTCATACGCGTATGTCCAATCTGCATACGGTGGAACAGCAGTTTGAACGGTCTCGCCTGCCTCATCCTGAAGATATGGACCCCAGGCCTTCAATGTGATCGCAGGCAAGGATTCTCTAGACCAAATGGTGATTTCTTGGTGCGTCGAAGGTGCAGAGGAGAACGGACCGCCTTCAAGCGAATCCCCAATGTCGGCCCAACTTGTGCCGGCCGCATTTGGATCAATCACCAGTTCCCGTAGGTCGCGATCGAATGCCTGCAGTTGCTCAGCAAAGTCGGGTCCCTGCCCGATTTTCGTGCTCCAGCACAGCCACTGCTCTCCTGGGCACGGGAAGTGGCTCGAATTGTTGACAGTGAGTCGGTCATCAAGTGGAACGGTGACCCACATGCCATTTCCCCACGGTTCGAAATCGCCCTTCGCATACTCGAGATCGGAACACGTCCCGGTCTCAATTGCGAATCGCATGTCACCACAATCGATGAACTCAGAAAGGCGTGCAGCGATTTGATCTGGAGTTGTGGTGTCCCACTTCAACCCCGTTACTGCATAGAGTCCGTCGACGAGGTCAAATGCAGACGTTGCAGATGGTACGAGAGCGGGAGATTGATGTTTGGAATTCCAACCGTCAATCACCCGAGAATTAGACGCCCAGGAAAATGCATCTGTCCTCGGATCGTTGTACGTGGGTCCTAGATCGGCGTCGTCGGGCCATATGCGGGTGGTGACCCAGCCCAGCGGTGCCACGTAGTCGTCTGGGAGCTGCGCAGTGACGATTGGTTCTGGTGAGTCCGGCTGTCGGTAGGAGAAGTCAATTGACGGGTACCACTCCAAATATTCATCGATTGAAATACCGCGTTCATTGAGGTTGTCAATCAACGCCTGTGGAGCACCAGTTTCTGGATCTATTTCATCTCTCGCGGGAACTGTTGATGGGCTCGGTGTTGGTGTTTCGGTCGTGGTGGTCTCATCCGAGACTTCGGCAGTGACAGGTTCTGATGTTGTTGAATCAGCTGCGGTTTCGTCGATCTGCTGTGGCGCTGTCGTCGTTTCGTCGACTGTGTCTCCAGCATTCCCGGTGGGAACCGATGATGTCTCGAGGTTTGCACCTCCACATGCGGCCGAGGTCAATGTTGCAAGCAGAACTGCGGTGAGTCGCCAATTTCGCAAACGCATAAGACAAACATAAGCGCTTCCTCACCTGCAAGTGGTATCCGTTAGGTGTTGCGTATTGTGGGAGGGTGACATCAAGCCCGAGGACTTCCGTTGCGCCTCCGGGCTCACGGCAGTTCCG
>CAYQUE010000215.1:0-2033 GCA_964420615.1 uncultured Alteromonadaceae bacterium | reverse complement strand
CGCCCGTGGTGGGCATTTGGCGACCGTTCAATAGCACGAGGTTGAATGCGGGGCCAAAGCCGCGAACCGTGACGTACTTACCTTCACCGCGCTCACGATCAATCGACACCCCGGTAATACGCTGCAAGGATTCAGCGAGGTTGGTGTCTGGAAATGCACCCATATCCTTGGCTGTGATCGCATCCATGACACCGTCATCAGAGCGCTTCAAATCCATAGAGCGCTTGAGGCTGTAACGAAGGCCAGTAACCACGACTTCTTCAAGTGCCTCGTCAGAAGCACCTGCATCGGAGCTGGTCTGGTCGTCTTGCGCCAAGGCCGATGCGCCGTAGAGCGCTACCAGCAACCCGGCTGCAATCGGTGTTTTAGAAAAATCGGACGGCAACATAGTTTGGGACCCCATCAAATATTTGTTTTGGATACAGCTTTGCTGATGCTGACTCTACAGACCCCGCACCGCGACTGAAGGGGCCTTTCGACAGAAGGGTCAAAGCCGACGATAAAGCGGACTATTTGAGTAGTTGGGAGATGCTTTTCCGGTAATTTCGGCTCACTTTCAGGGTGGTATCCGGCCCCAGCTGCAGGCGAAACTCCCCCTTACTCAAGCTCGAGATACTGGTCACACGACTCAGGTTAACGATGGTGGAGCGATGAATGCGCACGAAATCGGGGCTTGGTAGCCGATCAGACAGCTCTTTCATCGTGGACCGCATGATGTGTGTTTTGCCACCGACATGAAGGCACATGTAATCGCCGGCAGCATCGACCCAGTCTATTTCACTGATTGTGACTAGCTCGATTTCTCGCCCATCTCGCACAGCCAACCGGGTCGCGTCAGATGGATCAGACTTCGGGTCCAGATCCTCGTCAGATAGCTCCTGAAGCCGCCGTGACGCACTAATAAGACGCCCTTTCAGGGATGCATCGGCGGGCACCTTGATCCGGGCCTTCTCGATGGCCACCCTGAAACGCTCGCCGTCAAACGGCTTGAGTAAGTAGTCTACGGCGTTGAGATCAAATGCCTCGACGGCATATGAGTCATAGGCGGTAGCGAAAATGACCAGTGGGATTTCATCTGCCTGCAGTCTCTTCACAACATCAAAGCCGGACATGCCCGGCATTTCTATATCGAGAATGAGCAGGTCCGGCGCCGCCTCGCGGCAGGCACGAAGTACCTCGCCACCATTTTTGAACGTGCCGAGCACGTCCACTTCTGCTTGTTGCTCCAATAACTGGAGCAAATAATCCCTGGCAAGCGGCTCATCATCAGCCAGCATCACCGTTAAATTGCGCGCGCGAGTCGTCACGCGGCATTGCCCATTGAAGCTCGCGCCGGCATATGAATTTGCACACAGTAGCCGCCCAGCGCTGATCTGCCTATGTCCAGGCGCGCACGCTCACCGTAAAAAGCGCTTAACCGTCCCCTAGTATTATCGAGGCCCACCTCGGAACCGGGCCGCGCTTTATAAGCATCGGTTTTAACCTGCGCGGCGCCCGAGTCCTCGACTGACAGAATCAGAATGTCGGGTTCTGATACCGACCGCGCAGCACGAATACGGACAAGCCCACCCTCTTCGGAGGCGGCAATTGCGTGCTTCAGCGAATTCTCGACCAAGGGTTGCAAAATCATCGACGGCACCAGGCATGCTCCCGCTGACCCCTCGACATCAATCTCAACTTTAAGTCGGTCCGCAAAGCGGATCCGCTCGATCTCCAGATACAGATCCGTTGTCGAGATTTCCTCGGTGACCGTGACCTCGGTCTCTGGTTGCGCGCAGAGCGAATGCCGAAAAAATTCACTGAGCTTATTAATCATGCTGGTCGCGTTCCCCTGCTCCCCTTTCGCAATCAACGCGCTCACAGAGTTCAGGGTATTGAAGAGGAAATGAGGGTTCAGCTGGTACCGCAACAGTGCGAGCTGGGCATGTCGCGCTTCTGATTCAGCCTGCGTCAACTTCAAGGCCTCCGCGCGCTGCAAGGATTCCACCCGAAGCAAGGCTTCGCGCTCTCGCTGCAGCAACTGATAATATTTG
>CAYQUE010000214.1:0-2035 GCA_964420615.1 uncultured Alteromonadaceae bacterium | reverse complement strand
GGTTGATGACACCCGATGCGACTCTCGCTCGCTCCGCAAATCGGATTCGACCGCGGTGATTGACTCCTTCAGTTCTTCTAGCTGCGCCTCAAGCACTTCTTGTCGGCTCAAGACCTGGTCCCGCTCAGCCTCCGCAATCTCAAGGCGGCGAATTGCTTGCTGAGTGCCATCTTCGGCTGTTGAGACAGCTTGCTGGGCCTGACGAACCTCGGTGAGAAACGCGCCAGCGATCGTCCCGAACTGCTCATGCGTGCGCGACTCCGCCAAGAGTCCCAAAGGAATGCTTCGCTGAGATCTTTTCGACTTGTCGACCCAGATACGCCGGGCCAGCGCCCGAATTGACCGATCCATGGACCATCGCTCATCGACCGACAACAAGAGAACGAGCGAAGTGACCGTGTTCTCGGTTAGCTCCACTGAGGCGTCAACGTCAGCGAGGTGCGCCACCGTTCGATCAATCCATGCCTCAGTAAGATCGCCTCGCCGAGGCGGGCCTAGCTGAGCCGTCGCTAGCGTCAAATTCTTGTGCATCGCAACCCGCACGACGTCGCCCGCAAACGCACCCACGCGTGAGCGTTCTGCCCCAACCCTCGAAATCGCCGCAAGAAGCCTCGGTGGAACCGAAAGATCTGGGTCGAGTTGAGAACACCTTTCAACTTCTTCTCTCCAACGAACGCCCGACTCATCAACCCGCTCAAGAAGTACTTGGTTCAGATCATCAACATCAGTCTTTCGGAGCTCGAGTTTCTTCCCTGCGTTTCCGTAGAGCTCGGCGACGAAGGCGCTCGGGTCAGGCCAACGACGGGCAGGCGTACTAGCTGGCCCCTCTCCACCGTGGTGGCCTTCCGGCGCATGCGGATCAGCCGACTGAGGCGGCAGGCAAACGGCGTCAACGGCGTTCTGTGGAGCGTTACGTTCGGGGCCTCCGGCATCGACAGATCTGTCCGATGGCGCAGGGGTATCGCCTTCTGCGGGCTGCGGCACTTCTGCGGAGATCGCAGTGTTGTCGGCCTTTGCGCCTGTTGACGGATCCGGGAGGCGCAGGTCCTCACCCTGACCGGTCGTAACGGCTACCTCGTCATCAGAATCCATCTCGCCTCATCTCCAGTCTGCTGCGAACCGATGCGAACCAACGGTCGTTGATTTCCCGGTGCTCAATCGGCCGGCAAAAGTCTTGCGCACGATCAAAATCGCCGTCCCGTAGGGCCCGCTCTGCTGCGAACATACTCATCTTTCGTCGGTCATAGCGCTCAAGCGATTCGAACAATTCACGGTCAAACTCCGGCGCCGCCCGCTCCAAGTTGAGCGTTGCCAGGCAGTAGCGGATGACTTCTTCAGTCCTGGAATCAGAAAGGTGGGAATCCAGACTGCTCGGCGGTAACACCCCGGGCACTTCTGGCTGATCACCGGTTTCAAGCAAGCCGAGGTGGCCTGAGAGCAGTTCAATCCTCGGAGCGGCTGCACACAGGGCACCAAACTTGAAGTCGTTGAAATGGAAGGCAATGAGGCCGGCGATGCTCTGAGCAACAGGACGGTCGTACGGGCGTAGCCCAACCGCAGCGTTCTCGTACTTCTTTTGGTAGCTGTAGAGATCCAGCTCTGAGGCCACTGAGCCTTCGCGAGCAAGGACTCCAAAGGCGTAGTCGGCGATCGCAGCTGCATAGGTACTGGCCGAGGACGCACGCCGGGCCCGGTTGATGAACTCCGCGATAGCCGACACGTCAACCGGCGGGCCAAACAGGAGCCGCTCTAACTCGGCGTCTACCAAGGCGAGATCTTCAGCTTCTGCAATATCAATCTCAACTGCAAAAGAAATGGGCCCAGCCTCACCTACCAGCGTCACTGCCTGAACACCGTTCCCCGCAGCCGCCAATGCAGCACCAACGTCCTGAGGCCCAATTGCACGGTCATTAAACTCCGCAGAGTCAGCGGCGAGCACCACCCAGTGCCAAGGCTCGGTGCGCTCAGTAATTTTTGTGCCCTTGCGGCCGCACTCCTCTCCAAGGCGAAGAAGAACTGGTCGCTCAAGTGGGTG
>CAYQUE010000213.1:0-2041 GCA_964420615.1 uncultured Alteromonadaceae bacterium | reverse complement strand
CCGCACTCTTTCAGTGCGGACACAACTTCCGCGCTCATGCGGCGGTTCTGACGTTGTTCGTCAGATTTACTGGCAATAAGCTCTAGGATTTGTTCTGTCACCACTGGCTCATGACTGCTCATACACTTCCCCTACCGACGGCGTCCCGTCTGATTCAATCGATTAATGACTGTCCATCGTTGCAAACCGCGCCAACCCTGGCATCACTCGTATGTAGTAACGCGTTTTGTCTAGCCTCAGTTAGTCCATCTGGCCGACGCTGAAGTCGTGACCCCAAAAGCTGGCCACAGTGCTCTCAAATACCTCGTAATCGCGCCAGTCACTGACGGTTCTTCCTTCGGCGCCGTATTCAATGTCAAACCCTGTCGGGGAGCGCATGTAAAAGGAGACCATGTGATCGTTGGCGTGTCGGCCAAGCGTGCCGGTCAATTTCACGCCTGCGGCGATTCGTCGGTCATTACACTTGCCGACCTCGTCCACGTCGGCGGCTTCGACCATCAGATGGACACAACCTGCGGGCATAGGCATCTCGAATAGACCGAGGCTGTGGTGCCGTTTATTGCAATGCATGAACCAGAGACGCTTGATCGGCTCCTCGGGGTCGGGGGTGAAGCGAATTTTCATCAGATCCGAGAGGCCAAAGCCCAGGACCTCGGTAAAAAATTGCGTGGTCTCATCGAAGTTAGGTGCCGGCAATACAATGTGGCCGCAGCCTTGATCCCCGGTCACGAACCCGCTGACCCCGGTTGCCGAATTGAAGGTCGCAAAGTCCGAGACCACCCCCCAGTATGCTTCGTGTTTGTTGCCTGCAGGGTCAATAAAGCTGAGCAAGTTCTGCACTTTGCGCCGATTGATGAGCTCCTCTGAGCCCCAAGAAAACGCCACGCCGGCTGCTGCCAGCGCATCAGCCACTTCCTGTAGGCCTGCGGCTGAATTAGTTTCCCACCCGCAAACCCCGAGGGTTTCGGTGTCCCCAGGCTCGATGAACAGCCTGAAAGGGTGGTCGTCCATCTTGAAAAAAAGTTCGCCCTCGTTGGCGTTACAGCGGTCGCTCACGTCCTCAAGCCCCATAACGCCGCAGGCAAAGTCTCTCCAGGCTTCTTGTTGTTGGCTTATAACGCCAATGTAACCAAGGCTCTTGATTGCCATCCTTAACTCCCCATATGGTTGTTCAGTGTTGTGCCAGTTGCTTTCGTAATTCCTGCTTCATCACCTTGCCAGTGGCATTGAGCGGGAGGCTGTTAACCCAAATAAATTTCCGTGGCACTTTGTAATTAGCCATCGTGCTCTTGCACCAAGCCATAAGCTCATCGTCGGTCTGAGACGCAGGGTCTTCGGCGTTAGCCGCCGCGATCAAAAATGCCGCGCCCACTTCCCCTAGTCTAGGATCGGCAATCCCGATGACGGCTGCTTGAGCAATTGAGGGGTGTTGCACCAACTGTTGTTCAATCTCCGCGGGGTAGCAATTGAACCCACCGCTGATATACATATCTTTGAGTCGATCGGTGATAGAGAGGTTGCCCTTTTCGTCGAGATGGCCAATGTCTCCTGTGTGCAGCCAGCCCCCCTTGTCGATAGTCTCCTCAGTGGCTTCCGAATTGTTGAAGTAGCCTTGCATCACGTTGTAGCCCCTCACGACGATTTCTCCGGTCTCACCAGCGGGGAGGGGTCGATTCTGAGTATCAACGATGGCCACCTCGATATCGGGGATAGCCCGGCCCGAGGTGGTTGCGATGGTATGCGCGCTGTCACCTTGGCGACACATGGTGACCAGACCGCAGGTCTCGGAGAGACCGTAGGCGGTGATAACGGTCTCAAGCCCGAGTACCTGCCACATGTCTTCAATCAACTGTGTCGGAATCACCGCTGCACCCGTAGTGGCCTTTTGCAAAGACGCTAGGCGCTTCACATCGAAGTCGGGATGATCGATGATCGAGCGAAACAAAGTAGGCGGGCCGGGCATGACGTTGATCGCGTGTTGCTCGACCTGCGCCATCACCTCTGGAACATCAAACACCGCCAATGGATAGGCGGTAGCTCC
>CAYQUE010000212.1:0-2043 GCA_964420615.1 uncultured Alteromonadaceae bacterium | reverse complement strand
GCTTCGGGATCTTCTCTAAAGAGCGCTTGTTGCGCCTCAAGATACGTCATCAAATCACCGCAGAGACGCTCCGTGCCACGACCTGCAACCGCTGAAATGGTGTAGACGGGCCCGCTCCAGTTCAAAGCCGCCACTATCCGGTCGCGGCATTCAGAGAGAAGGGTTTCATCCACAAGGTCGGTTTTGTTCAGCACCAGCCAGCGCGGTCGACGCGCCAAGGTCGGACTAAAAGCCTCGAGCTCTCGGATCACCGCACAGGCGGCCTCGCCGGGGTCGCCGCCATCAAGGGGGGCAACGTCTACCAAATGAAGCAATACGCGATTGCGCGTGAGATGCTTGAGAAAGCGAATGCCCAAACCAGCGCCCTCGGAGGCGCCCTCGATGAGACCCGGTATGTCGGCAACGACAAAAGAGCGGTAGGCATCAACCTTGACCACACCGAGATTGGGAATCAGCGTCGTAAAGGGATAGTCCGCGACCTTCGGAGTCGCTGCGGATACCGCGCGGATCAGCGTCGATTTACCGGCATTTGGCAGCCCCAGCAGGCCGACATCGGCTAATACTTTAAGCTCCAGCTTGAGCTGGCGAGACTCCCCCTCCGAACCGGGTGAGCTTTGTCGGGGCGCGCGATTGATACTGGACTTGTAACGCGTGTTCCCAAGGCCATGAAATCCCCCCTGTGCAACCAACAGTCGCTCACCGGCTTCGCGAATATCTCCCAGAATCTCCCCCGATGACTCGTCCAGCACGGTGGTACCCAAGGGTACAGGCAGTACCAGATCACTCCCCGATTTTCCCGAGCAATTTCTACCGCGACCGGACTCACCACTCTCGGCGCGGAAGCGACGGGTATATCGATAATCAATCATGGTATTGAGAGATTCATCGCCCTCGATGTACACCGAGCCGCCATCACCACCATCGCCGCCATCCGGCCCACCCTTGGGTACGAACTTTTCGCGGCGAAAGCTCACGCAGCCGTTACCGCCCTTGCCCGCGGTGACTTCTATTGTGGCTTCGTCGACAAATTTCATGGTGTGCTCTGTCTCAGCAAAAAAAAACCTCGCCGGCTGACGAGGTTTTTCGAATCCCTGGCTGGTCAGCTCAGGCCGTTACGATACGGACCTGCTTGCGATTTTGCGGGCCGCCGGTGAAAAACTCTACCTTACCGTCTGCTGTCGCATACAGCGTGTGGTCTTTGCCAACGCGGACATTCTCAGCAGCATGAAAGCGTGTTCCTCGCTGACGAACAATGATGCTTCCTGCTGAAACCGCTTGACCGCCGAAGGCTTTAACTCCAAGGCGCTTGCTTTCCGAATCTCTACCGTTGCGGGTACTGCCGCCTGCTTTTTTGTGTGCCATGAGTGCGCTCTCCTGTCAGCCGGTAATCGCTGTGATTTTGACTTCGGTATACCACTGACGGTGACCCGTCTCTTTGCGGTAGTGCTTGCGTCGGTTGAACTTAACGATGCGGATTTTGTCGTGTCGACCGTGGGAGACGACCTCAGCCGTTACCTTACCGCCCGCCACCAGCGGCGCGCCGATTTTGACATCGCTACCCGCGCCAACCATCAGGACCTGATCGAACTCGACGGTGTCGCCAGTCGCGGCCTCGATCTTCTCGAGCTTGATCTGCTCGCCCTCTTCCACGCGGTGCTGTTTACCGCCGCTCTGAATTACTGCGTACATTGCTTTTCCTCTCAGTTAGCCTGCTCGCAAAAAGACCGCCAAAGCGGGGCAGAGTCCAGGCACCGACACCTGACCGTATGGCCAGATCAAGGGCGCGAACGATACGCGTTCATTAGGTTGAGCGCAAGTGTGAGGATTCTGGATGTTTTTCCAGACAATGTCCGCCTTTTCTCGATCTGAGAGATACCGTCCGTTGGCGTGGCGGCATCGCCCTCCCCGGCCTATACTTCGCCGCGGAGGGGGGTGAGCAGTGGATGTCACGATAAAAGACAGAGTCGCGGCTGAATTTGCGCAGGTCGATGAAGTCATCGTATCCATGCTGCAGTCAGATGTCGAAATGGTGGAGAGCATTGG
>CAYQUE010000211.1:0-2047 GCA_964420615.1 uncultured Alteromonadaceae bacterium | reverse complement strand
TCGCCTCGTCTTCCGCCGCATCCGCTGCGATCACGCCGATTAATTGACCCACGGGCAACTCATCTCCCACCTCGGCGAGCACTCGCACCAAGGTGCCTGTTGTCCGCGCCTCGAAACTATTCACGATTTTGTCGGTTTCAATGTCGACGATGGCTTCGCCTGCCGTAACGGCATCGCCCACAGCTTTGTGCCACGCGACGATCGTGCCGTGCGTCATCTCGATGCCCCACTTGGGGATCGTAACCGCGTCGAGGGCGTTACTCATTGATGGACCCTTTTGCCAGTTCCGCGGCGGGCGGCACCGCAAAGACCATCAGCGCGTTGCCCGGCATACGTCCGCCAAACTGATACCCGGAATTAACCAGCACGTGACCCTTGTAAAGCACCGGTCCGTCGGACTCGATAGAACCACCTAAAGCGGTATCGCCCGATACAGAGTCAAACTCACCAAAGGTGTCAAAGGTCCAGAGCACTTCTCCGGTCAGGCTATCGTAGACATGGAGATTGCCATCGAAGCTGCCCGCGAAAACCAACCCATCCGTGCTGGTCGCAGCTGCCGACATCCCTCGATCACACTCGGGTAATGGCTTGCCTTCACAGTCGCCGGCATTGGGCGTATACCACCGGCGTTCGCCGGTGGTGGGATCGAGGGCATGTACACCGGGGAAGACCTCACCCTTGAACCGGCCGGTAAATGTGGTGTCGGCTATCGGTACAAATAGCGATTGCTGGTTAGCCGACATACCCCAGTGCACGCCGCCTGAAAAACCGCCACGGCCCACTTTATTGCGCCACAAAATCGCACCACCGTCGTCGGGGTCCAAGGCATAGACGTCACCGCTCTTTTGCCCCACCAAAAGGTAGTCACGATCCTTACCCGACCAGAGAATGGTTGACGCACCAATGTCCAGATCAGGCCCATCCTCAGCAGGACAGTTCGCAGCCTCTCCAATGAAGCAAGCCATATTCCAGGCATCGCCCCCAAGGAGCTGTTTCGACCACTTTCTCTCGCCGGTCGCAAGGGAAAACGCCAGCACCGCATCACTGGTGTCTGCGGCCGGGGAGGTATAGGCCTCACCTGTCCCCACATATAACACACCGCGCTTGGCATCGATCGCCGGGCTGTTCCATACGGGCGCGCCCGCCGGCCCCTTGCGGGGTGCACCGAAGGGATTGATTTCACCGGTCTCGGTAGGCGCTCGATCAATCACATGGTTGCGCCAGGCGAGTTCGCCGGTTTCTGCATTCAGTGCCACGACCCCGCCACGAAAAGTGCAGCAGGCATAACCGGGATCTGCAGCGGTTGCCCACTCAGACGAAGACAGCGGCACGTAAAGCCTGCCTTCATGAAGCTTTAGGGATCCTGTAATCGTGGCGTTGCGATGATCCCCAACCGCTGAACGCCAGACCAACGTGCCATCGACCGCGTCGACTGCATGAACCGTGGCACTGAAATCGCCCATAAACACGACTGGATTATCTCGGCCAGGCAAAGTGCCCAGAGAAAGACTACTTCTGACTTCGGCACCTGCTGAATAAGTCCAATGCGCGCAACCTGAGCCTAAATCCAATGCGTAAACGTCGCCCGATTGAGATCCCACGAAGATCACTCCGCCGTGCACAAGGGGCTGTGAGCGGGCGCGCAGGGCACCGGGGTATGCGAATACCCACTTAAGTGCCAGCTGATCGACGTTTTCCCGGGTGAGCCCGGCCACCTTATCTGACGCATGGCGATAGTTCTCTATGTTGCCACCCCAACCGCTCATTGCTAACGGATCCTCAGTAGCCAGATCGCCAATAGGGTTGCCACAGGCTAATACCGGCTTGGGCGGTGCCATCGCCTCTCCGGCCAGGAATCCTGCCAGCACCTCTCGCTCCTGAGTTGTCAGTGCGGACGCCTGAACGCGCATCACCCCCTCATTCATCGCCGACAGCACGGCATCCGCACCCAGCGAAGCGAACGTAATCATGTGTGGCGCGCGGGGAACCTTTCCATCGTGACAGGCCGCGCAGTGTGCTTGATACAGCGCCATGCCATCGGCCGGTG
>CAYQUE010000210.1:0-2055 GCA_964420615.1 uncultured Alteromonadaceae bacterium | reverse complement strand
ATAATGAAGGCTGAGAGGCCTATTTCACCCGCCCGAAAAGCCGACTCGAGATCACCGATCAGCTCTTCCGCTGTTTTTGGCGCTGCACTTTCTTCTGCCACTACCCTTCCACCATCGCTACCGCGCGGAACATTGCCCGCGCTTTGTTTATCGTCTCTTCCCATTCTAAACGAGGGATCGAGTCTGCGACCACGCCCGCTCCCGCCTGAACGTGTACCTGCCCATCTTTAATGACTGCCGTGCGTATGGCAATCGCCGTATCCATATCTCCCGCCCAGGACAAATAACCCACCGCACCGCCATAGATCCCACGTTTTACCGGCTCCAGGGAGTCTATAATTTCCATGGCGCGAACCTTAGGGGCGCCACTCAAGGTTCCGGCGGGTAAAGCGGCTCTCAGCGCATCCATTGCCGACAAGCCCTCTCGCACTGTACCGGTAACATTGGAGACAATATGCATGACGTGAGAGTAGCGCTCGATCACCATCCTCTCGGTAAGGGCTACGGTGCCGGCTTCTGCAATTCGTCCTACGTCATTTCGCCCCAGATCAATGAGCATTAGGTGCTCGGCTATTTCTTTTGGATCACCAAGTAACTCGGCTGCAAGTGCTTCATCTTCTTCGGGCGTTTTACCCCGCCGTCGCGTGCCGGCAATGGGCCGCACCGTGACTTGACCCTGTTCAGCTCTCACGAGTATCTCGGGCGACGAACCGACAATCTGGAAGCTGTTCATATCCAGAAAATACATGTAGGGCGACGGGTTCAAATTACGCAGCGCTCGATAAAGGGAGATCGGCTCAGACTGGTAGGGAATCGACATACGCTGAGACGGCACCACCTGCATCGCATCTCCCGCCAGAATATACGCTTTGATGCGGTCCACCCACGCTTCAAATTCACCGGGGCTTGTCTCATAGACAGCACGCGCCTCTACTGCGCTCGTGTCATTAGCGGAAAGGCTAATCGAGGCCAGCGGTGGTCCGTTTTGGCGCAACTTGAGTTCGAGAGCATCCAGCCTCTCGATCGCCCCTTCATAGGCTGTCGGTGTGGTTGCTTCAACCGTCTTGATGAAGGTCAAAGTGCCGGCGAGATTATCAAAGACCAACACCTCGTCAGCGAGCATTAACAGCACATCTGGCGTATTGAGCGCATCGCGGGGCGTCGAGTCGCGAAGCTTGTCCTCAACGTAGCGCACGGTATCGTAAGCAAAGTATCCCACAAGGCCGCCGTGGAACAACGGGAGCTCGGGGATAGCGGCGACATCAAAACCCTTTTGCATCTCGTCGATAAACGCCAAGGGATCAGCGACATCAAAGGATTCGACGGCTTCATTCTCGACAACCAAGGTCACCGTATTATCGGTAATGCAAAAGCAACGTTTCGCAGGTAAACCAATAATGGAGTAGCGGCCCCACTTCTCGCCGCCTTGCACTGACTCGAAAAGAAAGGAATAAGGTCCTGCAGCCAACTTGCGATAGGCGGAAAGCGGTGTTTCAACATCAGCAAGCACCGTGCGAAACACGGGAATACGATTGAAGCCCTCGGCGACAAGCCGATCATAGTCAGCTCGACTTGTCATGACTCGACGGTAGCGAGCGCCTGCCTCATTTGATCGATTACAGCCTTGTAATCGGACTGATTGAAAATCGCGGACCCCGCCACAAAGGTGTCTGCGCCCGCTGCTGCAATCTCGGCGATGTTAGCGGGCCCCACACCGCCATCAACTTCCAGTCGGATATCAAGACCGCTCCGGTCTATAAGCGCTCGGGCCTCAGCCAACTTATCCAAGGTCGAGGGAATAAACTTCTGCCCGCCAAATCCTGGATTTACCGACATCAACAGAATCATATCCACCTTGTCCATCACATATTTAAGCGCGTCGAGGGGAGTTGCGGGATTGAAAACCAGTCCTGACTTACAGCCAGCATCGCGTACAAGCTGCAAAGAGCGATCCACGTGGGTCGATGCATCGGGATGAAAGGTGATGTAGGTAGCACCCGCGTCAGCAAATTGAACAATCAGCGCATAAACGGGCTGCACCATCAGGTGCACGTC
>CAYQUE010000209.1:0-2071 GCA_964420615.1 uncultured Alteromonadaceae bacterium | reverse complement strand
AGAGCGGCGCGACGGTCGTAGGGTGGATATTGGGTACGTGGTAGACCTCGGTATTGGCCTCCATGGCGATTTTCCAGTTGCAGTCCAGATCAAAGCTATGGCGTGCTGATAAGCGGCACTGATCAAATTGAAACTCTTTCCATTCATCTGCTATCGGGCCGAGCCATTCCAATAGACTGATCGCTTCGGCGTCGAAATTGACAAAGATAAACTTGCCAAAGGTCTCGCAGCGCACACCCGCAAGGCTGCGGCAGCTGAAATCCAGATCGCGAAAATCTTCGGGATCTTTTATGGCTTTTAATTCTCCATCAAGCGAATAGCTCCAGCCATGATATTTACAGGTTAATCGCAACCGTTTGCCTCTGGGCTCTGTCACGACAGGCGCGCCGCGATGAGAGCACACGTTGTAAAACGCTTTGACGTCACCTTGCTCGGTGTGAACGATGACTACCGGTTCGCCCGCTTGCTCCCAGGTCATATAGCAGCCGGGCTCAGGGATCTCATCGAGATGCGCTGCGAACAGCCAGGATTTCTTGAAAATCTCTGTTTGTTCCAACTCAAAGAAACGCGGATCGGTGTAGCGTCCAGCGGGGATATCAGGCAGATGTGGAAACGTTTCAGGTGGCGCGGTCCTGGCGGCCTCGTAATCCATTAGTGCCCGTAGGGTTTGAATTTCCTGTGGTTCCATCGCGGTTAGCTCACTCTTTTCAAACTGATTACATTCATCTCGCACGCCGCGCGATATCGCCGCTGTGCTTTGGCAAGGCGCCCGCCAAGCGTCGCGGAGTCCCGATGAGACAAGTCGCCAACGTGCTCTATCGAATTCCTTAGCGGGAGTTTATCCTCGTGAGGTGGGTTTTCACAGGAAGTAAATATGTTCTCCAAAAAACCACGACAAGTAATGAAGCCCTTCATGATCTGCCTGTATGGGCTGTTGTCCGCCGGCGCTCAGGCGCAGCCCGAGTTGGCGACAACCTCCGATATGCTGCTCAGGCAATCGGTTGAGGGGGTCCCAACCAAAGAAGTGATCGTCAATCGGGTCAGCATCCCGCCTCATACTGAACTGCCTTGGCATTGGCACCCTGGGGAAGAGATTTTTTATGTGATTGATGGAGAGGTCACGTTGGCGCAACGCGGTAAGCCGGATCTGCTCAGTAGGGTAGGGGAAGTTAATATCATTGCGCCAGGCGTGATCCACACGGGACGCACTGGCTCAGAAGGAGTCACATTGGTGATCTTCCGGGTCCACGATAAAGGCCAGCCCGAGCGGGTTGTGGTGGACTGAGCTGATGCTTGTAAGTGCTTATCCGAGAGCTCAAAAGATTGGTGAATAGGCATCAAGAGCCCGGTTTTGAATCTGTGTGTGGTTTACCGTATTTTCTCGTGAGATCACGCACTATTGGAGGGCGGCCGATGCGTTCCTTACCCCATTTATTTTTGTCTCTGGTGTTGGCGCTGTCGGCTGAGCACGCTGCTGTGGCAATGGATCGGAGTGAATACTACGCCTCCGTTCGTTCTGTGTTACATGGCCTTGACCCTGAATTCCGGCGTTTTCTTGAGCGCTGCGGGGCCGAGGCCTCGGTGATTGTTGAGCTTGAAGCAGATGCTGCCGCGCGCGGCGCATTGAGTGAAGAGGCGGTCAGCGCGTTTTTAAGTTCGGACCACTTTGGTGAGAGTGTGCTGTATTGCCTTAATGCCAAAATCGAGGCGGTTGAGCCTCCCAACGACGATCCCTGGTGATCCCGTCTGCTAATTTGGTAGCGAGCAACTCAATACCCAAGGTAAATGAATGTGCTGGAGCTAGAGAATAGAACCGTTGTCATAACGGGGGGCGCTACCGGGATTGGCCTCGGTTTGGCTCGAGCCTGTGGCTACAGGGGCGCCCACATCGTGATTGGCGAGCCCCGCCAAAATCGCTTGGATGAGGCTGTTGCGATACTGGAAAAAGATGGCATTGCCGCGCACGCCTATTCTCTGGATGTCCGCGTTGCGGCAGAGCTGGAGGCATTTGCTGATCAGGCTTTTACTGCCTTTGGTGACGTCGCTTTGGTGATCAATAACGCGGGTGTAG
>CAYQUE010000208.1:0-2075 GCA_964420615.1 uncultured Alteromonadaceae bacterium | reverse complement strand
GCAGGAGCAAGAGCGAGGTATCACGATCACCTCGGCTGCAACGACCTGTTTCTGGCAGGGAATGCAGCAGCAGTTTGATCAACACCGCATCAATATTATTGACACCCCCGGACACGTGGATTTCACCATCGAGGTTGAGCGTTCCTTGCGCGTACTCGACGGTGCGGTCGTTGTTTTGTGCGGGTCCTCAGGCGTGCAGCCACAAACCGAAACCGTATGGCGCCAAGCCAATAAGTATGAAGTGCCGCGCATGGTGTTCGTTAACAAAATGGATCGTGCTGGCGCCAACTTCGAGAGCGTCATCAAGCAGTTGCGCGACCGCCTGGGCTGTAATGCCGTTCCGATTCAGATGACCATTGGCGCTGAGGACGATTTCAAAGGCGTTATCGACCTGATCAAGCAGAAAGCGATCCTATGGAATGAAGACGATATGGGCATGACCTTTGAGTATGCCGACATTCCTGCTGACCTCGCAGATAAAGCCGCCGAGATGCGCGAGTACATGGTCGAGGCTGCTGCTGAGGCCACTGAAGATTTGATGACCAAGTATCTCGAAGAGGGCGAGCTCTCTGAAGAGGAGATCAAACAGGGCATCCGACTTCGTACGCTGGCTAATGAAATCGTGCCCATCATGGGCGGTTCGGCGTTCAAGAACAAAGGCGTGCAAGCAGTACTGGATGCCGTGATCGAATACTTGCCGTCTCCGACGGAAGTAAAGGCGATTGAGGGAACATTGGAAGACGGTGAAACGCCGGTTATTCGAAAGTCTGATGATAACGAGCCTTTCTCGGCGCTGGCGTTCAAGATCGCAACTGACCCGTTTGTGGGCACGTTAACCTTTTTCCGCGTTTATTCCGGCAAGCTCGAATCTGGCACGGGTATCTACAACGCGGTGAAGCAGAAGAAAGAGCGCGTGGGTCGAATGGTTCAGATGCACGCAAACAGTCGTGAGGAAATTAAAGAAGTACTCGCGGGCGATATTGCAGCGGCGATTGGTCTTAAAGACGTCACGACGGGCGACACGCTGTGCGATTCCGACAGCATCGTCATTCTAGAGCGCATGGAGTTCCCCGAGCCGGTAATTTCGGTGGCGGTTGAACCCAAATCAAAAGCCGATCAGGAAAAAATGGGTATCGCGTTGGGCAAGCTTGCCCAAGAAGACCCCTCATTCCGCGTCAAAACAGATGAGGAAACCGGCCAGACCATTATCTCCGGTATGGGCGAATTGCACCTGGATATCATTGTGGATCGTATGCGGCGTGAGTTCAGCGTCGAGGCAAACATTGGTAAGCCCCAGGTGGCTTATCGTGAGCGCATTACGACGACCAGCGAGATCGAAGGTAAGTTTGTCCGTCAGTCCGGTGGTCGCGGGCAGTACGGCCATGTCTGGGTGCGATTTGAGCCGGCGGAAGACACCAGCGCTGAGGGCCTCGATTTTGTTAACGAGATTGTCGGCGGTATCGTGCCGCGGGAGTACATCCCGGCGGTCAACAAGGGTATCGAAGAGCAGATGCAAAATGGTGTGCTCGCGGGTTACCCCTTGCTGGGCCTTAAAGCTACGCTCTATGACGGCTCCTTCCACGATGTCGATTCCAGCGAAATGGCGTTTAAAATCGCGGCAAGCATGGCGACCAAGAAACTCGCCGAGGTGGGCGGCGCTGAGCTACTTGAGCCGATGATGAAGGTAGAGGTCGTGACGCCCGAGGAAAATATGGGTGATGTTGTTGGCGACCTCAACCGCCGCCGTGGCTTGATCCAGGGTATGGACGAGAATGCCGCGGGCAAGATCGTCAACGCCGAAGTGCCGCTGGCTGAGATGTTCGGCTACGCGACCGATCTGCGTAGTGCGACCCAGGGGCGCGCGACTTACACGATGGAATTCTCCAGATATGCTCCTGCGCCGAATAATGTCGCACAGGAAATTATTTCTAAAAACCAGACGTCCTGATCGTCTGCAATAACTCTGAGGTGAAGGAAGATGGCAAAAGAAGCATTTGAGCGTTCTAAGCCCCACGTGAATGTGGGCACGATTGGACACGTAGACCACGGTAAGACGACGCTGACGGCGGCGCTGA
>CAYQUE010000207.1:0-2079 GCA_964420615.1 uncultured Alteromonadaceae bacterium | reverse complement strand
GGCTTGCTGTTGGGTCGACCGGAGAAAGCGTGAAAGCCCTCCAAGAGGCACTGATCGGTGTTGGGCACACCCCAAAGGGTGGTGCTGATGGCCGTTTTGGTCCTGCGACCGAAGCAGCATTACGCGCATTTCAGAATGGTGCTGGTTTGCCTGTAACAGGCATTGCCGATGAAATCACAGTGGCTCGTCTTGGCTCAGTGACCAATGCTCCCGTCGCCCCATCCCCTGCCGAGGAATCCGAGTCGGCTCCCGCTGAGGAAGCACCAGTACTTGCTCCAGAGATTTCAGAGCTCATTGGCGTCCGCTACGGAGCGGTCAGTGCAGCTGCAAAGGCCGTTCAGCAACTTCTTATCGATGCTGGAATTTCCCTGCGCGGTGGTGCAGATGGTGAATTTGGGCGCGTTAGTGAATCTGCGCTGAAGCAGTTTCAGAAGTCCGCTGGTCTCGAGGCCTCGGGCGTTGCTGACGAAGCAACGTTGGTGGCTCTTACCGGTTCGTCAAACAATGACGAGGAATCTGCTGTTGCAGTGCCCACTGAATACTCCCAGCTGGTCGGTCTCCGCCCGGGTGCACTGGGTGAATCAGTTGCGGCACTGCAGCGGCGCCTTCTTGATCTCGGCGTGTCGGTGCGAGGCGGCGCAGACGGGATCTTCGGCCCAGCTACGTCTACTGCTGTGAAGGCATTTCAGACCGATCGTGGTCTGGAGGAAACAGGGATTGTCGATGACGCAACAGCAGCCGCTCTTGCTCACGACGCTGCGAGCGAGGCCGCAACCGAAGACGATCACGATCATGGTGCTGATTCTGATTCGTCCGCAACCACTCAAGGTTTTGGGGTCTATGGTGAGACGAGTGAGCGTGTAGCCGCTCTTCAGACTGCGCTGATCAACGCGGGTATTACCGTTCGTGGTGGAGCTGACGGTGTGTTCGGTTCAGCCACCTCAGCAGCAGTCATGTCGTTCCAACGTCGCGAAGCTCTCCAGGTGACTGGTGTCGTCAACTCAGCCACGGCAGAGGCGCTTGGCCTGACGTCATCATCAGCCCCAACTGACTCCCCTGTCGCAACCCTGGCGTTGGGCGCATTCCCAGTGCAGGGTATGTGCGGATTCACTGACACATGGCATGCTGCCCGCTCCGGTGGCCGCCTCCACTTGGGTGTGGACATCATTGCAGCGGAGGGCAAACTGCTGTACGCCGTGGCCGACGGCACGATTACGAAGATCTACACCGATAGTCCTGGATCGTTGGCTGGCAATGGAATCCGTCTCGAAATGGAAGATGGCACGTACTTCTTCTACGCTCACCTGGCCGCCTTTGCAGAAGGTATCGAGGTTGGCGTCAAGGTGGTCGCTGGTCAAGTCATCGGCCAAGTTGGTAGCACGGGCAACGCTGGTACAGCCCATCTTCACTTTGAGATTCATCCTGGCGGTGGCGCAGCGATTAACCCGTACCCGATTGTGAAGGCAATTGATGGGTGTGCAGTCACTGATCCAGTGGCTGTCACCTCCAGCAACTGATTGCAACACCTGCAGGTTTCACTCAACCCGTAGGCTGGCACTGTGTCTGTCACAATCGACTATCAAATGACCTCCGGTCACTGCGATTGGGCTCGCCTTCAAGACTCGGCCCAATGGGCGGAAGACAACGGTTTCGGCGCAATATGGGTTGTTGACCACATTGCAGGTCGATCGATGGGTGGTGAGCAGTCGTATGAGGCGTTTACGTGGCTCGGAGCGATCGCAGCCACAACCGAACGAATTGAGTTGGGTTCACTCGTCACGAATGTATGGAACCGGAGTATCGGAACTGCGATCGTTGCTGCGGCGACGGTGGCAGAGATATCGCAGCGTCGCTTCTGGTTCGGCATTGGTGCTGGCACTTCACCGAATAGTTCATTTGCGTGGGAACAGCAGATGGTGAATGCCCAAATTGAACCTTCAATGGAACGACGCCAAGATCGCGTTGAGGAGTTACTCGATCTCAGCAACAAAATGTGGACCACCTCAGTCGATGAATTCCCAACCTTTCTGCATCCACGTGTTACCCCACGACGGATCGTCGGAGTGAACAGCGTTCGAC
>CAYQUE010000206.1:0-2122 GCA_964420615.1 uncultured Alteromonadaceae bacterium | reverse complement strand
CTGCATCATGGGAGTGTGTTGGGGTTCTTCGTTGTTCATGTGAACTGTTACGGCCAGTCTCTATCGCTTTCGGCATTACTTAGATGGAGTTCGCGTGTCATTGGGGACCGAGGTCAACAATCCGCTGCCGTTTCTCCGTCTCCGCAGTCAAAGTGTACGGCATATTGCCCGCCCTTCGTGCGCAGCGACTCTTAAATAAGTTTCTGGGGGCTAGTTGATCAGCGGCGGGTGCCTCCAGTGCATTGCACCGAGACCCCTCGGCGCTGGGCGGGATTTGATGGTTGGCTACGCTCGAGCCTCGGAAGGCGATATGCTGGGCCACATTGAGGCGTTGCCTGCTTTGGTTGGTCGTCCTTAGACAGTGAGCGCGATGAATCCCGCGAGCTGGACTTAGGTGGTTGGGCCCCGGTGCCTGCGGGCGGTTGGGTATGTGCCCATCTCGGTGGCGTGGCGCAGCAGTGTGTGACGAAAAATTGCGCTGGCGAGATCTTCGCTTCTACGCTAGTGAAACAATGTATCAAGGGAAACACCAATGATTGATCAGAACACCCTCGAAGGAGCGGTCCGCGCCAATGTAGAGGCGGCACTCTCAGAGGACGTGGGTACTGGCGATATTTCCGCGCTGCTGATCCCTGAGTCCCGGACCTCGAGCGCGCGTATCGTGACGCGAGAGCGGGCAGTCATCTGCGGTCATGCGTGGGCGGAGGCGGTATTTCGCCGCCTGGACCCTACGGTGACGATCGAATGGCAGGTCAATGAAGGTGAGTGGGCCGAAGCAAACGCGACCATCGTAGTGCTTGAAGGCAATGCGCGATCGCTGCTCACCGGGGAGCGTCCCGCCATGAACTTTATCCAGACGCTCTCCGCGACAGCGACACAGAGCAGGCAGCTCAGCGACAGCGTTGCCGATACCGGGGTGCGGCTCTTGGATACCCGCAAAACCCTACCGGGACTGCGTATCGCCCAGAAACACGCCGTGGCGGTGGGTGGCTGTTTTAATCATCGGATCGGGCTATACGACGCCTTTTTGATAAAGGAAAACCACATCAACGCCTGCGGCTCAATTACCAATGCAGTGACTGCGGCGCACGCGGCGGCGCCGGGCAAGCCCGTAGAGGTCGAGGTGGAAACGCTGGACGAGCTGGACGAGGCATTGGCGGCGGGAGCGGACATCGTCATGTTGGATAATTTCTCGCTAGAGGATATGCGATCCGCCGTGTCCCGTGCCGAGGGTAAGGCCAAGCTTGAGGCCTCCGGTGGCATTAATGAGCAGACGCTGAGACCCATCGCCGAGACCGGCGTGGATTACATTTCGATGGGTGTCTTGACGAAGCACTGCAGGGCAATTGACCTCTCCATGCGGTTTGAATGAGCCGTGCCGCTCTTGCGGCGCAGGTTCAAGTCGAGCGCGCAGCGTGAGGTGAGCGGTGGCTCACCCCGCCTGGGAGTAAAGCGGTCTGAATAGGGGATGCGCGGTGTTGAGTCCGGTGCCCGATTGCAAGCTCCCCATCGCGTCGCCGAGCGATGGCATATCGGTCGAAAAGTTGTAGTCGAGCACATACTGGCTTTTGGAAATCAGCCACTCCTGCCCCATTTTTTGAAAGCGATTCAGGTATCGACCGCCAAAGATGTTGAGCGTTTTGTTGTCGAAAGTGGAGGTGGCGACGCCGTAGCATTCGACCTCGGCCACGTCTCCCTGCACTTCGATCGCAGTATTGGATAAAAAGTGCGTCCGATGGAGCGTGGCGCGCTCGATCTCCATGACCACTGGATAGAAGCCGTCGACATTGCCCTCATAAAACCCGTAGTTGATATCGGCGTCTTCGGTGTAGCAGGTTCGAAGTAACGATTCGTCTAGCCAGTCGAGCGCGCGGCAGTAGCGTGTGGTCGTCTGTTGGATGGCAAGGTGTGTCTCTACCGTATGCAGCCTCGCCTCGATATCACTCATCACAGCCTCCGTGGTCATCAAGCGACTGCAAAGTAGCGTACTACGGATCGGTGTAGACGCGTTATCGACTCGAGCTGGCTTAGGCACCTCGCCTGATTAGGAGCCAGTCTTTACCACGCAGTGCTGCGCATAGTCAGCCACCTCCTGTGTCGTCCATTCTCCCTTGGGCGTCCC
>CAYQUE010000205.1:0-2130 GCA_964420615.1 uncultured Alteromonadaceae bacterium | reverse complement strand
TTCCTATCTCACCCGACCTGCAGGGCTCAAGCTCCCCAGGTTGGCTTTTTTCATGACGCCTTCGTACTGATGCGACATCAGATGACTCTGTACCTGAGCCATAAAATCCATAACGACGACAACGACAATCAGCATTGAGGTGCCGCCCAGATAAAACGGCACGTTAAACATCACGACCAAAAACTGCGGTAACAAACACACCAACGCGATGTAAGCTGACCCAAACACTGTCAATCGAGTCAGCACACCGTCGATATAGTTGGCGGTTTGCTGCCCTGGACGAATACCGGGCACAAATGCACCGGAGCGCTTCAAGTTATCGGCCACTTCCTGCGGGTTGAACATCAACGCCGTATAGAAGAAGCAGAAAAAGACAATAAAGCCGGTGAACAACAAAATATTCAGCGGCTGGCCCGGACCAATCGCCACCGCCAGATCCTGCAGCCAATCGGAGCTATCGCCGCTACCAAACCACTGCGCGACCGACGCCGGAAACAACAAAATAGAGCTCGCGAAGATCGCCGGGATGACACCCGCCATATTCACCTTCAGCGGCAAATGTGAGGCCTGCGCTTGCATCATGCGATTACCCTGCTGACGCTTGGCGTAGTTCACGGTGATGCGTCGCTGGCCGCGTTCGATGAATACCACCAGATAAATCACCACGCCGGCCAACACCAGAATACCGAGCAGAATCAGAATGCTGATCTCGCCCTGTCGCGCCTGCTCGAGTGATTGCCCGATCGCCGCGGGCAATCCAGCGACAATACCGGCAAATATCAGTAGCGAAATCCCGTTACCCACGCCGCGCTCGGTAATTTGTTCACCGAGCCACATCATGAACACTGCGCCGGTAACCAGTGAAGCTACTGCGGTAACGTAGAAGCTCAGGCCCGTCGCGTAGGTCAGGCCCTGATTTGCCAGCCCCACCGTCATTCCCGAGCCCTGCACCAGCGCGAGCACTACCGTGAGGTAACGCGTCCACTGGGAAATCTTGCGTCGGCCTGCCTCGCCTTCCTTCTTCAGCTGCTCTAGTTGCGGGGTTACCGCTGTCATGAGCTGCATAATGATCGAGGCCGAAATATAGGGCAGGATGCCGAGCGCAAGGATACTCATTCGCTCCAGCGCGCCTCCAGAAAACACATTGGCCAAGCCAAGAATCGTGCCTTGATTCTGATCAAAGAGAGATGCCAACTGGTCAGGGTCAATGCCCGGCACGGGAATGTGGGTTCCGATGCGGTAGATCAACAATGCAATCAGCACAAAGCGCAGGCGAGCAAAAAGCTCGCCCATGCCGGCTGAATTCATTGAAGGCATCCCGTTCGCCATCGATTAAGCCTCGACGCTCCCGCCGGCTGCTTCGATCGCTGCTTTTGCGCCCTTGGTCACAGTCACGCCGCGTACGTTTAGGGCACGGGTAATTTCGCCAGAGAGAAACACGCGAACGCGTTTCACGTCGTCCTTAATGAGGTCCGCGGCCTTCAGCGCCTCGAGATCAACCACATCACCTTCTACACGATTGAGTTCGTGCAAGCGCACTTCCGCAGTGGTGCGACCAATGCGCGAAGTAAAACCATACTTGGGCAGACGCTTTTGCAAGGGCATCTGACCGCCCTCGAAACCCGCTTTAACGGTGCCTCCGGATCGGGACTTCAAGCCCTTGTGTCCGCGGCCAGCGGTCTTGCCAGTGCCAGAACCGATGCCACGGCCAACGCGCTTCGCGTCGCGCTTGGCGCCAGGTGCCGGCTTCAGGCTGTTTAATCGCATTTCGTCAGACATTGCTCTCGCCCTCGACACGCACCAGGTAGTTGACCTTATTGATCATGCCGCGCACCGACGGGGTATCTTCCACCTCGACAGTGTGGCCAATCCGACGCAGACCCAAACCCGCCACGCAGGCTTGGTGCTTCTTCAAGCGACCATGAATGCTGCGAATCTGAGTCACCTTGATCATTGATTTGCTCATTACTCTTGCCCCAATACTCAGCTGAGGATCTCTTCGACACTAAGGCCGCGACGAGCTGCCACGCCCTCAGGTGAAGTCATGTCCCGAAGCCCCTTATAGGTGGCCTGAACAACGTTGACTGGATTAGTCGAGCCGTAACACTTGGCAAGTACGTTGTGTACACC
>CAYQUE010000204.1:0-2139 GCA_964420615.1 uncultured Alteromonadaceae bacterium | reverse complement strand
ATCTGTCAGATGTGTTGCGGGGCGCATCCTATCGCAATTGGCGGTAAAAAGGGCGGCCTGAAAGCATTTTTTGCCAATGGGGCTCTAATAGGCGGTCTTTTCAGCGCGCTAGCCACCGCGCCTGAGATCGCTAATGAGCTGCCGGACGGTTTTGCGCGAGAGAAGGCGCTTTTTTTCATCGCGCTCAATCACTTTGCCGGGTAACCCGGTGGAGTCGTAGTAAATAATGCTGCCCTGGGCAAAGTGGTGGGTGACACAGGACTTACGCGTCAGGTCCTTATTAAGTCGTCGGGAACCACCGTGCATGAGCCGTTCGTGCCAGATAAGCAGTGATCCGCGTTTGGGCCGATAGATTATCGGCTCGACCCCTGAACTCTCTGCCAGCTCCCGCCAGCGTGCTTCAACGGTACGGGCAAAGGTTGACCACTGGCTGTTGTGTACCTTGGGGATGCCCGCATCTGCCATCATGACCGGCTGCCAGCGGTGGCTGCCCGGGTAAATCATCAGCTCGCCGGAGTCTGGCTGAATATCCTCGAGCGCCAGCCAAGCCCCACACATAAACCCCCGCGGAAATACGCTCAGGTGGATCGCGTCTTGATGGGGCGCTTGCTGGGTTCCATTAATAAAACCGATGACCTGGCATACCGTAGAGGGCACCTGCATCAGAGTATCGATCAGTTGCTGGGTCTTGGGGTAGGTGGTGACGTCCCAGAAGGAGTCGTATTTGATATGCATGCGCTGCAGGCGCTGACTGCTACCTGGAGTAAATCCCGAGTCGCCAACGGCTGCAGCGTGGCCCATGGCAGACGTTAGTTGATCGATGAGCTTAGTATCCAGGTGATTCTCGATCTCAAACCAGCCCTCATCAAGAAATTGCCGGAAGGGCGCCTCGAGGTCCGCCGGCACATTGCCGCTTTTAACGAGCGCATCCAGCCTCTCGTGACAGTCGTGGCGGTCGTACCAAGGGACAATCTCGTCATTGTCGTAACGATAGATGGCACTGTCGCAAGGGCCGGTGAGAAACAGAGGCACCTGATCGCTGACGAGTTGCTGCTTTACGTTCGCTGCAACGTCACCCAGGTTGCGAACACGAATTTTTAAGTGGCCGCCGGAGTTGGCCGCACTCCACTTGATCGTATATTTTCCATTGGCTAATAAGTGCGAATGAAACGCGATCCAGCTGTCCTGCGCTTGATCGGGCACTACCGTTTTAGTGGTATGCCCAATGGCGCGTTCGGCGATAATTTCGATCGAGAAGTCAACTGGTAGGGCCGCTAGTTCTGCTGAGTGTGTTTGCAGTTGTATGCGCACGATTCCGCTCACCACTCCGGCCGAAAAGTTGACGTGAACAGAGTATCTGTTGCGGAATGGAAAGAGCTGTCGTACGCGTTTTGTCATATGAGTTAGTAAGCCGGGTAAGCGCTCATCCAGTGGTCTGCACCTATTCGAGGCGCCAACATATCACTAATTCAGGTCCGGGAATGATGCTTGCCTCCAGGAGAGAGTGTTTGCTGCCAGCAGCATTGGCGAGCGCGAGGTCGCCACAAGTGTCGACTCATAAAAAGAGGGGGTTTTTCTTTATTGCCGGTTACCAGTGGCGGGGCGACGAAATTCGGGCGCTCCCCCCTGCGGCTGGGCTGAGACTATGGCCTAACGTCAGCCCCGTTTCTGCTTGTCAGTAGAAAAAATACCACCCTGTTATGGTTTCAGGATAAAAATGAAGCAGAGGACGTTCATCATGAGCATCGCGCACAAGATATTTTACTCAGGCTTGATGACTTTTTCGCTGCAGATGGTCGCCGAGGCGCAAGATTTAAAAGACGCTGCCACAGCGCTAACCTCTGCGGAAATTCGCGCCACCTTTGATAACGTCATCGACAATGCAGAGGTGCTCGATAGCCCGGGCGTCAGTGCCGAAACCTATTGGCGCGCTTCAGGCACGTTTGAAACACGTTGGTCGAGTAGCCAGAAAAGCGGCGAGGCTAAGGGGCTATGGCGAGTGCAGGACGATCGGCGCTGCGTGAAATTGGAAGACCCGGAACCGGCATCGGGAGCGGGGGGAGAGCCAGCTGAATCCGCTGTGTGGCGATGCGGCGCGATTTTGAGCCTACCCGATGGCAGGTTGCTATCGCTGAACCC
>CAYQUE010000203.1:0-2149 GCA_964420615.1 uncultured Alteromonadaceae bacterium | reverse complement strand
GCTCGCGTCACTGATTTTGGGTTGAGGGAAGGAACATGGCTTTAAAGTGGTACGTAGTGCATGCCTACTCTCAATACGAGAAGAAGGTTGCCGCCGCTATTCAGGAGCGAGTGGATCGTCTCGGCATGCAGGATCGATTTGGCGAAATCATAGTGCCGACCGAGGAAGTCATCGAGATGAAGGGCGGCCAGAAGCGCAAGAGCGAGCGCAAGTTCTTCCCTGGTTATGTGCTGGTGCAGATGGATCTCGATGAGAACACCTGGCACCTCGTAAAAGAGACGCCCCGCGTGCTGGGTTTTATTGGCGGTAAGGCAGACAAGCCGTCCCCGATCAGCGATGCAGAGGCTAACGTGATTTTGCAGCGCGTCGAGCAAGGCGTAGACCAACCCAAGCCGAAGACGGTCTTCGAGCCGGGCGAGATGGTTCGCGTTATCGATGGGCCGTTCAACGACTTTAATGGCGTTGTCGAAGATGTGAATTATGAAAAGAGCCGCCTGAATGTGGCGGTGCTGATCTTCGGGCGCTCAACGCCCGTAGAACTGGAGTTTGGTCAGGTCGAAAAAGCCTGATCGGGTGGGGTGGGCCGCAGTGGCCTGCCCTGAAATCAAAGCCGCGTAGGCGGCGATGATGGGGAGCCCGCGCAATTTGCTGCTTTATGCAGGCATTGCAACGGCGTTTGAACCCAGGAGATGACAACATGGCGAAGAAGATCGACGGCTATATCAAGCTGCAGATCCCGGCTGGACAGGCGAACCCCTCTCCACCGGTAGGCCCGGCGCTGGGCCAGAAAGGCGTAAATATCATGGAATTCTGCAAGGCGTTTAACGCCGACACCCAAGGCATGGAGCCGGGGTTGCCGATTCCCGTGGTGATCACGGTCTATAGTGATAAATCCTTTACCTATATCAAGAAGACTCCCCCGGCCGCGGTGTTGCTGAGGAAAATTGCGGGCATCAAAAGTGGGTCGGGTCGCCCGAATACGGAAAAGGTGGGCAAGGTGACCCGAGCCCAGCTCGAAGAAGTGGCGACACAGAAGTGGCCTGATTTGACGGCGGCCGATATGGATGCAGCGGTGCGAACCATCGCAGGTAGTGCGCGTTCAGCCGGTATTGAGACCGAGGGGGTGAACTGATGGCCAAGTTATCCAAACGCGTTCGCGCATTCCGCGAAAAGGTTGACGCAAACCACAGCTACACGCTGGATGAAGCTGTTGCACTCCTCAAGGAGTTTGGCACGGCCAAATTTAACGAAACCGTCGAAGTCGCAGTGAACCTCGGCGTCGACGCGCGCAAATCTGATCAGGGTGTTCGCGGCGCAACCACGCTGCCTCACGGCACAGGTTCTGAAGTGCGCGTAGCAGTCTTTACTCAAGGTGAGGGTGCCGACAAGGCTAAAGCCCTGGGCGCTGATTTTGTCGGCATGGAAGATCTCGCCGAGCAAATCAAAGGCGGCATGATGGATTTTGACGTCGTGATCGCGTCACCCGATGCGATGCGGGTCGTGGGCACGTTGGGTCAGGTGCTGGGTCCGCGCGGCCTCATGCCCAACCCTAAAACAGGCACGGTGACACCCGATATTGAAGCGGCGGTGCAGAATGCCAAAGCAGGCCAGATGCGTTTCCGTACCGACAAGAACGGCATCATTCACGGCGGCATCGGCAAGGTGAACTTCGAGCCAGACGCGATCAAGGGCAACCTGATTGCCGTGCTGTCTGACCTGAAGAAGGCCAAGCCCGCGTCGGCGAAGGGTGTTTATGTGCGTAAAGTGACCCTGTCTACCACGATGGGTCCTGGCGTTACCATCGATCACAACGCGATCGATTTTTAATAAAAGCATCATGACCGCGGGCTTTCGCCCGGGGTCATTAGCCCCCGTGTCTTTTTGATGAGGGGGTTGGGCAAAGCGCACCGCAGGCTGTGCCCACTTTGGAAGTCTTTGCAGGAATGTGTGGGTTAACCCCGCTGAACGCCAAAGGCTGTCAAAGACCGTAGGTGGCACTTGAAAAAGGGCCTTAATAGCGGACGCGAGTCCGGATGCCTACGCAGATGGTGAGGCAGTTCATCACCGAGGGGGGTCGTAGCGTATGCGGCGACCTAAACAACCACAAAAGGAGTAAGCCAAGTGGCTATTGGACTCGAAGAGAAAAAAG
>CAYQUE010000202.1:0-2162 GCA_964420615.1 uncultured Alteromonadaceae bacterium | reverse complement strand
GCACCCGCAAACGGCGCGATCGCGGTCGGATGGTTGTGGGTTTCCACCTTCATCAACAGGTGGATCGGCTCCTGGTGATAACGGTACTCGCCAGTCTCGGGGTCGGGGAACCATCGACCCGCGGTATGGCCCTCGACCACCGCAGCGTTGTCGGAATAGGCCGAAAGCACCCCCTCGCCGCCTGCACGATAGGTATTGCGAATCATGCCAAACAGCGAGTACTCGCAATCGGCCCCGTCGATCGTCCAACTGGCGTTAAAAATTTTATGGCGACAGTGCTCAGAGTTCGCCTGAGCAAACATCATGAGTTCGACGTCGCTCGGATCGCGCCCGAGATCGGTAAACGCGCCGACCAGATAATCTATTTCATCCGAGGCCAACGCTAACCCGAGGGTTTTGTTCGCTTCGACCAGGGCATCGCGCCCCCCCGTGAGAATGGGTACCGTGGTGTAACTGGGTGCTGAGGCAGCGGCAAATAAACGTGCCGCGTCTTCTATCCCAGAGAGTACGGTTTCAACCATTCGATCGTGCAGCAATGCATCAACCCGCGCGACAACCTCCTGCCCTACCCCACCCACGCCAGCAATGTGATACAGGGTGCCCCGCTCAATCCGCGTGACGGATGCAAAACCACAGTTCTTGGCGATGTCGGTTGCCTTGCTCGCCCAAGGTGAGATCGTGCCAAGACGGGGGATGACCACCCGACAGGGCATGATCATCAACAATCCCTCCAACGGGGGCTCACTGGTCCCGGGCTGCAGTAATGCTGCGAGCCGTTCGTGGTCAATGCCACCTTGATGATCGATGGCGTAAAAGTGACTCGCACTCTCAAGCACCAACGCCGGGTCGATCTCCTTCAGACGCGCCCGCAGACTGGTAAAGCGGGGCATAGAGAGCGCGGCTGAGCCGGGAATGAGCAGCATGAGAGTGGTCCTAACAGCGAGGCCGGTAGTATACAGGCGTCCACGCGTCGAGGCATCCGTAGCGCAACATTCTTCGCAGGCGATACACTTGGCACATGAACCCTAACCGCTGCGATCCGCTTATTCGCCTCCTGTGCCTCGCGCTGCTTCTCGCAGGCTGTAGCGACCAATCACTCTATCAGCGGCTTGAGCGGGACGGCGAGCTTGTGGTTCTGACCCGTAACAGCCCCACCACGTATTACTTTGATGGCGATACGCCCACGGGCTTCGACTACGACCTGATTAAAGCCTACGCGGACTCCCGAGGCTACACCCTGCGCGTAGAAGCCGCCTTTACCCTCGAGGAACTCATCTCTCGGCTGACCCAACGAGAAGCACATATTGCGGCCGCGGGTCTCACGGTAACGCCCGAACGATCCGCTCGCTTTCTCGCCAGCGCCCCCTACCTCACCCAGAAGCCGCTGGTGATTTACAAGAGCGGTCAGCTGCGACCGAGAACACCTCAGGACCTCGCCGACAGAGACTTGGTGGTATTGGCCGGCAGCAGTCATGTTGAGACCTTAAACACCCTCAAGGCCGACCTACCCGACCTGAACTGGCGTGAGATTCGCGCGGCAGACACCCTCGAGTTAATGCAGCTGGTTTCCGAGCAAAAAGCCGATTTGGCCATCATCGATTCGGTCGAGTTTCGTATGCAGCAACAGCTCTATCCACGGTTGGTAGCGGCTTTAGAGCTCGACAGGGACGAAGTCATGGCCTGGTATCTGCACCCGGGCGAAGGCGCTCAGGATTTGCAGGCCGACCTGAATACTTTCCTTCAGGAAGCCGAGACATCCGGGCTTTTGCAGAGACTGAAAGACCGGCATTTCGGCGCCCTGGAATTTGCCTCTCGGCTCGGTACCTTTACCTTCCAACGCAAAATGCGCACTGACTTGCCGCGATGGCGGCCTCTGATTGAGGAGGTTGCAGCGGAGTACCAGCTCGACTGGCGCTTGCTCGCTGCTATGGCCTATCAGGAATCGCACTGGGATCCGGAAGCGCGCTCCCCCACCGGGGTGAGAGGCATGATGATGCTGACCCAAGTAACGGCGAACGAACTCGGCGTTACCGATATTCTGGATCCCCGCCAGAGTTTGCGCGGCGGTGCGCGATTTCTCAAAGACCTGCAGCGCCGATTGCCCCCGGATATCGAGGAACCCCATCGGCTGTGGATGGCACTTGCCGCCTATAATATTGGCA
>CAYQUE010000201.1:0-2164 GCA_964420615.1 uncultured Alteromonadaceae bacterium | reverse complement strand
ACGGCGTCTTATCCTGGGTAAACCCCGAACTGCCCGCAGAGTATGCGGGACTCTTTATTGCTACCCACGATGGCTATGCCGAAATGACCTCAGTCTATGGCGGCTTACAGAGCGGCTTTGGCGCCATCCTCATCGCCTCGGGCTTTTTAAAGCCCTACGAGCGTGCCGGCTTATGGCTCATTCTGATCTGCGTGGGCGCGATCGCGGTGGCTCGCGGCAGCGTGGCGCTTGGAGACCTCGACTCCAGCTTCCAGGTGGCCAACAGCTCTTTGGGTATCGACATGAGCTCGAGCTTCACTGCCTACACCTGGGGTGCTTTGGCTTTCGAGACTTTTGTCGCTCTCTGGGCGGGTCTCGCCCTGCTAGCAACTCGCAAAAAATAGGCCTCGTAGTCCCGTCGCCGCATTAGCCTCGCAACTCGAGGTATCAGCCTGTGCTGCGCCGCTTGCAGGTTGTCTGCCTCGGCAGCTCAGTCGAGCGCGGCGTACTCTTTCTCGAGCCGCTTGGCGGCTTTCTTGGAAACGCCCCCCAACACGTCGATCCCATGCCTCAATCGGGCTCGAGTAATGTCCGCGCCCAGAATCGACATGGAATCTGGCATTGAATAGGCCGCGTTACTGCCGGCGATGGCAATAAACAATGGCGCAAACAAATCCTTCGGTTTTAGCGCCATACTAGTCGCGAGGGATTTCAAGCAATCAAACAATGCACCTCGCTCCCAATTTTGCTGCGCCTCCAAACGCCACAACACGAATTGCAATCGCCTCACGGTCTCCTCCGAAGACTCCGTTAGGTCAGAAAAAGATGTCTCTGTAACGGCCACCTCCCCCGACAACAAATACGCGGACAGCGGAATGAGATCCGACAGCACCTCCATCCGGCCCTGGGCATGAGGCAGGATTTGCATCAGCTTGTCTTTATTCAATGCCCAGTCGCGAAGACGCTGGGCGAGTGATTCAAGATCCAAATCCTCACGAATCCACAGCCCATTCAACCATTTCAATTTCTCGGTGTCGAAAATCGGCCCGCCCAAGGACACGCGGGAAATATCAAATGCTGATTCCATGTCTGCCAGCGAAAACTTCTCGCGCTCATCGGGCATGGACCAGCCCATCCGTCCGAGGTAGTTAAGTAGCGCCTCGGGCAAGTAACCCATCTGTTGGTAATACAGAATGCTCGTTGGATTTTTGCGTTTTGAAAGTTTTGACTTATCGGGATTGCGCAATAGCGGCAGATGGCAAAGCACAGGCATCTCCCACCCAAAGTAGCCGTACAGGAGCTGATGCTTTGGCGCCGAGTTGATCCACTCCTCCCCCCGGATGACATGGGTGATTTCCATTAAGTGATCGTCGACCACATTCGCCAAATGGTAGGTGGGCATCCCATCTGACTTTAGGAGGATTTGCGCATCGACCATCCCCCAGTCGAGCTCGATCGAGCCGCGCAGCATGTCATCAATGACGCAAACGCCCTCTTCTTCAGGGACCATCATCCTAATCACAAAAGCATCCCCACGCTCCTTCCGACGCGCCTGCTCATCATCAGGTAGCGTTAGGTCTGAAGGCTTCAGTGCGGTGCTGTTACCCGCCTCGCGACGGGCCTCCCTCAAGGCGTCGAGCTCTTCTGCGGTGCGATAACAGACGAAAGCGTGACCCGCCTCAACTAACTGCCATGCATATTCTGCGTAGGCTTCTCCGCGCTCACTCTGTCGATAAGGGCCGTGAGGCCCGCCGACGTCGGGACCCTCGTCCCAGGAAAGGCCCAGCCAAGTCAGCGAATCCAAAATAGCTTGTTCCGCTTCGGGCGTGCTTCGTGCCCGATCGGTATCCTCGATGCGCAGGATGAACTGCCCCCCGTGGGCGCGGGCGAAACAACGATTGAACAACGCCATATACGCTGTACCAACATGAGGATCCCCGGTAGGTGACGGGGCGACGCGGGTGCGCACGCTCATTGGCTTGGTGCTCCAAAATACGGTGGAGTGCAGAGTTTATCAAAGCCCGTCAACCGAAGTAGCAGTCGCGGCTAAATTGGTACTAATAGGGCCACCAGCTAAGATTAGAGCCACCAGATAGGATCATATGAAATCCAACTTGGATCATGCGTCGACCTCGCCGCCCTTCGCTCAACCCGGGCAATTTGTCTGAAATCACTCTCACTGGCG
>CAYQUE010000200.1:0-2167 GCA_964420615.1 uncultured Alteromonadaceae bacterium | reverse complement strand
CAATTAAGAGTAGCTGGGTGAGCAGCATCCAACCACGGCGCAAACCCAGCGGTAACCTCCAGCGGTCGAGCATGGGGGCCCAGACAAACTTCCAGGCGTAGGGCAGGCCTACCAGCGAGAAAAGGCCAATCTCAACCAGCGAGACATCGGACAAGCGCAACCAGGCCGGGATCAGTTGAATCAGGATGTATAACGGTAACCCGGACGCAAATCCGGTGAAGACACAGATGAGCGTGCGGCGATTGAGGGCACTGTGGACGTTCATTTCACCGCCGAGTGTAGTTCAGGTTTATTGCGGTACCGTATCCTTGTGAGATTCATAGGCTTGCAAAAATCGGGATACCAATGCGCGCTCGTCGATTAGAACGAGCTCAGCTTCAATCTCGTCCCTCACTTCGGCCAACAGCTCCTCGCGCAAGCGGGCCTCGGTCTCCTTTTTGATTTCTTCGATCAAACGCGACTCGACCTCATCAAAGGCCAGGGTGTGCTCCGGCCGGCGGTCGATAAATCGAATAAAGTGCGCGCCAAAACGCGTCATAACCGGCCCCACAATTTCGCCGGGCTCCGTGAGGGCAAACGCGGCCTCCGAAAAAGCGGGTTGCATACGCTGACGCGAGAAAAAACCCAGGTCACCGCCATTGTTGACCCGAGAAGGATCATCGGAATACTGCGCCACAAGATCAGCAAAGTTGGCACCCAAGGATAACTGCTCCTGCACGGCTCTGACTTTGTGCACAAAGTGATCAAATGGCACATCCTCCATCGATATCAACAGATGTTCTGCCCGCACTTCCTCGGGGGATGTAAACCGCGCTTTGCGCTGAGCGTACTCAGCCTTGGCTAATCCTTGCCAGTCAATTGCCTCCATGCGCTCGGCGACGGCGGCGTCGAGGTAACGGGTCAATAATTTCCGGTGGTAAAAATCATTGGTTAGGTACTGAAACTCAGTTGCCGGAAAAGTGGGGGACGCCTCCATCGTGCTGGCGACGCGCTTAAAAATATAGAGATTTTGCAAAATCCGAAACGTGGCTTGCGGCTTTGACATGGACACCGCATAGGCCTCAGGGTTGGTGTGCCGCAGTGAGTAGGCAAAAGCCTCGTCAAAGGAGATCTCTATCCCTTCGTGAGACAGGACCAACTCATCAGCCTGTGCCGTAGCCAGCGGCATCAGAAAAACAGCTAGCAGGGCTGCAAAGACAGTAGCGGAATGCTTCAAGATTGTGGGCTCTACACGTTTACAAAATAGAAGGGGCACCTGTCGGCGCCTCCTTACAAAACATCGTTTAATAGCCCTTTATGACTCTGGCAGCATCAAATTGGTAAACAGCGCTCGATTTGCGCAGGTTGTCACTGTCACAAGTGCCGTTATAGCGCGCTGGCAAGCAACGTGTCTCAAAGTTTAAATACAGCACGCGGGGATCAGCCCCGAGGTAGCAGGCAGCCGACCGGTAAGCCGGATCCGGATCCTGCGTCCAGAAGATAGTGTCTCTCGCCTGAACTGCCCATATTTCGCACTTTGTGCCGCTCAGAGGGCTACCGTTCGGCGTTTCAGACCACCACACATGAAAGATATCTTGCGTGACTGGATCTCTTTTCGGCTCGGGCGTAGTCAGCTGTAAATATCCATAACGCACGTCTTCGGCCTCGGTTCTGGCAGGTAGGGTGAAGGCAAACACCTCAGTCTTCTTATCTCTGATCCAGATGGGCACCTCCCCAGCAGTTGCTATCCATGGATCGAAGACTCCATCCACCCTGCAATCCGCCAAAGCATCGTCGTTACCCGCGCAGTAGCCCGAGGTATCCGTGCTACCGCCGGTGTCGGTGCTGCCGCCGCCAGTATCAGTACCACCACCGCCAGTGTCAGTACCACCACCGCCAGTATCTGTGCCACCGCCGCCGGTATCAGTGCCACCACCAGTATCAACAGTACCGCCACCGCCGGCATTTGCACTAATGGTCACATAATAGCCATCGAGGGTCAGTGTTAGGTTGCCGTTTGATTCCGATAAAAGTGCGACGCTATTACCACTCCCCATCTCCAATCGCCCTACCTCACCAGTCTCGTCCTTGACCGTAAGGGTTGCTGCCGACAGCCCTGTGGCTAAGCAAAGAAAACCGATAGCCGCGCTACCCTTGCGCATGTCCACACCTCGCAGTGAGTCGATGA
>CAYQUE010000199.1:0-2183 GCA_964420615.1 uncultured Alteromonadaceae bacterium | reverse complement strand
GCTCTCTGGAGGAAGCCAGAAAGGCGAGGGTGTCCCAGCTGCGCTTGAGGGTGCCTAGCCATCGGGTTGATGAGGCCTTTAGTAAGCTGCTGGCGAATACCCTGCGTCCTGCAGTGGGTGGCCAGTGCCCCGTGGTGATGGAGTACGTGCAGCCGAAGGGATCTGTGGCTATTCGTCTCGGCGGGGCGTGGCAGGTTCATCCAAGCGATGCCTTGTTGGATGAGCTTCGTGTGGCGGTGGGTAACGAGGCGGTTGAATGGGTGTATGAATCCTAGTGTGGCCGTGGGGTTTTTGCTCTGCCTCGTCGGCTGCGGAGAGAGTGCGCCACCTTGCTCTGATGAGAGCCGGTTTATTGCAGCTGTCAGTGCGGGCTGCTTGGTACAGAGTGACGACGGTACATTGTTGGTGAGGGACTGGCGCGGCAAGCTGGCACTGCCCGGTGGGAGTGTTGCGCGCGATGAAAGCGCGCACTGTGGTGCCGAGCGAGAGGTATTCGAGGAGGCCGGGTTGACGGTGGTCGCGGGGCAGTTGGCCACCGTATTTGATAATGGATTTCATTTGTTCCGGTGCCACGCCGATCCCGACGCAGCACCCCGCATTCTGCGGCCCGCAGAAATAAAAGAGGTCGGATGGTGGCGGCCGGAGCGCGTTCCCGACGCCGAGTGGCGCTACTCCGGCCAGGGCGCGGTCATCGCTGAACTTCTCGCGGTAGAGACCGCAATCACAAATCCCCCAGAGACGCAGTCGATAAATCAATGACCTCAGGAGACAGGCGATGACTGAAGATTTCCCAAAACAAAGTTCCCAAGACGCGGGTCAGGAAGCTATCGAGGCTGCGGTTTTTCGCCGGTTGCTACAGCACTTGGATAGTCGTAAAGACGTGCAGAATATTGATTTGATGAATCTGGCGGGATTTTGTCGTAATTGTTTGTCCAAGTGGTACGCCCAAGCCTCGAGTGAGGCCGGGGTTGAGCTGGATAAGGCGGCGGCGCGCGAGATTATCTACGGTATGCCCTACAACGAGTGGAAGATGCACTACCAGCTTGAGGCAACACCCGAGCAGCAGGCAGCATTTGCCGCGCAGCAAGCGGGTTCATCGGGGGAGTAAGTTCAGCACCATCTCCAGCGACACCACATCCGCGTATTTGGCATTCATGTCATAGAGGTTGGCGTTATGGGCCTCTGGGTCACGGTCGCCGCAAGCCTCCCGGGGCACGAGCACTTTGTAGTTGTTCTGTAGGCCATCCACAGCGGTCGCACGCACACAACCACTGGTAGTGAGTCCCGTCACTACCACCGAATCCACGCTCCGCGCTTTGAGCCATTCGTCGAGGTTGGTGCCATGAAAGCTACTCGCATGGCGCTTCTCTAACTGCAAATCGGTGTCTTGAAGTGGCAGCCTCGGATCAAATTTCACCCACTCGGAGTCGGGCGTGAGCAGGTTAAGGGCTGGCACCCGCGCGCGAAAAACCGTCGCTTCGTCGTCGCTTCGGTAGATGACCGTCGTGAGCACCACGGGTAAGTCCGCTTTGTGAAAAGCATCCATCAATGCGGCGTTGGCGGCGACAACCTCTTCGGCTTCTGCACCAAGCGGGCAGGCGGGGTCGGTAAATCCTTTAACGACATCGACCACAATCAATGCCGGCTTGTTACCCATGCCGGCGTCGACTCGTTGTAGCGCTTTTCGTTCCGACATGAGGGGCGTCTCCCGGAGTCTGTGTTCGCTCAGGAGCGCATCATGCGTGATCCGATCGATTTCGTACAGATTGGCAGAATCGGGGTTAGAATCGGCGCGTCAATGGGGTCGACCACACTATTGGTTTGCGGGCGCAGCTGGATCATACTGGCGCGCCGCAGGGAGAGCATCATGAGCGAGAGAGTTATCATCAAGGAAGTCGCGGCCCGCGACGGACTGCAGGCACAGCCCACACACTTAACTGTGGAGCAGCGTATTGCCCTGCTGGGAGCCTTGGCGCAGACCGGGGTGCCCGAACTTGAGATCGGTTCGTTCGTCTCGCCAAAGGCGGTGCCGCAGATGGCAGGTACCGACGAGATCGCCGCGAACTTACCGCCCGCATCATTGGCTTACAGTGCGCTGGTCCCCAATATGAAGGGCTACGAGCTCGCAGTGCGTGCGGGTATCACCAGCCATGCCATTGCGCTCGCCGCGACCGAGCAAATGA
>CAYQUE010000198.1:0-2191 GCA_964420615.1 uncultured Alteromonadaceae bacterium | reverse complement strand
AACAGGGCGTGCGACATGGCGGCGTCCAGCATGGCCGTCACGAATCCACCCTGCACTACGTCTCCGGAATGGCAGTAATCCAAGGGAACGGTGAAGGTAAAGATGGCGCGTTGTGATTCCATGTCCAGCTCGATAACGCTGCCGCCCAACAATTTGATGAAGTTGGGGGCCATCGCATTGAGTTGCTCAATGCGCGTGAGGGAGTCAGTCATGATGCGGTATCCAGGCTTTGTCGAGGCGCGCAGTGTAGCGGGAAATCAGCAGCAAGACGCAGAAAATGAGGCAGATCTGCCGCCCGATAGTCCCGGAACCTGTTGGTGCCCCTTAAGACACGACTACCCCGCGTCGACTACGGCAGGGTAACGGCTATGGACAGTTCCTCACCACTCATCCATTTATCTGACTGCCAATGCGAAGGCTTGGCCGTGCCGGCTTGGTCGATTCAGTCGGGTGATAGCTGGTGCGTATTTGGACGCAATGGGTCGGGCAAGCAACTGATTGATCAGCTGCTGGTCGGCGAGGTCATGCCAAACCAAGGCGTTGTGGAAAGAACACTCGATGCGGATCAGATTGCGCTGATTTCCTTTGAGCGCCAGCAGGCTACCTACGAGGAGGAATGGCGGCTAGCGGCGACGGATATCATCCCGGAAGACGAGTGGGGTACCCGTGTCGCTGAGTTTTTGCCCCGGGAGCGCCTAGAAGACCCCCTCATTGATCAGTTGAACATGCGCCATCGGTTGCAGGCTTTTTATCGAGAATTGAGTACGGGTGAGAGTCGCAAGCTCATGGTGCTCAAAGCGCTGTTGGATGAGGCTGAACTGCTCATTTGCGATAACCCCTTTGACAGTCTGGATCAGAGCACGGTAACAGCGCTGAGCGAGACATTTCGGTTGGCTGTGGAGTCTGGCGTCGCGGTGATACTGCTGCTCAGCAATCGCTCCGATATTCCCGAATGGGTACAGCAGTTCGGTCATGTAGAAGCCGGGCTGCTCACGGTGTTCGCGGGTGCACGCGATGCACAATTGGCCCAGCTGGAGGCAGCCGTCGGTGCGCGCGCCATCGTCCAGCCGGGCATTCCAGAGGATGCCATACGGCTCGAGGCCTATGACGCGTCTTATATTGCGGAGCTTAACGAATGCACGGTCCGCTACGGAGACCGCAATGTGCTCGACGCGCTCACAGTCAAGGTTGCACCGCTACAACATACCCTGATAACCGGTGAAAATGGTGCGGGTAAATCGACCTTACTGGGCTTGATCACCGGCGACTGCATGCAATGCTTCAGCAATGATGTCACGGTATTTGGACATCGGCGGGGCAGTGGTGAGTCAGTCTGGGACATCAAGCGCCAGCTTGGACTGGTCAGTAACGACCTCCACCGGCGCTACACGGTACGGTGTGATGTGTTATCCGCAGTCTGTTCCGGATTTTTTGACTCAATCGGGCTCTACGATCCCCCGACAGAATCGCAAATTCGTTTGGGGCGGGAATGGCTAAGGGCGGTGGATATGGCAGATCAGGCCGAGGCGCCGTTCCAGTCATTGAGCTATGGCGAGCAGCGTCTGGTGCTTATTGCGAGGGCAATGGTGAAGTCACCGCTCTTGTTGGTGCTCGACGAGCCGACCCAGGGGCTCGATGAGCTCAATAGGCAGCGGATTTTGGGCTTTATGTCTGCCATTGAGGCGCGTCGGCACAGCACGCTTTTATTTGTCAGTCACCGCGAGGACGAGTTTCTACCGCTGTTCAAGCAGCACATTCACCTTGCGCTAAATCTCTAAAACGCAGAGAGACCCGTTTGACTGCGCCCCAGAATAAGTGCGTGGACATCATGGGTTCCCTCGTAGGTATTCACCACCTCCAGGTTCACCATGTGGCGCATGATCGGGTAGTCATCCGAGATACCATTACCCCCGAGCATGTCCCGGGCGCTGCGGGCGATATCCAGCGCCTTGCCGCAGGAATTGCGCTTGATGAGACTGATGAGGTCGGGAGAGATCTCGCCGGCTGACAGTAATTTTCCCGCCTGAAGGCATCCTTGGAGGGCCAGACCAATCTCCGTCTGCATGTCCGCTAACTTTAGCTGTATCAATTGCTTAGAAGCCAAAGGTACGCCAAATTGTGTGCGATCGAGGGTGTATTGCCTGGCGGCATGCCAACAGTCCTCGGCCGCGCCCATAACACCCCAGGCGAT
>CAYQUE010000197.1:0-2207 GCA_964420615.1 uncultured Alteromonadaceae bacterium | reverse complement strand
GGGGGCTTGCGCCCCCTTCAAACACTATGCACAGACATCTGAATGTCAGGTGTTTTCCCATCGGGCAAACATAAAGACATACACGGTCAGTACGAGATTGATCACAACCTGCAGCAACGACAACCCCATCATCCAGCCCGGTGGCTTGATGGTCTCGCCAATCGGCAGATTGGCAGAGGTTAGGAATCGGGTTGCAATTTCAGAGCCATCACCGGCCATCCCACTCAGGACGCTCAGTTGCATAAAGAATGTATTCTGAGCACCCATCGTGAAGAACGTCAACATCACGACGCCGATTAAACTCGACACCATAGCTGCTCCGCGAACGGTGCCAGGCATGTTTCTGAAGAGGTAGGCTACGACAACCACCACCAGTGGCATTAGCACGCCGCACAAAAACAGCGTTGAAAATATCGACCGGTTGGCCCCCATAAAACCGAATACGTCTAATTCAGACATCTTTTTCCCCCAGGTTTTTGTTTTTATTGAGATTGCGCCGAAGCGCTTTACCAACCTACCTACTTAGGTATGCACTTGCAAGCGTGCCTCCCGAGGCCAGTGTTTGTCAGCCTTTTCGAGACGCTTGCAGGGTCAAAGCCGCCCTAAAAGAGGTAAGCTGGTACTGGTCTGTGTTTGGGAGGGGAGAGTGGCCATGCATCGATACGGGTGTTTGTGGGTGCTATTACTGGTGTGCGTGATGCCTTTCGCGGAAGCTCAAGAGCGTCCAACGGAGCAGGCGGCGGAGGCAACACTCGCGGGGTTTTTCGATGCGCTGTCAACCGAGAACTTTCCCCGCGCTGATATGCGCGAGTGGGTGACGGGGGATTTCCTGATTTATGAGATGGGGCAGACGTTCTCTTGGCCCGAATTTCAGCATTTTTTAGAAGCCGCTGATTATGACACTTGGGTCAGCACTGATTGGCAATTTTCAGACCTCCGCGTGAGCCTGTCTGAGAGCGCCGCACACATCAGTTACGTCAATACTGGGGAATTTGTCTATCCCGACCCCGAGCAGCCGGGCAAAAATGTGCGTGAGCTCAACGTATGGCTGGAAAGTGCCTACCTAGTGCTTGACAACGGGAAGTTGAAAATCAAGTTTTTGCAATCCGATAACGTCAGCCGGGTTGTCGAGCCGATGCTCTGACCTGAGCTTGAAGGGGCCGATGACCGTGCCTAGCTGGCGCCGGGGTCGAGCATGATTTTGCAATGTGCATTGGGTGTTCTCAAGCTCTCAAAAGCGTCCGCAAACGCGTCGAAACCCACTGTGCCCGTGCACATATGTGTGACGTCCAGCTTATCCATCGCCATTAGGCCCGCGATCATATCGAAGTCAGCTTTTTCATAAGCCACGACGAACCTGACAACCAGTTCCTTCATCATCGCGGCGGCGGGGACCATGGTGTCGGGTCTGGCGCAAAAGCCGACGACGATGATCTCGCCGTTTTGACACGAGTACTCTATCGCCTCAGCAATCATCCCGGGGACGCCCACGCATTCGAAAACCACATCCGGTGGGCCGCCCGCAGCACGCACGATCTCGGGCATGACTTCTTCAGGGATGCCTGCGCTCAAACCGACATCTGCACCAAATTGCATGGCACTTTCCCGGCGTAGCGTCTCTGGTTCAGTGACGGCGATGTGAAACGCGCCCATAAAACGGCACCAGAACGATACCGCCAGCCCCACGGGTCCCGCGCCCAGAATCAGCACACGTTTGCCGCGAATATCCTTGCACATGTTGACCGCGTGCAGGCCGACAGCGAGCGGCTCAATGAGTGCGCCTTCAACCCAGTCGATGCTATCGGGCAGCAAGACGGAGTTATGCGTGTCCAGCGCCATATACTCGGCAAATCCGCCGGCCCGCTGTAATCCGACAATGATGTTGTTGGCGCATTGCAGTGGCTTCCCGGTCTTACAGGGCAAACACTCGCCGCAGCTGTGCGAAGGGAGGCCGGTGACTTTGCGTCCCGGCTTCCAGTCGCTGGGGCAATGTGCGCCCACGTCGACAATTTCGCCGGCGAATTCGTGGCCCATGACGGTTCCGGGCACCAAGAGTCCATCGTGCTCTTCGGTTGCATGTAAATCGGTGCCGCAGATACCGCACCGGCGGACAGCGATGACCACCTGCCCGGCTTTGGGCGTGGGGTCGTCTACTTTCTCGATGGCGAGGGGTTTGCCCGGTTCATGGAAGACTGCAGCGCGCATGG
>CAYQUE010000196.1:0-2224 GCA_964420615.1 uncultured Alteromonadaceae bacterium | reverse complement strand
CAGCCACTTCTGGGGGCTGCGAGGGACTAAATACCTCGAAGCTGCCGTAGTTCCGCGAGCGCACCACCGCGGTCTTTAGATAAATCGGCCGGGGATGGAATTGATGTGCTATGTCCGCGCGACAGACTACCAATGCGCAGCCACCCTCAGCGGGGGAACAGAACATGTATTTGTTCAGTGGCTCGCTCACCATGGGTGCGTTCTCGATTTCCTCCCAGGACAGCGCGGTCTGACGCCAAGCCGTGGGGGTGAGCGCACCGTTGCGAAACGCCTTTTCGGCGACGCGAATGAGTGTGTCGCGCGAGATGCCATAGTCATGCATGTAGCGCTGGATCTTCATGCCAAAGTACTGCGTGGTGAGCATGAGTCCGGTCTCGCCGTACCAGTCGTCCAAGCCCCACTCGGCGGGCTTGGGATTGAAGGCGCCCCGGTCGTGCTTGTCAAAACCCACCACCAAGCCGACATCATATTGGCCACTTTTAATCGCCGAATAGGCTGCGTTAAGCGAGCTCCCACCGGTAGCACAGCCGTTGGCAACATTCGTGAACTGTAGCCCGGTGAGTCCCAACAGGTTTACCAGCGAATCGGCGTTACCGCTATCCTGACTGCCGCCAAACGCGAACTGCATGGCTTTAAAGTCGGTCCCGGCGTCTGCAAGGGCTGCCCTGACCGCTGCAGCGCCTTGTTCTAGCCCCGACATAGTGGCGGTTCTACCAAACGGGTGTAGACCTAACCCTACAATTGCGACTTCCATTAATGTGCCTCCTCTGCCGCGCAAAACTGAAAGGTCAGGAGGTCATCCCCTTCCTCGTCTTTGCGCACAGATATGATCTCTAATGCCATTGGCATGCCAATGCGAAGCGCTTCCGGCGTGTTTTCTCTCAGTCGGCTTTCAACTTTCAGCCCACAGGGAAGTTCGACATAGCCCACGCCGTAAGGGCGGAACGTCTCGGGCGTTTCGTCAGTATGGTAGGGCGTCTTGGGCATAAAAGATTGGATCGTCCATGTCCACAACGTGCCTGTGTTGCCAAGCTCGGCGTCCTGGGTGTTCTGCCCTGAGCAAGCCCGACACGAGCCCTGGCTGGGGAAGGCGTGTTCACCACAATCCAGACAGCGACTGCCGATCAAGCTCGGGTTTGCGTTTGGCCAGGTGAACAGACCGGGATGCAGTGGCTTGGCTCCTGACATCGAGGTTCCTTACTCGTTGATGGTGATACCGGGGACGCGACACGGCCTCACTCCTGCAGGCCCAGTGGTTGTCCTTGTGAAATCAGTCTAGGATAACGCTCGTAAAAAAAGCAAGCAGGATTGTTTGCTGTAGCGGCTCCCTCTATTGAGAGCGGAGCCAGTCCTAAGGGGTTCCGATGAGCAACAAAACAACGACCAGTAAAAAAAAATCTGGGAACGCGCCAACTCGCGATACACCCTCGGCAGGACAGGCGAGGATTGGTGAGGGATGGCAGGCGGAAAAGAGTGCCCTGACCCGGCAGGCGATATTAGAAGCTGCCGTAAGGTGTTTCGTGGAACACGGCTACGCCCAAACGACGACAGCGATGATTGCCGAGGAGGCGAGCGTCTCACGCGGCGCGATGATGCACCACTTCCCCTCCCGGTCAGCCGTGATGAATGCCGTGGTGGGTTATCTGCACGTGCGGCGGCTCAATGAGTATCGCAGTCTGATGATCAATATCGACTCTCCCGAAAAGACCCTGACGCGCAATGCGATCCGCACGTCGGTCGAATCCGCCTGGAAATATGTCAACTTGCCCTCGTTCGTCGCCTACCAAGAGCTATTGGCTGCTGCCAGAACGGACAAGGAGTTAGCCAAGGCGGTGAGCGAGGTGGAGCAGGATTTCGAACGGGAATTTCTAAAGACCGTTCGCTCAGTATTCCCGCATTGGAAGCAGGTTAAATCATTACAAGCCGCTCACGATCTGGTGCAGTTTGTGATGCAGGGTATGGGCGTGGCGTATCGCTCGTCCAACCGTGAGCAGCGGGCGCGGCGCGTGATCGAGACGGTGACTGACCACCTCGAGCGCATCTATCTGGCTGATACCGGCGACGCTTAGGCTACATTAATGCGCGGTATCGCTGACAATATCTGCATAACACTAATCAGCAATTCGAACGGTAAGGAGAAAATCCATGGGCATGGTTGATGGGAAAGTATGTCTGGTGACAGGGGGGGCATCCAACCCGGGGCTTGGGCATGCCATTGCGCACA
>CAYQUE010000195.1:0-2232 GCA_964420615.1 uncultured Alteromonadaceae bacterium | reverse complement strand
TGCTTTGCTGAATTTGGGGCAAGTGTGACTTGTGTTGATCTGGACGAGTCGCGCATTGCGGCGTTAAAAGACGGCCGTATTCCCATCTACGAGCCCGGTTTGGATCAGCTGTTGGCCGCTAATACGGCTGCAGGCCGCCTCAACTTTACAACGGACTTGTCTTCGGCTGTGCCCACTGCCGACCTGGTGTTTCTTGCGGTAGGCACCCCCACGCGCCGCGGTGATGGCCACGCAGACTTATCCTATGTTTATGCCGCGGCATCTGACGTGGCCAAGCATTTGCAGGGCTACACTGTGATTGTTGATAAATCCACCGTGCCCGTGGGCACGGCGAGGCAGGTGAAGCGGATTATTGCCGAGGCCAATCCCGGGGCCGATTTTGATGTGGCATCAAACCCCGAGTTCTTGCGGGAAGGCGCCGCCATCAGCGATTTTATGCGCCCCGATAGAGTGGTCATCGGTGCTGATTCCAGCAGGGCAGAGGCCTTGCTGCGACAACTTTATCGTCCATTAAACCTTATCGAAGCGCCCATTATGGTCACGGACCTCGAAAGCGCCGAGCTCATCAAATATGCCTCCAATGCCTTTCTGGCGACCAAAATCAGTTTTATCAATGAGATGTCCATGCTCTGCGAAAAAGTGGGTGCGGACGTGCACGCGGTTGCCAAAGGCATGGGTCTCGATGGCCGTATTGGTAAGAAGTTTCTGCACCCGGGGCCCGGTTTTGGTGGCTCTTGTTTCCCCAAGGATACGCAAGCACTGATTAGAATGGCCCAGGAGCAACAAGTGAGTACACGCATTGTAGAAGCGGTGCTGGAGGTTAACGCGGCTCAAAAGGCGCGCATGGTTGCCAAGATCAGGCAGGCGCTGGGGGGGAGTGAGTCAGGCAAGATCATTACCGTGCTGGGCCTCACTTTTAAACCCGAAACAGACGACATGCGCGATGCGCCCAGTCTCGCGATTTTGCCCGCGCTGCTCGATAAAGGCGCCCGGATCCGGGCCCATGACCCCCAAGGGATGGTGGCCGCCGCCCCGATGCTACCTGACGGCGTCACTTACCATGATGATCTCTATGAGGCTGTTGAGGGCGGTGATGCGGTGGTCCTGATGACCGAGTGGAATCAATACCGCGGTTTGGATTTGGCGCGGTTGCGCGATCTGATGCGAGGCGACGTATTTGTTGATCTCCGCAATGTGTACGAGCGCGAGGCCATGTGTGAGGCGGGTTTTGACTACCACTGCGTTGGGCGCTAGTGGCGTTTCGCTCGCGCGTGAGAATGATCGAAGACGTACAAACCGAAGACGGCTAAAAAGAGAAATACGCCATGCCCCTGCTTGATCCCGATAAGGGCCCCATTCTCGTCACCGGCGCCGCCGGGTTTATTGGTGCAAACGTCTGCCACAGCCTACTGGAGAAGGGTTGCAAGGTGGTTGGGGTGGATAATCTCAACGATTACTACGATGTGGCGCTTAAACATCACCGGCTGGAAGCCCTCCACCAGCACGCGGATTTTCAGTTTCAGCAACTGGAGCTGGCTGACCAAGCTGCCGTGATCCACTTGTTTGAGGAGTTTCAATTTGGAGTGTTGATCCATCTGGCGGCGCAAGCGGGGGTTCGCTACTCAATACAAAACCCCAATGCCTACATCCAGAGTAATGTGGTGGGCTTCCAGAATATCCTCGAGGGGTGTCGGTTGCATCGACCTGAGCATCTGGTTTTTGCGTCCTCTAGCTCAGTGTACGGCAACAGCAAAAAAACCGTATTCTCCGAGACCGATGCCACGGATGACCCTGTGAGCCTCTATGCGGCGACCAAAAAGGCCAATGAGGTGGTTGGCCACAGCTACGCCAAGTTATACGACATACCGATGACCGGGCTGCGGTTCTTTACCGTTTATGGGCCCGCGGGCCGGCCTGATATGGCGTACTTCGATTTTACGAGGGCTATTTTGGCGGGCGAGCCGATTCGCATATTCAACAACGGTGATCTGATGCGAGATTTCACCTATATCGATGACATCGTGAGGGGTGTCATCGGCGTTTGTGAGGCGCCTCCCACAGAGCTCGAAATACCCTACCGATTGCTGAATCTCGGAAACAACCAACCGGTGCAGCTCGGTTATTTTATCGAGACGCTGGAGCAGCTTTTAGGCCGCGAGGCGGTCAAAGACTACGTGGGCATGCAGCCGGGTGATGTGTACAAGACCTGCGCCAATATTGAGGCCGCCCGGG
>CAYQUE010000194.1:0-2240 GCA_964420615.1 uncultured Alteromonadaceae bacterium | reverse complement strand
TTGCCGATGTATTGCCTTGGGTGTGGGTGTTCTGGATCACTGCTGCGTTTATGGGGGTGGGCGTGCTCCTGTCCCTGGGTGTCTCGGAGCCATCCAATGAAGCACCGCCGCCAAGGACGCTGCGTGACACGCTAATTACACCTTTTAGCGAGTATTTTCATCGCGTGGGATGGCGGCCCGCTGTTTTAGCGATGGCTTTTATGGTGCTCTACAAGCTCGGCGACAGTATGGCGACGGCGCTGGCGACGCCGTTTTATCTTGACCTCGGATTTTCGATGACTGAAATCGGCTTGGTTGCCAAGCACGCCGCACTCTGGCCGGCGATTGTCGGCGGGCTGCTGGGTGGTCTGCTGATGTTGCGCTTAGGCATTAATCGCGCGCTATGGGTGTTCGGCGTGGTACAGATGATCAGTATTCTCGGGTTTGCCGGGCTGGCAAGCGTAGGGCACGACATCGTTGTACTCGCGATAGTGATTGCGTTTGAGTACCTCGGCGTGGGACTGGGGACTGCGGCCTTTACGGCCTTCATTGCGCGCGAATCGAGCCGCGCCTTTGCGGCGACACAATTTGCTTTATTCACGGCCTTGGCAGCGTTGCCCCGATCATTAGCCAATGCGATCACTGGCTACGTCGTTGAGGAAACCGGCTGGGTACAGTTCTACCTGATTTGCACCGCACTGGCGCTACCCGGTTTGATGATCTTGCTGTGGGTCGCCCCTTGGCGAGTGCCTATGGCTGAGCGAAGTCCCGCGTGATGGCAGTCACTTTTGCGGATGCAGTCGACCTTGCGCTGGTGGCGAACGCCGATTGCGCGCCGGCGATGCTCCCGTGGTATCTGCTGACTGATTCGGGGTTGATCATCGCGTGGGTAAGGTCGATATGAGAGTCCTATTATTTTCATATCCGTGGCTTGAGCTCTGGAGCCTGATCGAACTGGGCGCGCAAACGAGCGCATCATTAGCGTTACTTTGGGTGCTCCTCGCGGGCGTGCTGGGGGTGTCGCTGATCCGCTTTGCTGGCCACCACGCAGTGGCTCACCTGCAAGTCGCTCAGCGGGAGGGGAGACTGCGTCAGCAGTTGCTGCTGGACGATGTGTCCCTCGTGGTCACAGGAGCGCTATTGATTATTCCCGGCCTGCTATCTGACGTGGTGGGGCTGCTCGTTTTATTCCGACCCCTGCGCGGGCTGCTGGCGCGGGCCTTGCTCGGCGCTGGTGCCGTGCACATGGGCGCCACCGGCGCAGATTCGGCGGCTTTTCGCTCGGCGGAGGGCTCTGTAAATCCCACGGAGAAGCCCTCCGGTCCGATTTTCAGAGACCCTCGCAATCCCCCCGGGGGCGTTACTGTCGAGGGCGAGTACGAGGAAGTCAGCCATGCCACCAGCCAGTCCGAATCTCAACTGAGGCCGCCACCGGACCCGCAGTAGGCTTTTCTCCTCGATATTGGCGGTAAGTGCGGGCGCAAACGGCGTTTATTTCGGCAGAAAACGCCGATTTACCCCTTTTTAACGCCGTTTTTAGCACTCTCTCTTGCAGAGTGCTAAAAAATCCCTTGAAATGCGCATCCGCGCCCCCATACAGGGGGTAAGCCCGAGAGGGCGAGCTAGCGAAATCGATAAATTTGGAGAGTTAAACCCATGAAGATTCGTCCGCTGTACGACCGTGTGGTCGTTCGTCGAAAGGAAGAAGAGGAGACCTCAGCAGGAGGTATCGTGCTGCCCGGTTCCGCCAAGGAAAAGCCCAATCAGGGTGAAATCGTCGCCGTGGGCGACGGTAAGGTGCTGGATAACGGTGAACAGCGCGCGTTGGCGGTCAAGGTCGGAGACAAGGTGGTCTTTGGTCAGTATGCCGGCAGCAACACGATCGAGGTGGACGGCGAAGAGCTGATCCTGATGAGCGAAAGCGAAATTTACGCGGTCGTTGAATAAACGCACCGTTCTGACTTGAGAGAAAGGAAGAGTAAATATGGCAGCTAAAGACGTATTTTTTGGCGACAAAGCCCGCGCCGGTATGCTCGAGGGTGTGAACATCCTCGCCGACGCCGTTAAGGCGACGCTGGGCCCCAAAGGTCGCAATGTCATTCTGGAGAAGTCCTTCGGTGCACCCACGGTGACCAAGGATGGCGTCTCCGTGGCAAAAGAGATTGAACTGAAAGACCGCTTCCAGAACATGGGCGCGCAGATGGTGAAGGAAGTCGCCTCGCAAGCGTCTGATGCAGCGGGTGACGGCACCACGACCGCGA
>CAYQUE010000193.1:0-2241 GCA_964420615.1 uncultured Alteromonadaceae bacterium | reverse complement strand
CGCGTCCCACCTTGTCGCGACCCACCCGAACATCCTCGGGGAAGAGATTCACCAATGCATCGAGGTCGCGCATATCGAGGGCCAATGAGTACTTGGCCGCAAGCTGTCGAATAGCATCGAGTGATTCGAGCCGATCGATTCTTGCCGATATATCGCTGCCATCACTCATGTCCTGTCTCCTGTTTGTGCTGCAGCGCGACCCGCTTGTCGCCCCGAGAATGTCGCATCTCCAACCGAACTGCCAGAGGCGTAGCCATCACCCCTGCGCGGCACGCCACACGCAGTCCGTCCTGCCGCGTAGAGTCCGGCTATCGGGCACCCTGTCTCATTCAAGACCGCACCTTCAACCGTGGTGTCCACACCGCCCAACGTGAAGTATGGGAAAAACGCGCCGCGGCCTGGCGTGCAATCCAGTGCCACCAACGGTGCGGCAAGCGGCTTTAGCCAGTCCGGGTGCTTGTGGCACTGGGGGTCCTCCCCCTGAGCCGCGCTCGCATTGAATGCCGTAATCGTGGTTTCCAATGCGTGTTCGGGTAACCCGAGCTCGGCACACAGTTCTTCTATCGTCTCGCCCGTTGCGGCGATCGGCGCCCCCAAGTACGACACCGTCTCGTAATCCCCATAGTCCTCAACCGATACCACGAGGTACACGGGCCACGGCTGATCGAGTATCAGGGTGCCCACCCGACCGTGGTAGACGTCTTCGTTAATAAAACGCTGCCCGTTGCCGTCGACCAAGATGCCGAAGGTCAGCGAGGCGGGCGGGTAAAACGGCAGACTCACAAAACCTTCGTCCATGTTGATCAGACGCGCGCCCAGCGCCGCAGCCATTTGGATGCCAGCGCCCGTATCGTTGGGGTTGCCGATCGGGATGGTCGCTCTCTGTAGCTTGGGGGCGTGCTTGTTGAGCATGTCCGAGTTCATGACAAATCCGCCCGCGCAGAGCACCACGCCCCGCTCCGCCCGGTAATACCGCTCCTCACCGTCCTGCCGCACCACGACACCACAGACCGCCAGTGCGTCGCCACCACCCTCTACAATGAGCCGCAAGGCGCGAGATTCCAGCGCCACCGAGACACCCCGTTCCCGGACGGCGGCTTCCAACAGCTGCATCAACAGTGGGCCGCCGTTATCCCCCTCCACCTCGAGGTTATGACCGCGTGGCGCGGGTGCAAACTGATCGCGGTATGGCCAGGCTTTTTCGCTGCCGGTGTACAGCAGGCAATCATCGGTCAACGCCATCATTGCGCGGTGAGGATATTCCGAATGTTTGAATGGCACGCCCAATGACTCGAGCCACTCCAGATGACCCGCACCGCCCTCGGCATAGGCGCGCACCTTCGCGGGGTCAGCCTGCGGGCTATTGGCCGCCATCAAATAACCGTACGTTGCTTCTACGCTATCGTCATAGCCCACAGCACGCTGCACGCTGGTACCGCCACCGAGGTATAGCTCGGCTGAACTGAGTGCAGTCGATCCACCGGCGCCCGATGCGGCATCAAAAATAATCACACTGGCACCGCTGTCTGCGGCTTCAATCGCGGCACAGGCGCCAGCGCCGCCAAAGCCCACGACCAAGACATCTGCGGCACCATCCCACGCCGAGACTTGATCTGCTTGTAGCGGTTTGAAGTCCATGCACTGCACCGGCTGTAGACAGCGGCAGCGGCCGCTGAAATCGCTGTTGTTATTCGTGTTGGAATAAAACTGTAGGCAGCATCGAAGCCACTTGCAGCCCTCGTTTGGACGATAGCACGTAGTCCTTACGGGGGCTGAATGGGCGCATCAGGTAATCGACAATAATGCTCGAATTCATCGCGCCCCGTGTCGCACCGATTAAGGAGTAACCCATGACCTGGTATACCGGTGACCCCCTCTACGACACCCTACTGGTCGTTGGCTTTGCCTATGCAGCGCTGGTGTTGGTCGGCAGCCTCTTCGGCACCGCGGCCTACGGCGGCCGATTCGGCGGCGGTAAGCGCGCCAAGGGTCTGAAGCTGGGTGCCAAACAGGGCTGGGTATTGATGGAGCTGCCCGGACTGGTCGTGTTCCCCGTGGTGTTCTTTATGGGCAGCAACGCCGATCAGGCAGTACCGCTTTTCTTCCTTGCGATCTGGATGATGCACTACACCAATCGCGCGTTGATCACCCCGCTACTCATGCGGGTTCAGCCGGGTTCGCAGGCGAGCTTTTCGTTCGGTGTGGTCATTGCTGGCTGGGTAACGTTGTTTCTGCACGGCT
>CAYQUE010000192.1:0-2289 GCA_964420615.1 uncultured Alteromonadaceae bacterium | reverse complement strand
TCTCTATCTGGATGGGACCCCTGCGAACAGAGCGCGCCAAAAAGGCGGCCGAGGTGCACCCCGAGCAATATGAGGAGATCATGAAGCTGGCGGAGAACCCCGAGTACACCGGGCACTTGATTGCCGCTTTGATGAGCGACCCTCGCGGACCTGATTTCGCAGGTAAAACCGTTATCGGCGCGGAGCTCGGGCGCGAGCTTGGTATCGATGATGACGGCGCGTGGCCACCGTCCCACCGCGAGATGTTGGGCGCGCCGCCGGCGCGCTCGGCAGCCGTTATTTATTGAGGCAAGGGTTATAGATGCAAGGGCTCTCTGGCAAACGCCGTGCTTGGATTGTGTGTCAGGCCACGCTATTTTTTGCGGGGTGCGGGCCGATAGATGACCCTTCGCTGAACGGTCTTCAACTGACTTCCCCAGCGTCTTCGATCGAGGAAGGTGCCGAGCTGAATGACTGGCCAATACAAGATTCCATCGGTGGCTCGAAACAGTTACTCTGGGGTGACCTCCACATACACACATCGCTTTCCAGTGACGCCTATACCATGGGTGTTAGAACCATGCCTGAGGATGTCTACCGCTTTGCAAAAGGCGAGACCATTCAACACGGCGCCGGTTTTCCGATTGCTATTCGTCGGCCCCTCGATTTTGTTGCAGTGACTGACCATGCGGAGTATCTGGGCCAGGCACGACTCGCTAATCTAGATATTCCGACCACCAGGCAGTCCTTGGGCACACTGCTGCGGGAGGGCAGTCGGATTGCGGTCACTAAAGCGTGGGCAGAAACAGTCGCGCTTATTTCTGACAACGGCTTTAAGCTCACGCTCGATGGTGCCGACGCGTCAATTAATCGACAGGCGTGGGCGGATTCTGTTGCCGCGGCTGAACTGCACAACAATCCCGGCGAGTTTACGACGTTAATCGGCTGGGAATGGTCAGCCTGGAAGACCTCCCCGACCGAGGGTGACGATGTCAGTATCCATTTGCATCGTAATGTGATCTACGCTGACGCGGACGTGCCGGAAATTCCCTTCAGTGCGCTGGATGGCCCCAAGCCGCCCGACCTATGGGCTTTCTTGCGCGAGGAGCGGGCGATGGGCCGGCGAGTTATGGCGATTCCTCATAACGCGAATCTGTCGGCGGGTGGTATGTACCAACTGTCCTCATCAGTTGCACAGCAGGAATGGGACCTTGCTCCCGAGGATCGATCATCTCTTGAGCCTATTAGCGAGATTTTGCAGGTAAAGGGTGCCTCGGAAACCCATCCGTTGCTGTCATCTCTCGATGAATTTGCCAACTTTGAAATTGCCAATGTGGTGCCCGGTAGAGAGGCGACACTAGCGTCTGCTCAAGGGTCCTATGCGCGCGACGCGCTTAAGCGCGGCTTGTTGCGCGCGCAGGCGACAGGGAGCAACCCATTGGAGTTTGGCTTTATCGGCTCGAGTGATAGTCATAACGCCAGCACCTCACCTGATGAAGACAGCTATACAGGCAAGCTGCCGATGATGGATGGATCCGCCGGCCTTCGCACCGGTGCTGCGGGACTCGGGCTCAAGTACTTGACGCCCGCAACCCAGTGGGGGTCCGGTGGTTTGGCCGCAGTGTGGGCTGATAGTAACACGCGTCATTATATCTATGACGCCTTAGCACGGCGCGAGACCTATGCCACCAGTGGCCCAAGAATCGGATTGCGTATGTTTGGTGCTTGGGCCTCCGGTGATAACGAATCAATGGCCGAGGCAGCAGTTACCGCAACAGCTCGTCCCGGCGTGCCAATGGGTGGACGATTACCAAAACTCGAAGTGTCTGGAGATGAGCCGGTGTTTGCGATACACGCTGCACGTGATCCTCTGGGCGCAAATCTTGACCGTATTCAGATTGTAAAGGGCTGGGTGGATGATGCTGGAGCTGTCCATGAACGAGTCATTGATGTTGCGTGGTCGGCCGGCAGGGAGCCCGATCCTTCTACCGGGCGTTTACCCCCAATAGAAAATACGGTCAACGTTCGCGAGGCAAGCTACGAGAACAGGGTGGGCGCCGCGACGTTAACAGCGGTGTGGCGTGATGACAGCTTCGATCACAGCCAGCCCGCGTTTTACTATGCGCGGGTTTTGGAGATTCCGACCCCGCGTTGGTCGACCTACGATGCGAAGCGCCTCGGGATCGCGCCTGTGGAGCCCGCGGTGATTCAAGAGCGCGCCATCGGTTCGCCCATTTGGTATGTGCCTGATAGTAGCTCAGACACTACAGAAGATAAGGAATAATCGCTTTGCGCTCAGGCGGATAGTCG
>CAYQUE010000191.1:0-2297 GCA_964420615.1 uncultured Alteromonadaceae bacterium | reverse complement strand
GTTCAAGGGCGCTGAGCGTCTCGCAAAAGCCGGTGAAGGGTTCCTCGCGGCGCAGCGCATCGAGTGCTTTTAATAAGTTCATGCAGGTCTCGGCGTCTTTAAGCGCGGTTTTTACTTTGGGACGCCAGTTACTTACCCGTGCTGCGAGCGCCGTATACGCGTTGGGTGCTTTTAGTCGTTCGCTCAGCACAGTCGCCCGCGTCTCCGGTAAGTCAGCGAGCAGTGCGGCCCACCGGCAATCCCCGCGCGGCGTGTGTGGCGCGGTGCGGGTTAAGGCCGTTATCCCTTGCGAGACGGCGAGCTCGGGCGCCAGCACTGCCAGCGCCCCGCATTCAGCCAGCACCTGCCAGTACACCGCGGGGCTCTGCTCCAAGAGCGCCTTCTCCGTCTCCACCCACACCCGCTCGATAGATAAATGGGGCAACTCGTCGGCCGCGACAATCTCTTGCATCAGCGATAGCGTCTCGGGCGCAATCGTAAAGCCAAGGTGGTGATAGCGCGCAGCAAAGCGTGCCACGCGCAATACGCGCAGCGGGTCCTCAACAAAGTGCTGCGAGACGTGCCGCAGCACTTTATTGGCAAGATCCGTTTGCCCGCCATAGGGGTCGATGACTTCCCCCGCGTCATTCATCGCCATGGCATTAATCGTGAGGTCACGGCGCTCGAGGTCTTCCTCCAACGTCACCGACGGATCGGCATGGACCACAAAGCCGTGGTAGCCCGGACCGGATTTTCGTTCGGTGCGTGCGAGTGCGTATTCTTCTTTGGAGTCAGGGTGCAAGAACACGGGGAAGTCGCGGCCCACTTGCGTATAGCCCTCAGCGAGCATTTGCTCAGGGGTGCTACCCACCACCACCCAGTCTGTTTCAACAAACGGGTAGCCCAGCAGGGTGTCTCGGACAGCGCCGCCAACGCGGTAAATAGTCAATGTTTCAAGATCTTCGGTGCGTGTGGAGTCAGCAGTATCCGGTGGACGCGAAGAAAAATACAGGATTAGTGCTAAGGGATGAGAACGGAAAAATTTAGGCTTTGCTAATCGCCATGGTAGTGTTTCATCGTGGCGATCGCGGCGCGGCGCCCGAGTAGTCAGTCGCAGAATAGTTGCCGATCATGGAAAAACGAGTATTAAAAACCGGGCCTGAGGTGCGCCATTTCAAAATTATTCATTGGCTTGGCGCTATGCTCTTGTTTTGGGTTAGTGTTCATTCATCAGCAGAAAATCGAGTTTTGGAACTTGATTTTGCTGAGCCTGAACGCGATATGACGGTGGCGATGCAGGATCTTTTCCAATACCCGCCCTACACAGTCAAGCTCGTTTTAGATACGCCCCAAGATGGCCCTGTCAGGCTGTCTCTAAAGCCCTACCAACCGTTTAAAAAAGTCGTCGTACGCTGCTGGATGGGCGGGCCCTGACTGGCTCAGAGCTGGGTAGGTCAAAGGCGTATTTTCGCGGTGGAATAGAGGGCGTGAGGGGCTCGTTCGCCTTTTTGTCGATTGATGCAGATGGAGCGGCATCGGTATATGCGGATAGTCCCTTGGGTCAAATTTCAGGAGATATTAACAACAGTGTGTTTCACACCGGCAACAACGCGCCCGCAGCCCGCACTGACGCGAGCTCGGTAAGTTGGACAGATAACGATGTTGTGACAGCGCCTTCTGTGTCAACTACGTGTGCTGCCTGATAATGGGTTAAGATTTGCGATTTGCTGTGGTAACTTCAACTTAGCGCCGGTTTTGCCTGCGGGTTCTACCTATACTGCAGCCAGCGCCCAAGAGTTGCGGTATTGAGTTTTCCAATACCCTCCCGGTAGTGGGTCCGATCAGTTATGAAAAACCAAATACCATTTTTACGCCACTTCCTCGCTTTTGCGTTGACCATCGGGGCGACTGGATTTTCTACCGGCATGGAAGCAGGCCAGACTTTGACCGAGGGAGCTGATGGGATTGCGAGTCACGGAACCCTTGTCATTACCAGCTTCAACGAAGTGGTTGGAGGTTTACACGGCGCGCAAGCCCGAAGAGCCCCGTTGACGACACAACTGAAGGTCGCCCCAATGGTGAAGAATCAACCGGATTTAACCCGTGCAATAGTCGTTACGACTGACAGTGATGGCGCGATCAAGGTAAACCTCGACCCCGGGTTCTACTGGATTGGACCTATCGAAGACACGTCAACAAGACTCGCTCAGCCTGGAGCACCATTCGTCATGCGGCCCGCACAGGCGAGCGTTGAGGCCAACATGGAAACTGTTGTCACTGTCGTACAGCGGAGCTTTGCGCCATGATGGGCAGGACAG
>CAYQUE010000190.1:0-2305 GCA_964420615.1 uncultured Alteromonadaceae bacterium | reverse complement strand
TGTTATCGACGTAGGTTACCGCCTCTTGACCCCGAGCAAAGCCAAACCGGGTGGTTGGGTAGATGTCTGGATTTTGTAACTCGGGAAGCCGGGAGCGAACATCCTGCCAAAGGTGGGGGTCCATACGGTTGCGCTCGGTGAGTATGCGGGCATCCTCTAGATGACCCATGCCAATGTTATAGGCGGCAAGGGCCATCCACAGCCGATGGGGTTCCTCGATATCCGGGGGCAATCGGCGCTGCAGGTCTTTGAGAAATCGCGCACCGCCGCGCAAACTCTGGCGGGGATCCAGAATATCGGTAACGCCGAGTTCGTTCGCCGTTACTTGGGTCAGCATCATCATGCCTCTCACCCCGGTGGGGGAGCGTGCTTCCGGATCCCAGTGCGACTCCTGATAAGCCATAGCGGCGAGCAAGCGCCAGTCGAGCTGGTACTCCGCCGCAACCTCCTCCATTAAGGGCTGCCATTGCGGCAAGTCACTGCGCATTTTGCGTTGGAAGGTAAAGGTACCGAGCCGAGAGGCAAATTCCAGAGTACCGAAATGCCGGTCTTTCAGTCTCTGCAAAAGCCCGGATGTCTCGGCTTCCTGAAGGAAAGTATTCAGGTCGGCCTGCAAATCCTGAGCGCCTTCGCCCGGGTGCAGATACCAGGCCATGACTTCGTCCCTGTCGAGCTCTAAAGCCGCTACCAACCGTGGATAGAGCTGTTGCTGCATACGAAACTCGACCGAATCGATGATGGCCAAATCGGCTTTTTGCTCGGAAACCAGCTGCATTAACTCGAGGGTGTCTGCCGCGCGAATCTCACGCCAGTTCAGGTCGGGTAGGTCGGCCTTGAGGGTGTTTAAGGTCTCAACATGACTGCTGCCGGCCAATACCACCAAGTCTCTGTCGGCGAGGTCCTGAGGTGTTCTCGGTCGCAGCTGACCGCTCTTGTAAATCACCAGCGGCTTCTGGGTGAGGTAGGGGGCGCTGGCGAGAAAGCGAGCGGATCGTTCGGGCGTTACCGTGAGACCCGCGGCCGCAATATGTGCTTCTCGTTGGGTCAGCCGAGAGATGAGTTCCTCGAGGGTAAAGGCGGCTTCTACGCGCAGGGTGTAGCCTCGGGAGTCCGCGTAGGCTTTAATCAGGTCGTAGTCGAAGCCCGTGGGCGTATCGCCATCAAAGTAATACGTGGTGGGGCTGTTACGGGTCAGAACCACAAGCTCGCCGTCCCGCTCAAGCCGCTGATAGAGTGATTGGTCGCTACAGCCTGCGAGAAGCAGCGCGAGGCACAGGAGGCGAATAAGCGGATCGCAGCGGTTAGGGTTCATGTGCCAAGTGTATCGCCTGCGAAGAATGTTGCGCTACGGATGCCTCGACGCGTGGACGCCTGTATACTACCGGCCTCGCTGTTAGGACCACTCTCATGCTGCTCATTCCCGGCTCAGCCGCGCTCTCCATGCCCCGCTTTAACAGTCTGCGGGCGCGTCTGAAGGAGATCGACCCGGCGTTGGTGCTCGAGAGTGCCAGTCACTTTTACGCCGTCGATCATCAAGGTGACATTGACCGAGAACGGCTCGCCGCCTTACTGCAGCCCGGGACCAGTGAGCCCCCGTTGGAAGGATTGTTGACCGTCATGCCTTGTCGGGTGGTCATCCCCCGTCTTGGCACGATCTCACCGTGGGCGAGCAAGGCAACCGACATCGCCAAGAACTGTGGTTTTGCCTCAGTCGTGCGGATTGAGCGGGGCATCCTTTATCACATTGCTGGCGTGGGCGGGGTAGAGCAGGGGGTCGTTGCGCGGGTTGATGCGTTGCTGCACGATCGAATGGTTGAAACCGTACTCTCGGGGGTTGAGGACGCGGCGCGTTTATTTGCCGCCGCCTCAGCACCCAGTTACACCACGGTACCCATTCTCGCGGGTGGTCGCGATGCTCTGCTCAAGGCGAACAAAACCCTCGGGTTGGCATTGGCCTCGGATGAAATAGATTACCTGGTCGGCGCGTTTACCGATCTCGGGCGCGATCCCAGCGACGTCGAGCTCATGATGTTTGCTCAGGCAAACTCAGAGCACTGTCGCCATAAAATCTTTAACGCCAGTTGGACGATCGATGGGGCCGATTGCGAGCACTCGCTGTTTGGCATGATTCGCAACACCTATCGCGCAGGCGGCGAGGGGGTGCTTTCGGCTTATTCCGACAACGCAGCGGTGGTCGAGGGCCATACCGCGGGTCGCTGGTTTCCCGACCCCGAGAGTGGCGAGTACCGGTATCACCAGGAGCCGATCCACCTGTTGATGAAGGTGGAAACCCACAACCATCCGA
>CAYQUE010000189.1:0-2316 GCA_964420615.1 uncultured Alteromonadaceae bacterium | reverse complement strand
GACCCCTATGCCTGTAACGGTGCGATCAGCCATATTAACGACTGGCTGTTGCTTCGGCCGATCTTCAAGGATGGTCGTTTGATCGCCTACGCCGCCATGTTTGGTCACATGACTGACGTGGGGGGCAAGGTGCCGGGCAGCCTGCCAACCGACGCCCGAGAGATCTTCGAAGAGGGGATCCGTATCCCACCGATGAAGATCTACAAAAAGGATGAGCTGCAATCAGATGTGCTTGAGTTGATTTTGCATAACTGTCGTATGCCCAACTGGAACCGCAGTGACTTTAATGCGCTGGTGGCGGCGATTCGCACCGCTGAGAAGCGCGTGATTGAAATGGCGGAGCGCTTCGGCGACGACGAGTTCTACTCTGCACTCGATGAACTGTTGGATCGCAACAAGCGAGCCATGTCAAAGCTCATCAAGACCACAGTCCCCGAGAAAAAGCAGTTCTTTGAGGACTACATTTGTGACGACGGTCTTGGTATGGGGCCCTATCGCATCAAGTGCGCCATGTGGCGGGAGAAGGACAAGGTCATCTTCGATTTTGAGGGCACCGACCCGCAGTCGATCAGCTCGATCAATTTCTACCTCAACGAAGAAATGTTCAAGATGTTCTGCGGCGTTTACATGATCATGGTGTTTGACCCCCAGATTATGTTTAACGACGGCTTCTATGACCTAATGGAGGTGCGTATTCCCGAGGGCACGCTGCTGAAGCCCCGGGAGCCCGCGGCGCTGTCGTGCCGTACCCACGCGTTGGGGCGGATTTTTGACGTGTTAGGCGGTCTGCTGGGTCAGGGTGATCCTGACTTCCTGGCCGGTGCCGGTTTCTCCGATAGCCCCCACTTTATGTACTCGGGCTACGATAAGAACGGCGAGTGGTACCAGCTGTACTCGATCGGATTTGGCGGGATTCCGGGCAAGCCCTCGGGTGACGGTCCAGACGGTCACTCACTGTGGCCAAGCTTTACCAACGTACCCAACGAGTTTCTCGAGAGCTACTTCCCGCTGCGCATCGAGACCTACGAGACCATTACCGATAGTGGGGGCGCGGGTTATAACCGCGGCGGCAACGGCTTGCGCATGGGCTATTGCTTCCTGGAGCCGGGCACGATCTCGATACACGACGATCGCTGGCTTACCTACCCCTGGGGCGTGAACGGCGGATTGCCCGGGCGCCGTTCGGAGAAGATCCTCAAGCGCACCGATGGCAGCGAGGAAAAGCTCCCCAGCAAATGCGACCGCATTGCGGTGGGCGCTGGCGATATCCTGTACTTCAACACCTGGGGCGGTGGCGGCTGTGGCGACCCACTCAAGCGCGAAATCGAGCGCGTTGAGTTTGACGTGCGGGCAGGTCTGGTCTCTGCCGAGGGCGCCAAGCGCTACGGTGTGGTCATGAATGCCGACCTCAAGGTTGACGAGAAAAAGACCAAGGCCCTGCGCGCCAAGATGGCGAAATCCCGTGGCAAGGTCAAAATGTTTGACCGCGGCGGCGATATTGCCGAGCTCAAGAAGCGCTGCAAGAAGGAAACCGGGCTCGACGCACCAAGGCAACCCGAGTTCCAGGCCTGGGCGCTCAAGTTCCTCGAGCAGCAGCCCAAAGCCAAGGGCCGGATTAAAATGGCGCGCGGCTGATTTCGCCAGACGCCTTTTTCAAATAAAAAGCCGGGCTACGCCCGGCTTTTTATTGGATTATTAATTCAGTAACCGCTCACTACCATGTCAAGGCCGATACGCGGCGGCACTGGATCACGGAACAGTTTCGAGCTGTATCGCCCCGCGGTTTGGTAAACTTCGGTCGCATGATGAAACAAACCGCTGTCTTACTCATTAAGAGTGTGCATCGATGACACCCGATCGATCAGGGCTTGTCGGCCGTCAGTTACGCAAGGCGACCTACACCGTCTCTGAGGTGGACGTGAACGATTTTCTCGGTGTGGTCACGGAGCCTGCGTTTGCTGCACCAGCGATGGATTCTGAGATTGACGCAGAGATCGTTGCTAGGCGCTTGGCGCCACCGTCTTTTGCCCCGTTTGTCGCGGTGCTGGGATTGTTGAAGACCTTTGATTGGCAGGACGATTTTCTCTTCGATTACCGAACGGGCACCGCCATGTTCGGTGAGCAATCCATTGAGTTTCACCGACCCCTTGTAGTGGGGGAGTCTGTTGCTATTACAGCAGCGATTAGCGATGTCTATGAAAAACAGGGTAAGAATCGTTTCGATGTGATTGAAGTCACCTTCAGTATCGCGAGTGTCGAGAAGGAGGATTTGCTCATGTCAGGTCAGCAATCCTACATTTTGTTCAAATGACAGTG
>CAYQUE010000188.1:0-2326 GCA_964420615.1 uncultured Alteromonadaceae bacterium | reverse complement strand
AATCAAACTGAAAATCGATGCCCGAGGTTAGACCTCGGCTTAGTAACCGGTCATTGGCACCGGTAATCAAAAAGTCGTGGAAACCATACCCCGACATCATGGCCAACAGTTCGCTGCGTAGCGCATTGTCGGATTGTTTTGCGCGCTCGATCATCGCCGGAGTCGGGATGGTGCCAGACAGCAAAAGTCCGGCGCGCCTAAGCGTCGTCTCTCGCGGCTCAAGCTCAGTGCCGGCCCACAGGTTGGCAATGCCGACGTCGTTGCCGCCCGTGTTAGCACCTGTGGCCAGCGTCAAATACTCGGCAAACGTGTTGTAGTCGTCGCCGCCTCGGCTCAAGACAACGCCACCGCCATGATTCAGATCACCGGCGATTTTATTGAGCAGCCAATCGGCACCAACACCGTCGCGGGATACGAACGCATAAACTGCCTGCTCGTTAGCAGTCGCGTCACTCCCAAGAAGCAAGCGAGCGCCCTGTTGCTCCGCCACCAGACCGGGACGGTGGCACACTGTGCAGTTGCTTTGAATAATCGGGTCTACACGTTCGACAAAATATGCTGCGGCATCTGTCGGCGTGCCTTGATCCTGAGACCCGGCCTTGCCTTCACCTGTCCGAGCACCCTGAACGGTCTTTACCAACGAGGAAAAAGCGTTGCCATGGGTCTGGGCCCAGGAGGGGCCAGACCAACCCGTAGCAATCAGCAGTGCAGCAATAAGCAGGCTTGTCCGCAGCTCGGGGCGGAGCGTAACCAATGGCTCCTGGATGAGCTGGTGTAGACGCCCTGTTGACCGCCTCCGCTCAACGTTGACTGTTGGCATTGCCTTTTGCATGACCGCCTGTGACCTTGGATATTTCACGCTATGTGTACATTGGTTGCTATGAGACGACTAGCCTACCCCTGATGCAAGTCTTTTTTCTGGGCCTCCGACGCCATTTTTTAGGCAGGTGACGCCAAAAGGCGGTCGCTGCCTGCACGTCGCGCCAGGATGCCCCCGCCATGGCTGGCCTTGAACAGCGGTGCTAACCCCCGAAGGGGGTAAGCAAACGATTATTCAGTGCATCGAGCCGCTCGGGGGTGCCAACGTCCTCCCACTCTCCCGTCCAATGACGCCCGGTCACCAAACCCGCCTCGATCGCACGATCAAGGAGGGGTTTCAAGGGTCGGGAGCCCGCTGGTAGCCCGGTAAAAAGAGCCGGCGAGAAAAGACCTATCCCCGTGTAAGTAAGCGCACACTCTCTCTTCCATGATTCAAGTTTAGCGGTTGATGATAATGAGAAATCCCCCTGGGGGTGATGCCCGGGGTTGTCGGTGAGAACCAAATGCGCCCCATCAGCAGGAATTAGCGACGTTCGGAGCATTTCGAAGGGAAATGGGCACCAGATATCGGCATTTACCACCAAAAAGGGAGCATCCCCCAGCAACGGCAGCGCTTGAATAATGCCCCCCGCGGTCTCGAGAGGCTCAGGCTCTCTCGAGACCGCAATAGACAGCCCCCAGCGACTACCATCCCCGCAAAACGCCTCGATCTGCTCGGCCAAATGGGCCGCGTTGACCACCAGCTCGGTGAATCCTGCCGCTTTTAAATTGAGCAGGTGGTGCTCCAACAAGGGCCGTCCCCCAACCTGAAGTAGCGGTTTGGGGCAGTTTGCCGTCAGGGGCAGCATCCGTTGCCCGCGCCCTGCGGCAAGAATCATGGCTTTCATGCAGGAGCCTCCCCGCGGAACCAGGAGGCTTTTGCACAAGCCGGCAAAATTTGGGTATCGAAGAGGGTTTTGAAGGCGGCGAGGGCCGGCTCGGTCTCGGCATAGAGGTTGAGCACCTCGGTCACGTAGGCAATCACCCGCGGTAGATCAAGCAGGTAATCGGGTTTGCCGTCACGAAAAGCCAATCTGGAAAAGATACCCAGCACTTTGATGTGGCGCTGCAGGCCCATCAGATCAAACCATTTGATGAAGGTGGCCTCTGGCACAGGCGCAATGACACCGCCAGCCTCCAGCTCCCTCTGGTAACTCGCGAGCCAGGCCAATTGCCGCGGCCTGGGCCATTGGATGTAGCAATCCTTTAAGAGGGAAACCGGGTCATAGGTGACCGCCCCGATGACCGCGTCCTGAAAATCAATCACCGCCAGCTCATTATCTGGCAGCACCATCAAATTCCGGCTGTGAAAATCCCGGTGCACGAGCACCTGAGGCTGAGCCTGAGCGTTTGCGATCAACAACTCTGCCAGCCCCGAAAAAGCCGCCTCTAGCTCGTGAGTCATGGGCAGGGTCAGCAGTCTGGGGATAAACCAGTCGGTAAACAGCCGCATCTCCTGCATCAGCTT
>CAYQUE010000187.1:0-2364 GCA_964420615.1 uncultured Alteromonadaceae bacterium | reverse complement strand
GCCAGCGTGCGGTCCTTTGCCAATGCGGCAGCCGCGGCGTCATACGAGCCGCGCTGGTCACAGTTAAAGCCGTGATCTGCGGCATAGACGTGTACTGGCAGATCCGGCTGTTTGCTTTGCAGAGCGGCGACGGAGTCCATGGGAATGTGCGCGTCTAGCTCGCCGAAGTGAAGAATAATCGGACAGGCTGGCGTCAGTTCGGCGTTGTCGGGAATTCCGCCGCCATAATAGGCAGAGGCGGCAGAGACACCCTTTAAATTGCAGCTCGACAGCCAAGTGAGTAAGCCGCCGAAGCAATAGCCGACAACCCCAACCTTGCCGTGTTGTGCTGCCGCGCTGATCGTCGCTTGCAGATCGGCGAGGGTTTGCGCCATGTCTAGCTTCTGGAAAGCCAGCTCAATGCCGGTCCCCATGTCAGCCTCGGTATAGCCCAGCTCTACCTCGCGTTGCACGCGGTCAAAGATGGCCGGTGCGATCGCATAGAAGCCCTCGGCGGCATAGCCGTCGACGACAGAGCGAATATGCGAATTCACGCCAAAAATTTCTTGGATAACAACCACCGCGCCCTTGGGTGTGCCCGAGGGCATTGCTTCGTAGGCGCTAAGTTCAAAACCATCCGCGCAGGCAATCGTTGTAGCGGCCATGGGGTTCTCCTCGTGCTGGGTGACAAAAACGGGTCGTTATTGTGAACGCAGCGGCCCACGATTGGAAACCCCGCGTAGCGGGAATAGCCGATTCTCGCACCGCATCCGCATCGAAGCCTCACCAATGTGTCATTTTCAACCCCCCCGGCCGGCGATTAGACTCGCACCTCTAGCGGTGGGGATGCCGCTGCGAGCGCACCCCGTTTGTCATTTGGAATAGCCGTCGGAGGGTCCCATGGCACGAGTGCCGACCATGCTCGCTGTGTCAGAGCTCGAGCATCTTTTAGGGCGCAGCAACGTCAAGGTGTTAGATGCTTCGTGGTATCTGCCGGGCGAGTCGCGCGATCCTTATCAAGAATATGTTGCGGAGCGGATTCCGGGATCACTGTTTTTCGATATTGATGCGATTGCTGATCGCAATCATGCCTGCCCGCATATGCTGCCGACTGCTGAGCAGTTCGCCCAGCAAGTGGGGTTGCTGGGCGTGGGTAGCGACGATCACGTCATTATCTATGATCACAAGGGGCTGTTTTCGGCGCCGCGGGCCTGGTGGATGTTCCGAGTTTTCGGCCACGCGAAGGTGCGTATTTTGTGCGGGGGATTCCCGGCTTGGCGGGCGGCAGGCCTCCCCATCGAATCCGGTGAGCCGCAACCGCGCGAGGCGGAATCTAGTTTCGTGGCTGAGTATCAAGGGCAGTGGGTTGCTGAGAAGGCGCTTGTAGAAGCGGCGATGGGGAGGAGTGACACGGTCATTCTCGATGCGCGATCTCCCACGCGCTTCGCGGGAGAGGAGCCAGAACCCAGACCCGGGGTGAGGCCAGGCCACGTCCCTACCTCGCGGAATCTGCATTATGCCCGCCTCATTGCAGACGGTGGGCAAGGCCTGAAGCCAATAGCGGAATTGAGGGAGTTGTTCGACGCTGTCGGTATTGAGGACGCAAGCCGCGTGGTCACCACTTGTGGGTCGGGTATTTCAGCTTGCATATTGGCACTGGCACTCGCTGAGCTCGGTCATTCGACTGTCGCCGTTTATGACGGTTCCTGGGCCGAGTGGGGCGCTGACAGCGCTTGTCCCATTGAGAAAGGGTGAGAGAAGGCGCTGAGTCTGGTATCTTGCGGCGCTTCGTTTTGCGCTAAGTACACATGAATAAAAGGTTCGTCATCGGTAACTGGAAAATGCATGGGAGCCGAACCATGGTCGATGCTTTTTCCCGGGCGCTGAGGATGCCAACGTCGCCCGACGTGGTAGTGGCGATCGCCCCGCCTCACCCTTATCTGAGCGCTTGCTCCGATTTGCCTGAGGGCTGTGGTCTGGCCGGTCAGGACTGCTCCGCGCACGACGGTGGGGCTCATACTGGAGAGGTATCGGCGAGCATGCTATCGGAGTGGGGTTGCGGATGGGTGATCGTGGGGCACTCGGAGAGGCGGACCGATCTTGCGGAGTCTGACCAGCTCATCGCTGCCAAGTTGACCGCTGCCAGTAGTGCGCGCCTAACTCCGGTTTTGTGTGTTGGCGAGAGTTTGGCGGTGAGAGAAGCGGGCCGAGAGGAGACGGTGGTTCGAGAACAACTGCGAGCCGTACTCAGTGAACAGTCTCCGGCATCGCTCCTGGTCGCCTATGAGCCGATATGGGCGATTGGCACTGGCGTGACGGCGTCGCCCGAACAGGCGGACGCGATGCACGCCGTGATTCGCGACGAGCTGACTGCGCTGACCAAAG
>CAYQUE010000186.1:0-2371 GCA_964420615.1 uncultured Alteromonadaceae bacterium | reverse complement strand
TGCCAAAGCCGCGACCGAATTGGGGGAGTATTACTCCTACCCCACTTCGGACGAGCTAACGGCTTTTACCGAAGCCGGATTAAAGTGGATCGATGCCAGATGGGTTACAAATTTTTTGCGGCGCTACCAGCCAACGTAGGCCGGCGGAACCCCGGCGCCCGCGGACGGCTCGGCTACTGCCACAGACCCCGTTTCACGCCGCTGACAGGGTTGCGTAACGCTAGGATATCCACGTTTTTTGGGGCAAAAATAACCGGCGCCGCTCAGCGAAAATACACAAGCTTATGAAATATATGTAGTTATTTTGATTTTTCGTGTTTTGCTCTTATTTTTGCAATATGCTTGACATGACTCGCATATTGCGACATTCTGAAGGCCTGTCAGGATGACAAAGTCGCTTCAGGTGGCCACGGATGGCCTAACGACCCAGGCCTGAAACGCTTACTCGGGGGCACGGAACGCCCCCTTTCTTTTTGCCCACGACACGTTTCTCACCCTTCTTCTGTCTGCGACAGGCCGGAGCCCTTTCAACGATCAGGCGCTACTTTAAACAGTTCGAGGCAAGTACAAGGATTCGCGGCGCACTTGGGCACGAGCTGCCGGTAAGACACAGTGGGGGACGGACGAAATGGGTGGAGGTCATAGTTGCCGCCACCGATATACGGCTCACTGAAATCCTTATTTTTTGCATAACTAGACCAACTCCCAACTTTACGCACTTATCGAGCTTTATCCCCCTGTTTACCATCTGATTGACGATTGGGACAAAGCAAACACGCCTCCCGCTACTAGTCTCAAGAGTTCCCAGCCCCTAACATGGCGGGCCCTTAGCGACACAGCCACTGCGACCCTACATGAAGATGGATTCAGCGCTAGAAAAATGGCAACAGGCGATGCAATTAGGCGTCCGCACACTGCAGGCTGGAGATCTCACAGCAGCGGCCGTCGCATTTGCTGCCGCTACCAGCCACCTACCAGAGCGACCAGAGGCCTGGGTGAATCTCGCCGTCGCTAAGCTCAACCTCGCGGACCCTGTCGGAGCCACCGAAGCCATTTCAACCGCACTCCGCATAAATGGTGACTTCGCCCCTGCGCTCTCCTGTATGGGCGACCTTAAGCGAATGACGGGCGAACTTGAGGAGGCAACAACCTGGTATCGCAAGGCGCTTTCGATCAACCCAGATCCTGTGGGGCTCAACAACCTAGCGACGTTGACGAGAACCCTCGGTGATGCGCGACAGGCTGAACAACTGTAACTAGAAGCCGAGACTCTGGCGCCTGCCTTCACCCTCCCCAAGGTCAACCGAGCCATTATGCAAATCGAATTGGAGCGTTTTGACGAGGCCCATCAGCAGCTCACCGCGCTAAACGATGCATCACTCACTCCGAAGGAGCGGGAGCACCAGCAATCCGCTCTCTTGAGCCTGGCCGAAAGAGGACGATTGGAACCGGTTCTGAGACGTCTCGAAAGCTCAGGCGACACACAGGAGCTGGAGGCGGCACTGCGTGCGACTCCCCCTGAACATCTCGAGATCGACCACCACGCATTGGAGCCGATTCAGAACTGGCTGAAACAGCTGACATCGGCCTCTCTAAACATCGAGCCTGTGTCGCTCATGCCCTTGCCCAGCGACTGGAGTGAGATAGAAGCCGCGCACATGATCCCCATTGTGGCGTCGGCCGAGCAGTTTCGGGAGTGGCAAGTGCAGCCAGCCGCGCTGGCCATCATGGAGCACGAACGACGCCAGACAACGCGAATGATCCCTGCGATCGAAACCGCCAGTGAGGCACCATTTGCACTCGACGACCCGGTGAGGGCGGAAACGCAGCTCCGCCACCTCCATGCACTCTGCACGACAAATGTCGCCCTCGAGGGGCTATTCCCGGGGCGATTCAAGTGCACGCAAACCAGCGCGCGAAACCACCTCACTGCACGCCATGTCATACCTTCGAAAGCGGCCGGTACCTTCAGAGCAGCCTGCAATCTACTCAACAACACGCCACCGGGGCTGGGTCGCGCGGTTTCAGTTTTTCTGATCAATTCCAGCTTACACCCCTTCAGTGACGCGAACGGGCGTGTCGGCATGACCCTGATGAATAGGGAGCTTATTAGCAGCGGCCTGATGCCTGCACTCTTTTCTCTGGAACTGGGACCTAAAGGCCTTTGGGGAGAAGCTGAAGAATTCGCATACCGGAAAGGCTCTATCCGCCCTATGCTTGAGGCCGCGGTAGTCGGACAGCGCCACGCGCAGGCTTTTCTGCAGCAGTTGGCGGAGTTTGACGCCGCCAGATGAGGTATCGCAAATAGCTATTTTGTGGGGTGGCTGACGGGTCTCGAACCCGCTACCTCCGGAGCCACAATCCGGTGCTC
>CAYQUE010000185.1:0-2392 GCA_964420615.1 uncultured Alteromonadaceae bacterium | reverse complement strand
AATACAAATCCCCATGCGGCGGTTAATGACCGAGCGGCTCAGCGTGCTGATTTCCTTGCTTCGCAGGACGAAGCCTCCAGCCTGGCAAAAAGGCGATAACCGACAGCCGGTTAGTATCGCACAACCGACTAGTTGGCGCTTCACTACCGGAGTCGATTGCTGGGGTATCCATCAGCAGCTAAAGAAAATACCCCATGTCCAATTGTTTCTTCAAAATCGCTTCTCATCCCGGGACCGGCCCGCGACTCTCAGTTCAGTGACTCACTGGTAGCCCTGTCACAACACCGGTTTTTCTTTGAGTCATTATGGCCGGGCAAGTCGCATAGCTATTCTGAGCACCGCACTCAGTAAAGCTCGCGTCACGCGCGAAACTTTGGGCGAAGACTGAATTTTTTGATGGGAATAACTTAAAAACTGAAAAAGCGCTAACCGATAAGCCGCCCCTGGACGCACAAATAAAGCTTTCTGCGACGGCTCGCCTTCCTCGAGACTCACTCCCAAATCAGCGACAACGGAGCGACATAAGGGCCGCCGCACACTGATTTCATCGCCTACCGGAATCAGCTTCAGGTAATCCCTCACCATCCCATAATTAGATCTTTGCTCTGTCGCGAGGAGTCGTGCCCGCACGCTCGCAATCGCTCCCCTGTCACCAGCTAATCTGGCAAGCGTGCTTAAAAGATCATCACCCGATGGGGAGACCAGCCAGCCGTTTACCCCGTCCTCAATCCGATCCTCAAACGCCCCGAGTCGGGTTGCTACGGGGGGTATTCCTGCGGCAAACACCTCGCTCAGTGTATAACTGAAGGTCTCGGGGACGGTTGAGAGCAATAATGCCAGATCGGGCTCGAGCCCCTTCAACTTAGCGGGCAAGTCGGGCAGCTGGTACCATTTTTCGACGGTCAGTCGCGGATGTTTTTGGAATGTGGGCGCGTCCGGTCCAGTGCCCAGCAACGTGACGCGATATTGCTCAAGTAATTGAGGCAGAAGCTTTTGCAGCGTTTCAACCCCCTTGTGCTCGGACAACACCCCCAGAACTACAAGATGTAACCGTTTCCCCGGAGGACTCTCCCAACGGTGCCCGGCAAACGCATCTAACTCCCACTCTGGCAAGCCGTGGCCTATGACCGTTACCGGGTAATCCTTGAGCGAGGGAGCCAGTTGCTGCCAACGTTTCTTGACAGACAGCGAGGGAGCTACTACCGATAAGTTCCTAGAGATCACCTTTTTTAAAAACTGCTCTCTCAGCGCCACATACCAGTCCCACGTTTCATCGCCAAAAAACTGATGGCTCGGATTCTCTTTTAGACAGCGCCCCAAGCGTTCACTGTCGCAGGTATCGCATGGGTTCGACCAAGTGGCATAAAGCGGTGGGCACCAGGGATAATAATCGTGAAGCACCTGAATCATCGGCGCATCTATATCGTAAATATCCACTGAATGACCGATCAGCGTTGAGACGATGACGCCGCGTACTGCAAACGCATTCTTGATTTCGGTGAGTATCTCGCGATATTCAAAACTGCCGAGGCTCGTACTTTGTATTGGGGTAGAGAGCGTCCATTGCTTCAGGGGGACCTGCGCGGTCCCCAGATGAAGCGCCAGCGCCTGCGCAGCCGCCTCCCGGCTACCGACCGATTTCAGTACGAGGTGCAGATGCTCGTCCTCTGCTGCACAAAAATCACTGATCCAGCGACCTAACCCCCCACCCCAGCTGTGACTGATATGCAAAATCACCCCAGGACCCCGTGAAAGCAACGCCGGGGGCGTCTTTTCCTGAGCATTGAGCTGGCTGAGCGGGTGCCGTAGCGCGGTATAGGGATGTCGGTCAAGCAGGGGCTCAGACAATGACCTAGGCAACACTCCTTTTACCGAGATAGAGGCTTCGCATGCCGAATCGTCAACAAAGGCCTCGTCAGACAACAAAATTGACAAACCCCGTTTACGCGAACTCTCTGCCAATACAAGATCCGTGTCGGCGACAATGCTGCGCAGCAAGCCGACGTTAATCCAGCCGCAGAACCCCGCCAGCGTAGGCAGTTCCAGACACTTGCCCATCGCATAGCGGTTAAGCCAGTGGTTCATATCTTCGGTTGAAAGCCGCAGTGATTCCGACTTGGTCATAAAAGGGCGCGCAATTTCGTGACACAGGCTCAGGGGCATGACCGCCACCGTGCGGGCATCAAGCATGGCGGCCAATCGTAAAATATCCTCTGTGACTGCGACGCGGTCAGGAAGGACCAGCGCTTGGTCGGTGTCGGCGGGTAGCGCCTTCACGATATCGCACCAATAGCGGTCATATTCGGCGCAGTTGCTGCTCAACTGGAATTGACGTGAGAAAACCGATGAAGCAATCAGCCTGTCGAGCGCAGGCGATAACGGTCTATCATCG
>CAYQUE010000184.1:0-2399 GCA_964420615.1 uncultured Alteromonadaceae bacterium | reverse complement strand
GCCGCGATCTGGTTTTCTAACACAACGCCGCGATGGCTACCGGCACTCGATTCGGTGGCGCCAGATTCATGTGACAGGCCCGCCTGCACCAACGCGACCAAGTTATCGGCAACCCCCGCCGGAATCCCCAGCCGAAGCTCCTTCAAATCTTGCAGCAGTCGGCCCAATGTGGGTCGGCTGGACGGATGCAGGCCTGTAAGCCCCCTGGCGAGAGTCAACAGCTCCGCCCTGGTGGCTGCCGCCGAGTGCTTGTTATCCGGGTGAATCACCTCGACCGGCAGACCCCTCGCTGTGAGTACCTCAGGCAGCGGATGATCAAGCAGCCAATACAGCAGGCAGCCCAGGCTATAGATATCGGATTCAGGTCGCGCCATGCCACCCTCGATCCGCTCGGGCGCCAAAAACTCCTTTGCACCCCAGTGTGAAGCCGGTTCCCCAAACCGCGCAGACTGACCAAAATCAATGAGCTCAAGCGCACCTGACGGTCGAATAATGACGTTGCCAGGCGCGATGTCTCCGTGCATGACGCCATCTCGGTGAAGCTCTACAAGCTGTGTCGCGAGTCGCCAGAGCAATTCCAGAGCCAGGGCATCACCCAAAGCAAGTTCCAACGCTTGCCGAAGCTGGTGCAAGGATAAACCCGTGACATAGGGGGTGACCGACCAACTACCTTCCGCTCCATGAAAACGCTGAGCGCGAGCTCGCCCAGGCATCCGACTTGCCATCCCCGCCAACATGGGCATCGTCGCTTGGGCTCCTGCAGCGCCGCGCTCACTTGCCTCTTCACCCGAAACCAACAGCAATCGCTTGCAGACCACAGGTTCTCCAGTCGCCCGCTCCTCTGCCAACCAACACTCTCCCTCACCGCCTTCACCCAAGCGTCTCAACAATTTAAAGCGTCGATACACCACCTCCATCGCGCTATAAAACACCCAACTGTCTTAGCCGTGGCTTGAGTGCATGCACCGATACCTTGAGTGATCGTGCAGCAACCGACAGCGACGACGATTGCTCCAAGGCAGACCGAATATCCTGATCCGTCAACGCGTCAGCACAGACAAACTCGGGCAACTTCTCTAACCGTCGATAAAGCGACTGGCGCGTCATGCCCAGCGCTGTCGCCGTCTTACTGATTTCATAATCGTGGGCACTAAATACGGCGTATAACGCTTCACTCTCTTGAGGCATTGACCTTTTCTCACCCCTTTCAGGTTTTGATACGGCGCTGACTGCAAGCATCTCCCCCTCTCCTGCAAGCTGTCTAAGCGCTGCGTAGCGCAGTTCTCTCGAGTTGCCCGGCCAGTCAGCCAAAAGGGCTCGATAAAAGAACCGGGCCCAATAGGCCGCGACCTCGGGTCGCTCGGCACTGGCCTCGGGATTCGCGTCGGTAGCAGCCGGCCCCTCCTCCTTCAAAAAAGCTATCACCTGTGGACCGATGTCCTCGGGGCGTTCGCGCAGTGGCGGAATGGCAATCGTGTAACCCGCCAGACGGTGTCGCAAGGCCCGTCGAAAGCCATCTTTCTCGTCTATCGATCCATCGGTAGCGGCAAGCGCACGCACGTTGACCTGTCTCAGGTCGCCACCCACTGGCTGAATTTGTCCCTGCTCAAGCGCTCTTAACAGTTGAATTTGATGAGCCGGAGGTGTGTCACCAATTTCATCGAGAAAAAGCGTGCCCTCGTTGGCCTTGGTGAACGCACCGGCTCGCGCTTCAGCGCCTGTATACGCGCCCTTAGCCACGCCGAAGAGCTCTGCCGCGACAAGTGTCTCGGGGATAGCGGCGACATTGAGCGCCAGAAACGGATGCTGCACTCTCGCACTCAGCGCATGAACGGCCGAGGCGATGACCTCTTTTCCGCAGCCCGATTCACCAATTAATAACACCGGTAAATCACTTTGGGCGACCCGCGCTACCTGGGCGCGCAGCTGCATCATCTCAGGCGAAGCACCAATCAAACGCGAGGCGAGCAGGTCATCTGCGGCGGGAGTGGATTCTGCCACCGGCACCAGCCGCAAATACAACACCACACCATGTCCAAGTCTAAGGGGTTGCCCTCGCAGCAATTCTGCTTCGGTAATTAGTAGCGACGCGGACTGCGAGGGGCCCATTCTCACATCGGCGTACTCGTTTGCGTCGACCTTGAGCACGTGCTCGAGGGGCATGGTCGGAGAGTGTAGGAAACTGACATTTAATGCCTGCCGACTGACGTGGGGGTCGCACAGCGGTTGGTCATCGCTAAACATGGGCTGATTTCGACCTACCGAGAAGGATTTTTTTACGGTCCCGTTTAGGACCTGTTCCCAGTCACAGAGGTCTACATAACGACCAATACGGTTGAGCTCAGGATGCCAGAGGATGGTTAATCGAAGACGTTGCCGATGGCCTGTAGCGCCATGCT
>CAYQUE010000183.1:0-2411 GCA_964420615.1 uncultured Alteromonadaceae bacterium | reverse complement strand
TGGCCAAGGTGCCTTACGTCATCGTGGTTGGTGACAAGGAAATGGACTCCCAGACAGTGTCGGTCAGGGCAAGACATGGCGAGGACATGGGCTCTCTGACCTTATCCGCATTAGCAGACGTGCTGAATATAGGTGTGATGCGCAAGGGTCGTATCGCTGATTAAGCGCTGGAGATTTTCTGAAGGGCCCATTAGGCTCGCCGTTGGTCCCGGCCGCTCAACCGCCGTCACACAGCATCGCTAACTCGACCAACCTCTCCTGAACAGCAGGCATTGTCGGTTGAGTTGCGTCGGCTTCACGCGCAGCGATGCAGCGAGCAGCTCGCTCGATACTGAGCGACAAAAGGCGCGTAACAATCTCCTGGTTGGCAGGATCGCAAAATGCCGGGCTAACACGTCTTAGGTTGATGACTTCTTCCGTGCGTTCTAGTGCGGCGCAATCACCTGGCTGAAGTGTGGTCTTGGTGCTCACGACCATCTGCATGCCTCTCTCGTTGAGGTCGAGTGTGTAAAGAATCGCAGTGTGGCCCCCTGGGGCAGTTGTCTCGTCAGACCGGCTCGCTTCTAACCCGTCGGTCTCGGATTGATCGAGTTCGGGAGACTGAGTAGTCATTTCTTGATCGTGCGGACCCAGTCCTCTGAGAACGCCAACGGGCAGGTTGGGATCCTCCCAGTGGCTGAGGTAATAATCGGTCACCCATCCATGCGAGACTGTAACCGCTGACGAAGCGAGAGCCGCAAGGGCTTGACTTGACGCAACCAGCGCGAGGCTTCCTATCAAGTGTATTAGGGCGGAGGGCTGGTTGGATTTGCGCATGATCTCGGTCAACTCGGGTGATTGTGTTATCGGCGAGGGATTCCTAATCATTCAGTGTAATCGGTGACGGAGCGTTGCCGAACGGCTAGTTAACCGCTCTCCGGCCGCCGCCCAGTATGCACTACCTGAGCATGGGTTGGGATACCCGGTGGTTGCCAGCCCAAGCGAGCATGATCCAGTATCACAGTCCAAATACCTCATACGGCCCCCCGAATCGACGGCGCGCCTCGCACCCGCCTTAACTGACAGATATATGTACTAAATCACAGAGTTATGTTATCTAACGGTTAAACAACGATACAAAGGATGGCAAATGGGGCATGCCATTAGTACCGCCGCTCTGTGGGGAGCCGCTAAGTTGGCTCCGAGCGAGGCCTATCTCTCCCAGTATGAGCGCGTCATAGAGTCCGCGATAACACCTCGGGGACTCACGCCTATGCTCATGGCAACGGACATTGCTCAGCTACTTGATCCGCTATGTTCGGAATCCGAATCGGCGCTGATACAACTGGCAGCACAGCAAGATCTCCGATGCGGTGGTGTGCTGGGCGCCCTCATAGCGAACTCGGAGACGGTGGCTGACGCGATAAAGGCGTTGCTGCGATACAACTGCCGCCATGCTGAGCCCCTTCACTGGACAGGGAGCATGCGAGGAGATCATGCCGCCATGACGGCTTGGTTTGATCGGCCGGCCGGTTTAGATGTCCATCAGTCGGAAAGAATGCTAGTGCTGGGGACGCTGCAATTGGTGGCCGGCTTCGGCGCGGCATTGGGCGAGGCGTTCAAGCCAGTTTTAATAAGGGTAAAAGCCTCTCAATTCCAGTCGGAGTGGCCAGAACAGTTTATGGGTGTGCCGCTCGAGTCAGATGCGACCGAGACGGAATTGCTGATAGACCGCGCTTGTCTGAGTTTGCCTAATCCCCGCAGGGAAGCCCTGCCGCAGAATGTGGCGATAATGGCGGAACGAGAGCGCTATCAGGACGTGGCGAGAGCTGATCTGTTAAGAAACGATACCTGTAGCTGGATTCGGGCTCATTTACCGCAGGGTGATTGTGATCTGACCCATCTTGCTAACCGACTTAACTGCGACAAGCGCACCTTGCAACGTCGTTTTGAAAAGGAACTATCCTGCCGTTTTTCCGATTTGGTTGATGATGTGCGGGCCGAAATCTGTCTCCCGCTCCTCGAGAGTGCGATTTTTCCTACCCAATCGATTGCTGAGCAACTCGGTTACGCTACTTCTGGAAACTTCAGCCGCTTTTTTCAGCGCAGATTCGGGTGTACGCCAAGAGAGTGGACTCGGCTCTCGATTGCCGGATAAAGCGCCAACGGCCAGCGTCGGCCAAGCAGGACTCCGGATCCAAATCCACTGATAGCGCCCTAGATTCACATCTGCGTTTGGTTCCAGAGGGGTGCAAACCATCAATTTGTAGCGCATCTTTTCGCTTGTGAATCACGGGCACGGGCAGTAAACTCGCGGCCCTGTTTGTGTTGGAGGAAGCGCCCGATTGTTTGCAGTAGCCCGGATAACAGCCTCCACTATTACAACCTTGATGGGAGAGAGGCGGTATCAAGAGCGAAGGCAACAGTAAAAA
>CAYQUE010000182.1:0-2416 GCA_964420615.1 uncultured Alteromonadaceae bacterium | reverse complement strand
TGAAAACCACAACGGCTTCGATGAAGGCGCAGACGCCTGGTGCGGCTTGGGCTTCAAGAATCAGGGCCGTCCGTCTGATTGGGAGGCGAGCGCTGCGGGTTGCCGGCTCAACCTCGACGTCACCACTGAGCCGCTCGAGGTAGTTGAGACCGGTAGCACGGTGCTGTACACCGCGACTTTTGGTAATGACTCTAATACCGATGTGGCAAACGCAACACTGACCTTTGACTTGCCCAGCGGCACGACTGTGAACAGTGGCTTCACCCCGATCGCGCCGGACGCTGAGAGCGCGACCCAGCTGACGTGGACGGGCCTGACCATTCCCAAGGGTTCCAAGGGCGGTCAGCTCCTGATTGGCATAGACGTGCCCTTGAGCTTTGCTGGCGACACGCTGACCGCCAACACCACATTAGCGGTGACAGGTGCCAGCGCGGATAAAGTCACCACATTGAAGGTCACCCCCGGCGGCGAGCCCGCCTTTGCGGCCACTTTAGATGCCCCTAACTATGCGCTGGCGGGCACGGCGCTCACTTATGAGCTCAGCGTGGCTAACACGGGCACGCGCGATGCCGATAACGCCACGGTGACGCTGACCTGGGATCAGACGGAGCTGGTGCCGGAGTCTTCTGGCGGTAACTGCTCTGGCTCCCCGCTCACCTGCAGTTGGGATGTGTCGCTCGCGGCGGATGATGAGGGTGGCTGGGACACAAGCCTCACCGTCAAGGTGCCCGATGCGGCCGCCTTCGGCGACGTGATCAGCGCGCAGCTCAGCGTCAGCGATGTCGGTAGTGACGCCACAGGCGGTGCCTTTGCCACGACCACGGTCGATGCCCAGCCTGATCTGGCGCTCGTGCTGACCTCCTCGCCACGGCGGGTGGTTGCCCCCGGGGCTGAGGTCGAGATGACCCTGGCGCTCAAGAATGTGGGGACGGCGCCTGCCAAGAACGTGGTGCTGACCCTGCCAACCGATACCGCCACCTTTGCCAGTGCCACGGGTGGTGGTTCGGCGAACGGCGATGACGTGGTGTGGCCGCCGATCGCCAGCCTGACGGTGTCGGATACTGCAACAACCTTCACCGCGAAGCTGACCGCAGGCGCTGACGACAGCGTGATCCAGACCCAAGCCTCTGTGGCGGGTACCACCGAGGGTGGCGCCAGCGTCAGTGAGACCAGTAATCTCATTACCCTCAGGGTGGCCAACGAGGCAGATCCGGTGCTGACCGCGGCCTTTGATCCCGAGAACTTTGTGCCCGGCAAGGACATCGCGCTGACCTTTAAGGTGGCCAACGAGGGCTCGGCCCTGCTCAACGCCGGCACCCTGGTGGTGCCCCTGCCCAAAGACACCACTGTGGCGACTGAGCCTGCGGGTGCTACCTGTGACGCAACCGCCTGCACCATACCGGTTGCTGCACTGGCTGCGGGTGCCAGCAGTACTGCCAGTGTGGCGCTGACGGTTGATGCCGGCTCGCGTCTGACCCGATTGGCTGGCGCCGGTACGCTCAATCCCGACACGGCCGGTGCGTTTATCGCTCAATCGGCCACCGCAGAGGCGGATCTACAGAAGACGTCGGATATCAAAGAACCCTACGAGATCACCATTGATCCACCGGCGGGCTTGGGTTGCTCGCTGACCTCGGTGAGTACCCAGCAGGATACGGGCGTCAGCGGCTTTACGCTGGTGCGTGATGAGCTGCTGAACTTCTCGATCAGTGGCTGTGAGACGGGCACCGCGGTGCCGGTGGCGATCACCGTGCAGGGCGATCCCTTGCCCGAGGGCACCGTAGCGATCAAGACCGACGACTCGGGTGCCAGCGGCACGCAAATCACGGGCGCCACGATCACGGGCAATACCGTCAGCTACACTCTCACCGATAATGGCTCACTGGACCTTGACCCTACCGATGGCGAGCTGCGCGACCCGGTGGCGGTGGCGATTGTGGGCGGTAGCGGTATTTACGTGCCATTCGTCCCGGTGCCGATCCCTTACTGGGCACTGGCACTGCTCAGTGGCCTGATGGGCTGGCTGGGGTACAGGCGGCTTAGACTGGCCTGGTGACGCCTCTCCCGTCATGGAGCGGGAGGGTGCGTTTTGCGGTCAGGGTTTGCGCTGAAAGCCGACGTGTTCTGCTCTTCATGCGCCCGCTTAAAGCAATCGACCAAATCGGCCTCGGCGGGTTTTTTGTTTAAGTTTTAATAATTAGCCCGAGTGGTAACGACCGCTTTCTTGCGGGCGAGGGCTGTGCTCAAATCAGCGCCATGAGCGATGCACCCCAACTATTGATCGTGGCCGACGACTCGGCGCCCTGGACCGATGCCGTGGTGTCGTTGGCATCACCGCACCGTCGCACCGTGGTCGTTGCGCCCGATGCCGAGATAGAGACCTCCGCGGTGGAAGTCGTGGTGGGTGCCCCACCAG
>CAYQUE010000181.1:0-2442 GCA_964420615.1 uncultured Alteromonadaceae bacterium | reverse complement strand
CTGGCCAGCCCATCGAGGGCCCCTGCTCGGTGTCGGTCATTGCGGAATCGGCGCTGATGGCCGGCGCCCTCGCCACTGCGGCCTGCTTGCACACTGTGTTCGACGCTAAAGATTGGCTCGATCAGTCAGGGCTCCCCTGGCTCATGGTGGATGCAGAAAACCAGTGTTTGGGGCCAATCTGGTCCGCTACTTCGAATTAATCACTTTTTCAGGGAAGACAGTCACACCGATCGAACGAGTGAATTAATGAGCGAATATGCGATGAAGAGACTGGCCAAATCCTGCATCGCTCGCTACATTGCATTCGTTAACAAGAGGAGATTCTTATGAAGCAGCTTACTTTCAGACTCATAGCCGCGTTGGCGATGATCACCGGTGTCCAGTCAGCGCTGGCACAAGACCTCGGCTGCTCCAGCCTGGTTTCGCTAAATGGCGGGACGATCGAAGTCGAATCTGTCGAGTCTGAAGGCTCCAGCGATGACACAGAGAATGTCCAATGCGCGCTTGACGCGGCTACTGAGGGTGGCTATCGCGACGTGTTTCTGACCTCGCCACAGTACACTATCGGCGCAATCGCCGTGACCGGATTCGTAGGAGACCTGCGCGGGCGTAGCAAAGCCGGCACCCACGTAACGATTGAGGACTCCTCTCTATCATGCGATGGGGCGATTGGCGTGGCGCTCGAGTTTCGAGTGGGTACCGCTTCGGTTCGCAATATGACCCTTCACGTTGATTCCCCCTGCGGCGACGGGGGCTCAGCTAGTGTTATTGCTTATTACTCAGACCCCAACAAATGCAGTAATCGCACCACATTTGGCAATGTTGATCGGGTCGTTATCAACGGACAAGGTACCTCCGGCCTAGATGCTGTGACGGGCGTAACCATGCAGGCCGCTCCAGGTTGTACCGCGGCCAACGAACGTATTTTGGGCACACTCAAGGTCAATCGATCTGAAATGACTCAGCTCGACTTTGGGGTGATCAGCTCGGTAGCGGGCGGTGGTCAAGTTGACGTCAATTACAACACCTTTGACATGGTAGGACTGCCCCTTACGATTCTCGACGCCGCTCAGAGCACAACCGTACTGAGCAATACCTTCAACTTTAATGACGTGCCGGGCTATCCCGCCGGGACAGGGCTCGGTACGACAGCGGTTTTCATTGCGAGCACGTCGGATTCACCCGCTAGCAATAGCACGACCATAAAGAGCAATAAGTTCAAGGACGCAGGTGCGTCCTCTGCGGGGTACGGCATCCTTGCAGGGCAACAAGGATCCAGTATCGCCCACACCATGCTGGTCAGCGCCAACACGTTTACCGGCAATTCATCCAGTACGGACGGCGCAGGACTCGCAGCCATTGACACCAATGACGGACTGGTCTCAGGCAATCGCTTCTCGGGTAAAGCCGGCACGTGGATCGATCTCAGAAGTGGCACCAAAGCAGATGGTTACGTGGGTGGAAACGTCTCTGGATGGGCCATCGTGGCCAATGACTTCGGCGCATCTCAAGCAACCACAGATGTGCTGTTGGGTACTCGCACCTCTGGGATTATCGTCGGTAAAGATCAGGATCTTCCCAAAGTGGATGATCAGACGGGCAATAATGACGTATTGGAGAGTAGCTCTGGTAGCTGGAGCCCCGCGTGGGGGAATGCCCGCGGCTCTGGTGGTGCTGACGCTCGATCGATATTCGAGCAACAGCTAGAAACGCTGATAAACATGCGCAAGCGACGGTAATTTGGGCTAGCCGTCTGGCGCACTCCGCGATGAGGAGAGTGCCCTGTCACCTCCACGGGCGCTTCACCCTTCCTTAAACAGGCGCGGCTCGGCTCGGACTGCGCAAACCCTTACTTGCGGGCCTGGCGCCCAAAACGTCGCACCACTGCGCTCAACAGAAGCATCAGCGTCATCAGGCCCCAAGGGGCCAGAGTGGGTATCGCATTGGGGGATGCGGCCGCACCCCCTGAGGAATTCGCCCCTTTGGCCCCAGCAGCCCCGCTGCCGATTGCACTGGAACCTTTCTCGTCTGAAACAGAAGAATCCAGACCGAGCACTGTCTGCAACAGGTTAAGGAACGCTGTCTCCGACTGGCTTGTCACGGGCGCGGTTCCAAGCGCGATCTTTCCCGCCGCTCTAGGCTCACTTTGCCGAGGCGGTGTCACCTCGGAATACACCCCAGCAATACTGCAATCGAAAGCCTGGTCTTTAGGTAGGCCTCGTATCTTCACAGGTGAGTTGGCGCCTTGTGCCGCGTAAACGTACTGGTCCTGAGTGATCTTCCAGCTGTTTAACACGCCTTCATCACCGGCATATTGGTCCGACACATGCAGGGTCCAGTTACCCGATAAAGCCTCCCCAGCCAATTCAGAGAATGGTGTGAGCGAACTGAGTGTTGTCGGATAAGTACCCTTCACGTCGTCGCTAGCGTCGTCGGCCTCTT
>CAYQUE010000180.1:0-2442 GCA_964420615.1 uncultured Alteromonadaceae bacterium | reverse complement strand
CCCCAAAAAAAGGGCCTCAAGACGCATAGCGGCATGGTTTTGCCGCTGGTTGCGCGTTGCGTTCTTGGTCATACTCAAAGTCAAACCAACGCCCAATTGGGGCTTGGCAATGGGACAAGCGAGGCCGAAAACAGGTGAATCCGCTTTGTAGAAATTTCTGTGCAGCACTGGCCATCTCGTTATTGGCCAGCACCTCGACCTCGGCCGATGCTGAGGAGCGAGACCAGGACACACTGAAACGCGAGGCCAGTGATCTGATCGCGACCGCCGCCGCAACCACCTTTGACACGGCACCCGATCTAGTAGAGGTCAGGCTGGGGGACCGCAGGCTGGTGCTGCCTGATTGCGAGGCGCCTTTTAGCGTCTCCTTCCCCTTTAATGATCGGGCTACCGCGCAGCTAAATTGTCGCCAACCCATATGGAAAGCCTTTGTACAGATCCGCCTGACAGCTGGCACCGCCATTTTTGTTTATCAGAATGCACTGATAGAGGGCCATACGTTGTTGCGCAGCGATGTCAAAAGGACGTACCGCTCGGCAGAAACCGTGCCCGACAAGTCGGTGCAGGTTCTGGAAGATGTGCTGGATAAGCCGTTGCTGGCACCCGTGAACGCCGGAGAGCCGGTTCGCGAAGATCATTTTGGTATCAAAACCGCACCCAGCGGGGCAGATGAGAGCACAGCGCCGCAATTCGGCTGGACCGCAACCGTTTTGATTCCAAGAGGGAATAGATTGTCGCAAGACACATTCCAAAAGGAGATATTAAAAGGCCGAATCCCTACGGATCTGATTCCGCAGGAGATAGATTTCCAGATGCTGGAGAGCACTCGAAATATCATGCCAGGCGAGCCACTGCGCCAATCCGCGGTAAAATTGGCGCCAGCGGTACGGAAAGGACAAGAACTGCCGATAATTATTGTGAATGGGGCGTTAACCGTCACCAATACAGTTAGAGTCTTGCAGGATGCTGCAGTAGGAGATGCAATTGACGCCATCAACATCGAGTCGGGTCGGCGTCTGAAGGTCAAAGTAGTGGGAATTGGACAAGTAGAATTAATGTGACGGTGGTGCTAAAGTTTTCGAAGAAGCGGTCGATATTTAAGTTGGAAGAGGAAAAGTCTCGCTAAAATTCGACGCTAGCGGGCGACTTAGGAGGGCGAATAATGCCAAGCATAACCGAGACAATGCGGAGTGCCGTGCCGGAAAGCACAGCAAAGAAAGACCTGCGCTCGGATAAAGCAGCAGGCCCTGAGCAGAACGCTACCAAAACGCCAGATGCAGTCACTCCAGAGAATGAGGTGGCTTTGAGCGAATCGGTTACCGAAACAATCGAGTTGGCTGAGTTTGATGCCGCTAAGGTAGAAGCCCTTCGCCTCGCTATCATGGAAGGGAACTATCCCCTGGATGCCAAACGCATCGCCGAGAATATGATCGACCTGGAGCGCATGATCGGCTGAGTCAGTCTTGCGCTCGCACCTGAATCCCCCCCCCTTCAAATGAGTTCATCCGAACCAGCTTCCGATGGTATAGACCTAAGTAACGGTCTGCGCCAGGCACAAGCGCTAGGTGCTTTATTGGAGCGAGAGTTTGACTATCTTAAAGCCGGAGACCTCGACGGCTTTGAGCAACTGCAGGCGCAAAAAGCCGATACTTTGGAGCAACTCTCCACCCTCGTCCCGCTACTGACCCAGAGCCCCGGTACTGAAGACGAGGGCGACGGAATTGAGGCGCGACCTCCCCTTCTCGATCAAATCGAGGACACGCTCGCTGCGTGCCGAGACGCGCATTTGCGTAACGCACTGTTGATTGATCGTAAAATTGAATCCACGCGATCAGCTCTGGAAGTGTTGCGGTCCAGTCGCGCTGCTGAGACCGGCGAGACCTACGACAAGCTGGGCAAGATGAAGCGCGGCTACTCTAAGGGGCGTCAGGCTGACGTCTAGTCAGTTCGGCGTTTTCAGCACCGCTTTCATCACCCTAATTTGTGTGATCGGGCCAAAGGTTAATCATTAATATCAGCCCTCGCGCTCCCTAACTTTAAGCCAGAGGACTGAAGCAAACGGCTAATCTTCGCAACGACCCTTCGCTTAGCTGCCCTGGGGTTCGTCTCCCCTGAGCCAGAATACCCAAGCCAATACCACCGCGACTGCCCTATACAGTGACTCGGGTATCTCGTCCCCGATCTCCACGCCCATGAGCAACCTTTGCAGCGCTTCATCCTCGATTACCGGGAGCCCAAGATCAAACGCGGCGTCGATAATCGACATCGCCGTCTCACCTTCTCCCTTGGCGACAATACTGGGAGCCTCGCGTCGCCCATATTCAAGCGCTATCGCTTTGATTTCATCGAGGTCTTTCATACCGACGAGTCCAGCCGCTCCCCCACCCGGGCCGATGCCGCACCCCCAGAAGGCTCCGGTCTGGCCGTATCGCGAGGTTGGTT
>CAYQUE010000179.1:0-2455 GCA_964420615.1 uncultured Alteromonadaceae bacterium | reverse complement strand
CAGCCCAGGCAATACCCATTTGCGCCAGCGCCCCGATATCAATGTGGTCCGTTCCAGCTGTCGCCGACCCCACGAAACGCACCCTGCTCCCCTCTAGCAGTTGTGGATCTACGCGAGTAATGGATCTCACTAACAACACCTCTGCGTCGGCTACTGCCTTGGCGTCGATATCACGTCCGCTTAACACTCGAGGCTCACCCATGAGGTACTCGAGCGCAGGGGTAATCGGAATGCCGTCATCGATCACCCAGCGTGCGTCTCTGAGTCGCGGCTTCACGGCCTGTGCGTCACCCGCCGGCCCTCTCTCTGAACACACACCCGATTCAAGCACTGGCAAAAAAGGGCCGCGCGCGCTGGCAAGCCATGATCGTGAAAGTGCGATCGCCACTGCCCAATGCGCGTCGAAAAAGACTTCAGCATGAGCACTGAAACATTGCCCTCGACGTTATCGATACTCGGAGAAAAATCGACACCACAGGCGTCGCAGAATATTGATTCGATTGCCTGAGGGCGCGCCTCGACGGAGAAAAAAGCGGCTTGCTGTGCACCCGTGCGTCCGTCGGGCGCATACCAATACCCGTAATCGGGTAGCCGACGCCTGCGCGCTCCTGCCACACACCAATGCGCTACCTCGTGCAACGCACTGCGCACAAAATCCTCTCGGAAGTGGATCTGAGCGGGCGATCCGGGTTCAAAGAAAGGCTCAACCGCACCGCCCACCAATAGCGTTGCCTCGGTCGAAAGGAAGCAATCTTTGAACACATCAGCAACGACATCCGCGCTGATTGCGGGATCGGATGCATTCATGGGAGCGCTAACCAGCTGCCTTACGAATTCGATACAAGAATTGCCCGCCATCACGGCGCGAAAGAAGCAGAGAATGTCCCAAAAACTCGCAGAAATTGGGGATATCTCGCTCGGTAGAGGGGTCTGTCGCGTGCAACACCAGCTCTTGGCCGGGCCCAAGCCGCCGCATCGCCGCGTGCAACAGCATCACTGGCTCTGGGCACTTGAGCCCCACCGCATCGATCACTTCCTGCGGCTCTGCGTCGCCCACCCCTTTACTCCGCAGGCTTGACGAATCTCAGCGTCATGCGGTCGCTCTCACCGATGGATATATACCGCGCGCGACCAGCCTCCCCCTCCGTCAGGGTCGGCGGCAGTGTCCAAACGCCCTTGGGATAATCCTTGGTGTCCTTGGCGTTCGCATTGATCTCACTGCGAGCGTCCAGCTCAAGGCCCGCCAGTTCGGCCAACTCGATAACCTTCGCTTCGGTGACATAGGCGCTTTGTTTCATCGCATCAAGTGACAGGCCTTCATCGCCCCGATGCTGAACAATGCCCAGCACACCGCCCGGTTTGAGGGTTTCCGCGATGGCTGAGAACATCATTTCGGCTTGATCTGCCCGCAACCAGGAATGCACATTGCGAAATGCCAGTGCCAAGTCGACGCTACCGGCAGGCGCGGGGGTGGTGGCGCTGGGAGGCTGTAAAACGGTCACTTCCACTTCCCCCAGTACCTCTCCGTTCTCTCCCAATTTCCGCAGGAAACCACCAAGAGAGCGACGCGCGTAGTTTCCGCCATTTGGACTGGAATGCGCGGCTATCAGTTTACCGTTGCCCTTCATTAACGGGCCGAGAATCTCGGTATACCAACCACCGCCCGGAGAAACCTCCATCACCGTCATGCCCGCGTCAAGACCGAAAAAAGTCAAGGTCTCTTTGGGGTGACGATAGACGTCTCTTGCCTTGTTTTGCTCGGAACGGTGCTCACCAGCCAAGGCCGCGTCCCAATCGAACTCAGCTCGCGCTACCACGCTGATGAGCAGCAAAATAGCTGCCAGTGTCCAAGTAATTCTGTTCATTCTGATACTCCTGATAAGGGTCACCCCCGCTGACTATAACCGCTTTTTAAGCGCCTGATGCCTACGCCATAGTGTTTAGCGGCGACCTTTTGTACGACTCAAACACCAACCGGCCAGCGCTGCAGTGGCCACGACGGCTACAATACCGAGGCTGACCCAGAACAACTGAATCCACAAACGCTCGGGTGGCACACCCACAATATCGACCGCGCCCCAGAACAAGGCAGCGCAGGCTGCCGTAGCCAGCAAAACCGAGCGGGTTCGACCTCTGCGAAGCATCAAGTGGCGGTGGGATGCGCGGCCCGGGAAAGCGGAGGGACGACATCCACATTCTGACCTCGATGCCGCAGCGCGTGATCTATCAACACCAGCGCAAGCATTGCCTCGGCGATAGGAGTGGCCCTAATACCGACACAGGGATCGTGACGACCGGTGGTAACAACCTCCGCCGCGTCGCCCGTCGCTGTGATGGTCTGGCCCGGGATACGGATACTCGAAGTCGGTTTCAGCGCAATACTGACGCGAAGTGGCTGACCCGATGATATCCCGCCAAGGGTCCCGCCTGAGTGGTTACTCAAAAAGCCGTCGGG
>CAYQUE010000178.1:0-2461 GCA_964420615.1 uncultured Alteromonadaceae bacterium | reverse complement strand
CACCTTGGCGCCCTTGGCTTGTTGAGCGACGATGGATGCGTTTTCCTGAATGTGCACTGCCTGACGGGAGTCATCGATAATCCAAATGCTCTCAACCGCGTTGGGCACTGGGTATTCGCGTAGCCCCGACATAAGTCGATCGAGTGCCTGAGGACGGTCACAGGTAAGAATAAATACCCGGGCGGGGGCGGGTTGCTCGGCAGGGCCGTTGGGTGAAGTCAGTCTCTCCCAGCACGCCTCACTGGATTCAAAGATGCCTGCGTCGGCCAGGTTTTGCAGGGTTTGCTGAGTGTGTTCGAAGTGCTCTTTAAGTGTCGGCAGCGCGTCAACGATATTGCGGGTATGGGCCTCGATGGTTCTGAAGGGCGTGCAAAGTCTTAATGCTTCAGCCACGTCGGGCAGCACCATCATGCGCCTGTCGTTACGGATCTTATGTAGAACCACAGCGCCGGCCGGCCCCGCAAGCATGCGTACGCCATTAAAGCTCCAAAGCGGGCTTGCCGGCTCCGATTGTGGAGGTGCGCCAGCGGCAACAGAAAAATTGAAGTCAGTCATAACCAGAAGAGGTGCATCATCGAGTGGCGCAGTGTACCGTGGTCACCCTTCGCGGTCTTGCCTTGAGTGAACAATGCTGATTTTTTTCAAAGCTATTTTTTCTTTCCTATCGCCTGTCAGTTATTGGGGTTTAAAAGTTTGGGTAAAGGGAGTTTTTGTAGCGATGATCATGGCAGGAATAGCGGGCTGTGCTGCGCTCTTCGGGCAATCAGACAGAGAGACTGCGGATAGCGCTGGCGGGTATGCGAGCACCTGCAACACCTCTGAAAACTTACTCATCGATACGCTCTTCACCCGCTCGGGGGAGTTCGCGCGCGCCTGGCGCGTAGCGCAGCATACGGGGGAGCTATCTTTTTCTACCGAGGTCACCGATGGTGTGCTCGAAATTCGTCGCATCGCCACCCAGCCTTGGATGCTATTTAGACAAACCGTGACGGATCCACGACTCTCCGGTGCTAAGGTTCGTTACAGCGCCGAACTCAAAGGCGATCTCCCTGACGAACCCATGCTGCACGGGTTTGATCATGTGGGCGGGCTCTATTTAAAAATAGGTCGTGGCGCTGCGCTGCTGGCTGAGCATCAACCCAATCACGATCAGTGGGATTGGCAGACATTGTCCTATGAGGTGGCCATACCTGAGGGCGAAACCAGCCTCCGCGCAGGCTTTGTGCACCAGTCGGGCGGCGCATTGTGGGCCAAAAATCCGTCTTTGGTTATTTTGGACTGCCCCTAATACTGGTCTGATGGGCGGGGCATAGAGCCTGCCGTTATCTCGCTTCGGCTGCACTGCATGAAGCGCCGATCACCGCTTTGATTGGGTTTTGCCATAGGGTGTTGCCCACTGAATTAACGGGGGCGATGCTGTGATAAGTCGGCAGCCGATTGGATCGCCGCCCGCAAACTGCCCGCATCAGCCTCCCCTGTCCCAGCAAGTGTAAGTGCAGTGCCATGATCCACTGACGTGCGCGTAAACGGTAAGCCCAGACTGATATTCACCGCCCCCTGAAACCCCAGCGCTTTGAGCACCGGCAAACCCTGGTCATGGTACATCGCGAGGTAGGCATCGGTTTTAGCGCGGATGGCAGGGATGAAGGCGCTGTCGGCGGGCAGGGGGCCCTCTATGGAGAAGCCGCGGTTGCGCATTGCCTCGCAGACTGGCGCAATGGTGTTGATTTCCTCCGAGCCCAAATGACCTGCCTCCCCAGCATGGGGGTTGAGGCCCAATACCGTTACGCTAGGTTGGCCAATGCCAAAACGTGTCACCAGATCGGTATGCAGTACCGTCAGGGTCTGTTCGAGATGCACTTGCGTAATGGCGCCGGGTACGTCGGCGAGCGGTAGATGGGTGGTGGTCAGCGCAACCCGAAGATCTCCCGAAGCCAGCATCATCACTACATGGGGCGTTTGGGTAGCGATGGCGAGGTACTCGGTATGGCCCAGAAACGGGATGCCGGCGTCGTTAATCACGGACTTCTGCACGGGCGCCGTGACCATGGCGGCGGTTTCTCCGGCTTGGCACATTGCCATGGCCAAATCCAATTGGGCGAGTACATAACTCGCATTGGCGGGGTCGAGGACACCGGCGTGGCAATCAGCCCTGAGCGGTATATCGATCAGGGGCAGTTCGCCCGCTAAATGCGGCGTGGCGACATCGGTGGCGCTATACGCTCCTAGATTGACTGAAAGGCCAAGTGCTGCTGCACGACTCGCCAACAACTCGCGGCTTCCGACCGCGACCAGGTGGACAGGCCACGACTGAGTGGCGGCCTTAAGCACAATATCGGGTCCGACGCCCGCCGGTTCACCGGTGGTGAGAATAATTTTTGGAGGAGGTGCGTCTGGTGTCATGGAGCGTGGCAATAATCAGGAATGACCTGCGGCACCGCTTTTGCGCCCACGAGTCGAT
>CAYQUE010000177.1:0-2506 GCA_964420615.1 uncultured Alteromonadaceae bacterium | reverse complement strand
CGCCCACGCCATTTGGGCTGCCCGTCCTCGGGCTCAAAAGAAGAGTTGCCTGTCATGGTGCCCCCTCGCGCTACTGTGGCCATGATGAGAGCCCCTGCGCCACGGCGCAAGACCCTCCGGGCGGCGCGGTATCGGGTATTTTCTGTCACCTATTGATACCCGCGACGATGTCGGTCCGCGGCGGAAACGGTCTACACTTTTACCACGAATGTGCAACGCGGTTACCAGGAGACCCCCATGCTCACGAGAATCAAATTACTCCTCCTCGCAGTCGGGGCAACAGCCGGCAGCGCTTACGCCAACGTGGTCGTCGACATGTCTCAGGTGCAGGACTACACCCAGTACCAGACCGATTTACAGCAATGCGAAGGCCTCGCCGTGCAGAATCAGCCGGACGCACCTCAACGTGAGGGAGTAGCGGGCACCGCTGTTAAGGGTGCCGCCGTCGGCGCCGCCGCGGGCGCAGTCAGCGGTGGATCAGGTTCAAGTGCGGCTAAAAAGGGCGCTGGGATTGGGGTGATCGCCGCCGCCAGTCGCAACAGCCGCAACCGTCGCGAAGCCAGCGCCAACGCCAGCGCACAGGCGGATCAAATCGTGAAGAACTGCATGCGCGGGCGCGGCTATAACGTGCTGAATTGATTCAGCCGCGAGTCAGACCCAAGCCGCGACTGTTTTAGTGCGCGGCCATTACGGGGCGCGCCTCTGACATAGGCCGCCCCAATTGAACCCGCGCCTCAGGCAGTGCGAAAAACTATCCTCACGCTATTAGGCTGCGATTTCGCCATGCGCGGTGGCAAAGGCCGAGACCGCTTTATCGAGATCGTCCCGGGTATGCCCCGCTGAGATTTGGACGCGAATGCGCGCCTTGCCTTGAGGCACCACCGGATAAAAGAAGCCGATCGCATAGATACCCAGCTCCAGTAGCCGCTCAGACATTTTTTGCGCCACAACGGCATCGCCGAGCATGACCGGCACGATGGGGTGGTCACCCTCGGGTACCGCAAACCCGTTTTCCAGCATTTGCTCGCGAAAGTAACGGGTATTGTCATGCAGGCGATCACGCAACGCAGTTGAGGCCTCGAGCATGTCGAGTACCTTCAGTGATGCAGCACAGATCGCCGGCGCTAAGGTGTTGGAGAACAGATATGGCCGCGACCGCTGGCGAAGGATATCAATGATCTCCTGCCGGCCGGCAGTGAAGCCACCGGAACCGCCACCCAAGGCCTTACCAAAGGTGCCGGTGATGATGTCGACGCGGTCCATGACCCCGCGGTACTCATGAACCCCGCGCCCCTGATCACCCATAAAGCCCGTCGCATGACAATCGTCATGGTGGACCATCGCGTCATATTCATCAGCAAGATCACAAATCGCATCCAACCTGGCAATAGTGCCATCCATTGAGAACACGCCATCAGTAGTAATCAGAATCCGGCGCGCACCCGCCTGCCGAGCCTCTTGCAGCTTGGCTTCAAGATCCGCCATGTCATTATTTTTGTAGCGATAGCGCACGGCTTTGCAGAGTCTGACGCCGTCGATAATTGACGCGTGGTTTAACTCATCAGAGATAACCGCATCCTCGGGCCCGAGAATGGTTTCAAACAAACCCGTATTGGCGTCAAAACAGGCCGCGTAGAGGATGGTGTCTTCCATGCCCAGAAAGCGACTGACCCGATGCTCGAGTGTTTTGTGGATTCCCTGGGTACCGCAAATAAAGCGCACAGACGCCGCACCAAAACCCCACTCCTGCAGGCTATCGCTGGCCGCCTGTATCACCTCCACGTTATTGGCGAGACCCAGATAATTGTTGGCGCACATGTTCACGACGTTCGCGCCGCCCTCGAGCGTGATGTCATTCTTTTGCTCGGACGCAATCACGCGTTCGGTCTTCCATAGACCCGCGGATTTGATTTCGGCGATTTCAGCGGCGTAGATCGCCTGTGCGGCGCGGTAACTCATATCAATCTTTCCAGTCGAGGATCACTTTGCCCGACTGCCCGGAGCGCATGATGTCAAAGCCCTCCTGAAAATCGGTGTAATGGAAGCGGTGCGTAATGATGCGCTCTATCGGCAGGCCACTCTGGATCATCATCACCATCTTGTACCAGGTCTCGTACATCTCCCGACCATAGATGCCTTTGATATTGAGTCCTTTGAAAACCACGTCGGTCCAAGAAATGCCGGTGTCATCCGGCATCAGGCCCAGCATGGCAATACTGCCTCCGTTGATCATTTTGCTGAGCACGTCTCTGAAGGCATTGGGTGAACCCGACATTTCCAGACAGACATCAAAGCCCTCAAGAATGCCTAAGCTCTCCATAAAGTTCCGCGTGATCTCCTGCTTCGCCACATTGATCGGCTGCACCTTCGGGACAATGCGCTTGGCCAGATCGAGCCGATATTCATTAACGTCGGTGAGGATGACATTACGCGCGCCACAGTGACCAGCCACCATGGCGGCCATGATGCCGATCGGCCCGGCGCCGGTAATGATGACGTCCTCACC
>CAYQUE010000176.1:0-2507 GCA_964420615.1 uncultured Alteromonadaceae bacterium | reverse complement strand
TGAAGGATTACGAGTGCCTTTGCGGCAAGTACAAGCGCCTCAAGCATCGCGGTGTTATTTGTGAGAAGTGCGGTGTTGAAGTCGCGCTGGCCAAGGTGCGCCGCGAGCGTATGGGGCACATTGAGCTGGCCAGCCCGGTGGCACACATTTGGTTTTTGAAGTCGCTGCCATCGAGAATCGGGCTGCTGCTGGATATGACGCTGCGCGATATCGAGCGCATTCTCTACTTTGAGGCTTACGTGGTGACGGACCCGGGTCTGTCAGCGCTCGAGCATGGCCAGTTGCTGAATGACGAGCAGTACTACGAGGCGATGGAGGAATTCGGCGACGAGTTCACCGCCAAGATGGGTGCTGAGGCGATTCAGGATTTGATGAAGGAAATCAATCTCAAGAGTGAGATTGAAGTGTTGCGTGAGGAAATCCCGCAGACCAACTCCGAAACCAAAATCAAAAAGTTGTCGAAGCGTCTGAAGTTGATGGAGGCCTTCGACAAGTCGGGCAACAAGCCTGAGTGGATGATTTTGAACGCGCTGCCCGTGTTGCCGCCGGATCTTCGGCCCTTGGTTCCGCTGGATGGTGGGCGTTTTGCGACGTCGGATCTGAATGATCTTTATCGACGCGTGATCAACCGAAATAATCGCCTCAAGCGACTGCTGGATCTCAACGCGCCTGACATCATCGTGCGCAACGAGAAGCGGATGCTTCAGGAATCCGTCGACGCGCTTCTCGACAACGGCCGTCGTGGTCGCGCGATCACCGGGTCCAACAAGCGACCGCTCAAGTCACTGGCTGACATGATCAAGGGTAAGCAAGGCCGCTTCCGTCAGAACCTTTTGGGTAAGCGTGTTGATTACTCTGGCCGTTCTGTGATCGTGACCGGTCCGACACTCAAGTTGCATCAGTGTGGCCTGCCCAAGAAGATGGCGCTTGAGCTCTTTAAGCCGTTTATCTTCGGCAAGCTCGAGCTGCGCGGGCTGGCGAGCACGATCAAGGCCGCCAAGAAAATGGTCGAGCGTGAGCCGCCAGAGGTGTGGGACATTCTCGCCGAAGTGATTCGTGAGCACCCGGTGCTCCTGAATCGCGCGCCCACCTTGCACCGACTGGGTATTCAGGCGTTTGAGCCGGTCCTGATTGAAGGTAAGGCGATTCAGCTGCACCCGCTTGTGTGTGCCGCGTACAACGCTGACTTCGACGGCGACCAAATGGCGGTCCACGTACCGTTGACGCTGGAAGCACAGCTGGAAGCGCGCGCGTTGATGATGTCGACCAACAACATTCTCTCGCCGGCTTCAGGTGATCCAATTATTGTACCGTCGCAGGACGTGGTTCTGGGTCTCTACTACATGACGCGTGAGCGCGTTAATGCGAAGGGCGAAGGCATGTCTTTTGCCGACACGCAGGAAGTCCAGCGGGCCTACGGCAGCGGACAGGTGGCGTTGCAGGCGCGGGTCAAGGTGCGGATTCACGAGACCTTGATGAGCCTTAGTGAAGAGACGGCTGAGCAAACCCGCATCGTCGAAACGACTGTGGGTCGCGCTCTACTGTGGGATATTGTGCCGGCAGGCCTCTCCTATGACCTCATCAACCAGCCGATGGTTAAGAAAGCCATTTCGCGGGTGATCAACCAGTGCTATCGCGTGGTTGGCCTCAAGTCTACGGTTATCTTTGCGGACCAGCTGATGTATACCGGTTACGAGTACTCGACTCGCTCGGGTGCTTCGATCGGCGTGAATGATTTCGCGATTCCCGACGCCAAAGCCGAGCTGATTGCCCGCGCGGAGGGTGAGGTTGCCGAGATCGAGCAGCAGTATCGTGCAGGTTTGGTGACTCAGGGTGAGAAGTACAACAAAGTGATCGACATTTGGTCGCGCACCAACGATCAGGTATCCAAGTCGATGATGGCGGGTCTCTCCAAAGAGACAGTCAAGAACCGAGAAGGTAAAGACGAGGAACAGGCGTCTTTCAACTCAGTCTACATGTATGCCGATTCGGGAGCGCGGGGCTCACCCGCACAGATCCGGCAGTTGGCAGGCATGCGCGGCCTGATGGCCAAGCCGGATGGCTCCATCATCGAAACACCGATTACCGCGAACTTCCGTGAAGGTTTGAACGTACTGCAGTACTTCATCTCAACTCACGGCGCGCGGAAGGGTCTTGCAGATACCGCGCTGAAGACTGCGAACTCGGGTTATTTGACCCGCCGATTGGTCGACGTCGCGCAAGACGTTGTTGTGACCGAACAGGACTGCGGCACAGATCAGGGTCTGGTGATGACCTCGGTTATCGATGGCGGCGACATTATCGAATCACTGTCAGAGCGCGTGTTGGGTCGAATGGTCGCGCAAGACGTGGTCGATCCCTCTACGGGTGAGGTCCTGCTCGCAGCAGGCACCATGCTTGATGAAGTATTGACTGCGCAGGTCGATGAGATGGGTATTGAGGAGATCGTGGTTCGTTCTCCGATTACCTGTCAGACCCGTTACGGCATCTGCTCCACTTGCTATGGC
>CAYQUE010000175.1:0-2508 GCA_964420615.1 uncultured Alteromonadaceae bacterium | reverse complement strand
GTCAGCGCTGGAATGGACAACCGTAGACGGCGGTATCAAACTGGATGATCAGGGGGGCATGACGACACGCTAGCACTCTGCACTACTTGATCCCACGTTTAACGGCTCACGCACGCGAGCACTCGCGCGATCTCCTCACCCTCGTTGTAGATATGTGGGCTCAGCCGCACTCCGGTGCGACGCAAATCAAACGAAACCTCCTCCGCCTCCAGGTTTTTGGCAATGCGGTGTAACTGTTCCTCTGCATATTGCAGCACCACTGTACCGCCACGCAGTGCGGGCTCACGAGGAGAAACACAGTTCTCATCGGAAACTCCGTGCAAGAGTTGATCTGTTAGCGCAAGATTGTGCGTGCGAATCTGCTCGATTCCCAACTGGTTGAATATTTTGAGGCTATTGGTCGCAAGCACGTAAGGCTGAATCGAGGGTGTCCCACCCCAAAAGCGCATTGCATCAGGCGCGAAACGAAAATTGCGAATGTCGAATTCAAAAGGCGCTTCATGAGAGAACCAACCGACATCCCGGGGATGACACTGGTTGATCCTGTCAGGAGATACCCAGAGAAATCCGGCTCCGGGTCCGCCGCACAGCCACTTCACACAGGATCCGATAACAAAATCCGCTTGCCATTGGGCGAGGTCGATGGGCACTACGCCGACCGATTGGGCCACATCCACCACACTGATAATGCCGCGTTCCCGGCAGAGTCGAGTGATGTCTGCCACCGGCAACTGCCGACCGGTATTGGATTGCACGTGGGTAATCAGTGCCAGCCCCACATCCTCGGTCAGATTGTCATGCCAAACCTCTAGATCCTGAAGGTCATGATTTTCCGACAGGTAGCGGAGTGTATGTCCCTGCGTGCAGGCTTGCTGCAGCACAAATCCCATGGAAGGAAAATCTTCTTCTGAGCAGAGCAATCCCTCACGCTCATTTTCAAAGGGAAGGCTGGTGACGATTTTGGTCAGCGCACTGGATAGATTCACCTGCGGGCAGATGTCGGCGTGCCGCCCGCCTAGCATGGCGGCAACAGATTCTCTGAAGCCGTCGATCACCGCAAGCCATGCCGGCCAGTTATCCTCGCTGGCTGCCTGCCAGGGCGCCAAAAATTGTTGTTGCCAGACCTCTGTCGTATTCGCTGGAGGCAATCCCACCGAGTGATTAAGGAGATAGATACCTTTATCGTAAAGAAATTGCTGGCGTACCGTCATACGCTTTCCAGGCTCGCCCGCAGCCGCTCAAAATCCTTGTGCCGGCTTGGGATGTCGTGTCGATCGACTACCGCGCGCAAATCGGCGAGCTTTTGCAGAGATTTGATGAGCACGGGTAAAGGCGGCCCACTGGCGGTAATGCCTGAGCGATCCGTCATATCCGCCCGCGCGGCGGGCTGCTCGATGAATTTATTGACCAATAATTCGTGATGTTGCACCGCCGTCTTGCCGTGGGCTTCGCTGGTGGCCAGGAATGCGCTGAGGTTTTGTTGAAACCAAGGCTGTTCCGAGTTACCGAGTTCAGCAAGAAACTGATCGAGCAGGCTGGGCCTGCGCATGCAGTCTCGCAGCACCAGTTGATCCTCCGGCGTCATAAACAAAAATTTATCTACCAATAATTGCGAGTAGTAAGCATCGTCTGCCCGGCAAACGCCCAGTAACAAATCGATGACATTAATTCCGGCAAAATCTCCTGCGTTCGCGCCGCGGTACTCGTGCAATCCAACCCGGTGGGGTTTGTAATAGGGTCGAATACAGTAAAAAAAACGTTCCGTGTTGAGCTTTTCAAAGAGTTCGGTGTTGGAATGCAGGACATCCTCAAGCGCTTGCGTTGCCGCCATCAGTAAGTCCGCGGTCACAGGATGCGACACCCCCAGCGGAATCGTTCGTCGCAACGACTCTGACGCGCGAATATACGCCAGCGCGGCACGCGTGTTGTACACCAAGAACAGCGTCTCATCCTCCAGCGAAGTGAAACACTTGAACACGCCATTAAAGGCCTGATTGTGGGTTTCCAGATGCGCCGAAGCGAATCTGGGTACCACGCCCAGGGAGGCTCCCAATTGCATCGCAAGCGCAGATGCCGCGACCAGAGGGGAGCGCTCTTCGCGCGAAGGCTCGGTGATCTCATGTCGGCGACAGGCCGCCATATAAAAACCCACGTTGCCCAGAAGGTCATATCCTGCGTCAAAACCTTCGTCGGTATTCCCCTCTTCCAGTAGCGCCTCGATGAGGCCTCGACCCTCTGCTTCAAGTTCTCGCTTTAGCGCGTCTCCCTTTCCTGCCACTGACTCCGGCGTATCGCTGGAGAAGTAAATATCCTCCAGCGCCGTATTGAGCTCGACGAAACGAGAGCGAATCCATTGATCAAAGGCTTCGGAGTTGGGAGTCAAAGGTCCGTTCCTCCGCGCAAGCTTATTGTGACGTTGTGACTCGCCCCTCGCTGAGTGGTTGCAGCCGCGACTGATCTCGCCTGCGTAGCAGTCACGGCGCCACCTCCACCTCCTCGGGGGGCAAC
>CAYQUE010000174.1:0-2521 GCA_964420615.1 uncultured Alteromonadaceae bacterium | reverse complement strand
GTGGTGTAACTGGCGACATTAATCTTGGACAGATCCGTCTTTCGATAAAACACACTGAATCCGCGGCTGACCCCATCCTCTGTAAAGTATGGGTTGGTGTAGTTAAAGCTAATGACGTCCTGATAACGCGAGGAATTCAGGGAGATACCCACCCTGCGGCCCGTTCCCAAAAAGTTATTTTGCTGCAGGTTGAGGCCGAGAATCAGCCCGGCGTCCTGCGCGTAACCGAGACTGCCACCGATCGAGCCGAAAGACTGTTCCTCAACCTTATATTCGACATCAATCAGATCGTCAGAACCGGGGACTTCCTTGGTCTCGGCTTCGGCGGTTTTGAAGAAACCAAGCCGCTCGAGGCGAATCCTCGATTGCTCAATCGCCGCGGCAGATGCGGGGGCTGACTCCATTTGTCGCATCTCACGACGCAGTACGTCATCCATAGTGGTCATGTTGCCGGCGAAATCAATGCGTCGCACGTAAGTGCGCTTACCGGGATCAATAAAGAACTTCATGACGACGGTGTTCGCCTCTTCATCGATTTCCGGCATCCCGGTCACCTTTGCAAAGTTGTAGCCCTCATTGCCCAGGCGGCGCGTCAAATAATCCTCGGTGGCGGTGACCAGCTGCTGCGAGTAAACCTGCTCGGGCTGCACTATGATAAAGCGATTCAAATCGTCTTCCGGTAATACCAGATCACCACTAAGTCCGACCTCACTGATCGTAAACTTGGCGCCCTCGGTCACGTTCGCGGTGATATAAACCTCTTCTTTATTCGGCGACACCGCGATCTGCGTTGAATCGATGTTGAACTGCAAATAGCCGCGATCCAAATAATAGGAAGAAAGCGATTCGAGGTCCGAGGTGAGTTTTTCTTTGGAGTACTTGTCGTCGCTGGTAAAGAACGAGAACCAACCCCCGGTCTTGAGCTCGAACAGATCCAGCAGGTCCTCGTCCGAGAAGACCGCATTACCGACCACATTGATGTGCTTGATTTTCGCCACTGTGCCTTCATTCACATCAATGGCGATCGAGACGCGATTGCGCGGCTCTGCAATCACTTCAGAATCAATGGTCGCGTCATAGCGCCCTTGCAACACGTACTGCCGCTGCAGTTCCAATTGCATGCCCTCGAGCGTTGAGCGCTGGAACACCTGGCCCACCGCTAGCCCCGCGCCCTTCAATCCCTCCAGCAACGCCTCGGTCTCAATGGCTTTGTTACCGTCAATCGTGATTTCGCTGATGCTGGGCCGTTCTGCCACGACCACCACCAGTACGCCGCCGTCTCGCGCAATAGAGATGTCGTCGAAATTACCCGAGGCAAACAAGCTTTTTGCCGCTGCTCTGATCGCGTAAGTATCAACGGTATCGCCCACGGCCACGGGCAGAGCGGCAAAGACGCTACCGGGAGAAATCCGCTGCAAACCCTCAACACGAATATCCTGCACCACAAACGGCTCTGACTGAGCCAATGCGACTTGCCAAGGGCCCGCGCAGACCGCCACCAGCAGAACCGCCTGCAGGCATCGGAAAAACCCCGTACTGAAAGTCATCAAACGCATCGTCGAGTATCTTCGGCGGCCACCGGAGGTGGTATCAGCATGGCAAAGGGGCGGCAAAAAGCCCCCCTCACCGGGTTACGCGCTGTGGTGGCCAGACCGGTCATGTTAAGTCGTCAAAATTTCGAGACGTCATTATACAGAGCAAACACCATGATGCTCAGCACTAATACCATGCCAATTTGATAGCCAAAGGCCTGCACGCGCTCGGGCAGCGGCCTCCCGAATAAGGCTTCAAACCCGTAAAAAACGAGGTGACCCCCGTCCAAGACGGGAATTGGCAACAAATTCAGCGCCCCGAGCGAGACACTCAGCAGCGCCAAGAAACCAAACCACGCCACCCAACCCGCCTCCGCGGTGGATGCCGCCACCTGTGCAATCGCGATGGGACCGGACAAATTGGCAGGTGATATCAGGCCCTGCAGCATTTTGCCGATCGACTTGAACGTGAATGTCACTAAGTCGACGGTCCGCCCCAGCGCGGCGACTAGCGCGTCAACCGGGCCTCTTTCAAAGCGGCGCTGCTGCGCCTCGGGTATCTCGGGTAACTGTACGGTCATGCCAACCGAACCAATGCGCGACCCATCAGCAAGCAGACTCGCGGGAGTCACCTGCAACGACCGGCGAACGCCCGCTCGCTCCAGCACGACATCGATCGGCTGCCCCGGTCTCGCCCGCACATGACCAACCCAGTCCATCCACAGGGCCATCTCAACGCCATCGGCAGAGATAATCAGGTCTTCAATCTGAAAACCGGCACGCTGGGCAGCGCCTCCCTCGGTGAGCCCTCCGATTTTTGGAAGCACCGGCGGCGTGACAATGGTGATGCCGAGCGCCTCCAACAGATTCGGCTCGCTACGTCCTTCTAGCCAGCGATTGATCGCCACCTCGGACTCAAACACCATATCACTGCCGGGATAGCGGGCCGAAATCGTCATCACACCCGAGTCACCGAGCCGCTCAAGGAG
>CAYQUE010000173.1:0-2556 GCA_964420615.1 uncultured Alteromonadaceae bacterium | reverse complement strand
TTGACCGGGGAGTTACACGGTTTTGGTTATATGTCAGACGCGATGGGCAGTCAGGCGATGACCTATCATGTGGTCGACGCGCAGGGCCGCGTCAAACGATCTGACACCTTCACCGCGCCTTACGCATCGATGGTGCATGACTTTGCCGTGACCCGCGACTATGTCCTTTTTCCCTGCTTCCCCCTCACCTTCGATCTCAACCGCTTGACGCAGTTGGGGTCGCCGTTTGCGTTTGAGGCGGGCGCGGGCGCGTTTATCGGGGTATTAGAACGAGACGCACCGGTCAGCGAGATACGCTGGATCGAGGCGCCGGTGTGCTTTGTATTCCATTACCTCAATGCCTGGAACGAGGGTAGCGTGATCACTTTTGACGCGATTGATTTTCCGGTGGCGCCCAATTTTCCTGATGTCAGCGGTCAATTGCCGGGCTCTGACGAAGCGCAGGGCAAGCTCACGCGCTGGCGGCTGGACCTGCGGACGTCACAAATCGATCGTGAGCGGTTACTCGATGTGCCGGCTGAGTTCCCCCGCATCGATGACCGCTTCGCCATGGTGCGTCATCGACACGGGTTTCTCGCGACAGCCTCTTCGCGCCAGCGCGGTGACGGCGGTCTGTTTCACGAAATCAGTCACTTCGATTTCGAGACCGGCAGCGCGCAACGATGGGACGCAGGTGCTGCTAACGGCGTCTCCGAGCCGGTCTTTGTCCCGAGTGGTGACGCCGAGGGGGAGGGATGGCTGCTCGCCACCGTCTTCGACGCGGAGCGTCAGGCCTCGTCGCTAGTCGTGCTCGATGCGATGGCGGTAGCCGCGGGACCGATCGCCACGGCGCGATTGGATCATCGGATTCCCTACGGGTTTCACGGGAGTTGGCGGCCCTCGACCTAGCCGGTATCGGGCATAGGAGTCGAAAAACCTGAACGCCCGTGATAACCAAGTCGCCAGTGACGGGCGCCCAGAAGGCCCGTTGCTGCCGCCCGTTGGGCACGGGTAGAGGCTGAAAGCCACAAAGTAAGCCAAATTTCACCGCTGAGCCTCGAGAAATCCCACGCGGGATATGCCTGCCACTGCCTTTGTTGCTCCCACGTGACCCCACTTGCCTAAAAAAAGCGTTGCAAAAAATTAAAATTGGAATAAGGTTATTCCAATAAGATTTATAAGCGCTGGCAGACACCGGCACAACGAGCGGTACTCACGATAAAAAAGGGGGTTCCTATGCAGGAACAGCAGGCAATAATTTCTTGGAAGGCAGCGGGAATCTCTTTGGGATTGCTCCTGATCCTCGCGACGTATTTGGTCCAGCCACTGGGCGTCTCGACGCAGTTTGTGGTCACTGACGCAATCGTCACCCATGCGGTGGCGCCTGAGGCCGCAGAGTCCAACACCTATCTGGCCAAATACGGTGAAAAATCCGATTGGGGTATCGGTTACGGGTGGATGTTAGTGCTCGGCATGTTTGCTGGGGGATTTCTCTGTGCCCGCTTGTTGCGCGCGCGCCAGCCCGAGGCGGACAAAGGCTCGATGCCTCCCATGTGGCAGGCGGCCTTTGGTGACTCCCGTAGCAAGCGCTATCTCGCGGCCTTTGGCGGCGGTGTGTTGCTGTTGTTTGGCGCTCGTTTGGCAGGAGGGTGCACCAGCGGCCACATGATCAGCGGTATCTCGCAAATGGCAGTGAGCTCGTTTGTTTTTGGTGTTTTCACCTTTGGTGCGGCGATTCTGGCCGCGCACATTCTCTACCGTGGGAGGGCGTGACACATGGGTATCTTAACCATCGGATTTTTGATTGGCTGCGCTTTTGGTGCAATCCTCTATATGGGGGGCGCCACAAGCTATCGACGTATCCTCGGGACGCTGTTGCTGAAGGACATGTGGATTATCAAATTAATGTGCACCGCTATTGGTGTGGGCACCCTGGGCATCTATCTGCTCGACCTCAACGGTCTTGCCCATCTCAGCATTAAGCCTGCCTATCTGGGTGGCGTCGCGCTGGGCGGCATCATTTTCGGTATTGGTTGGGCGGTATCCGGATACTGCCCGGGCACGTGTGTGGTGGGCGCTTCCGAGGGCAAATGGGACGCTATTTTCACCGTGATCGGGGGCCTGGTGGGCGCCGCGATTTTCGCGATGGCCTATCCCGCGTTGGAGGCGTTGCTGCTGGCACCGCTTGATTTCGGCAAGATCACGCTACACGACGTCACGGGCCTGAACAGCGTTTACTTGGCGATTCCCCTCAGCGCGATGCTACTGTCTCTGGCCTTTTTCGTACTGAAAGATCGCTACGAATAAAGCGCGCTGTAGCTCTAGGTAAAGGTCAGCGTCTTGCGCTGGCCTTTATCGCTGCTCGGCGGCACGGAGTGTGTTGGCGCGTTTATCCTCGCCGTCGTGGCTCCAACCCGGAGCCAAAAAAAGATACCGAAGGGCATCGCGCCACCCTGAGCTGCGGCGGATATCCCTTCCGATACTGACGTATTCTCCAAAAGAAGCCGTCACCGGATTGAAGGTGTCGATATTGCGCGTCAATCCGTAACGCACCGGTTCCTCGGGCACCTCGGCGCT
>CAYQUE010000172.1:0-2578 GCA_964420615.1 uncultured Alteromonadaceae bacterium | reverse complement strand
CCCACTTCATTTGCCAGAAACTTGGGGGCCATACAGCTGGGCATGGACAATCAGGACGTGTTTGTCTAATGCCAGTCAATCCGGCTACCTCACAATACCTCGAGGTCGCCGAGGGTCGCGCGATTCATTACACCGAGCATCTCGCTGCCGGAGACGCAGTGGGGCATGTGATTTTCATTCATGGTAGCGGCCCTGGCGCGAGCGGCTGGAGTAACTTCAAGCACAATGTCGACGCCTTCCAGCGCGCAGGCTATTCCTGTGTAGTCTATGACCAGTGGGGATACGGCAAGACGTCGAAACCTACCGACGTAGACCATACGCTCGACTTTTTTGTGTCGGGTCTTATTGCACTGATGGATGCGCTGCAAATTGAGACCGCCACGCTTGTAGGAAACTCGCTGGGCGGCGCCGTCGCACTTGGCGCGGCGCTGGATCATCCAGAGCGGGTTAAGCAACTCATCCTCATGGCACCCGGGGGCATCGAGGCCAAAGCGGACTACTTCGCCATGCTAGGCATTCAGGAAATGGTGAAGCACCCGATGGGATCCCCCGAATTCACCCGCGATGTGCTGGCAAATCTCCTGACACTGCTGGTCTTCGATCCGGCATTGGTCGACGACGAGTTGGTCGATGAGCGTTGGCTGACGCTGCAAACTCAAAACGCCCACGTGCTAGCCACTATGGCCATACCCGATCTCACTGACCGTCTAAAAGAGATTCAGCACCGGGTATTAGTTTTCTGGGGCACTGACGATCTTTTTTGCCCGGTATCGGGCACATGGAAACTATTGGAAAACTGCCCATCCGTTCAGGCGGAGATCTTCAATCGATGCGGCCACTGGGTCATGACGGAGTACCCCGGCGAATTTAATCGACGCTGTGTCGATTTTATGGGTTTCAGCGGCCAGCCTTAGGATTAAGCCTAGCCCGGCTTGGGAGGCCAATAAGCGGTGCTATCATACGCCCCGCATGAAAGAAGCCGATCTGACAGATTTCTCAAAGCTATTAGGGCATCTCTACGATGGTCACATCGAGGAGGACCCTTACAACGCCTTTCTGACCGAAACCCGACACATGATCGATGCCAGCTTTGGCTCCATCACTATGCGTGAACCACAGGGTGACGATGGGGGTTTGCTCTTCGTCTCCTCGGAACAGCTGGCTAAAACCTTTGTAGACGATCACAACAACCCCTACACCGATCGCTATTACACGTCCAATCTCATGACCAATTTGCCTTGGGGAAAAGTGGTGTCTCTCGATGAGTGCGTGTCCTACCAATCACTCGAGCAAACCGATCTCTATCATTTTTGCATGGCCCCGATTGATATCTATCACATGATCGGCGTCGATTTACGTAATGCCAATGGCCAACGCTTCAGCGTGCGCTTCTGTCGACCAAAAAGCGCAGAAAACTTTGGCACACCGGAACGCGACTTTCTGGAGCTGCTCGCGAGCCATATTCAACGAGCCGTTGCCAATGGCATGCAGCTTATACAAATGGATAAGGAGCGGCGCCTTTACAGCTCAACATTTGTCAGGCAGTCCGTCGGCGTGATCACGCTGGATGAGCGGGGCAAGATCGTGACGCGCAATACCGTCGCAGATTCACTGGTTCGAGAAAAAGATGGTCTCTCCATTGTCAATGAGCAGATTCACCTGGAGAGTCCAGCAGCCCGGGCAAAGTTGCAGGAGTATATCGAGGCGATCGCTGCGGCCCAGCGAGAGCAGGCCCCTGCCCCCACCAATGCTCTGTCGGTAGACCGACCGTCCGGCAAGGCCGACCTCGAGCTGCTCATCAAGCCCATGATGATCGATAAAACGGTGGAGCCGGGCCACACCCCGCACATGATCGTTTTTATCAATGAGCCCGAGCGCAGTTACGAAATCGACACCCGCATCCTGATGTCGCTGTATGGTCTGACGAAAGCAGAAGTTAGCTTGTCGAAGTTGCTCGCAGAGGGCGCGAATCTGGATCAAGCCGCCGCTGAGCTCGGGATTGCGCGCAACACCGCCCGCGCGCAGCTCAGATCGATTTTTGCCAAGACCGGCGTGTCCCGACAATCGATGTTGGTAAGTCTGATTCTCAAGAGCGTAGTCACTTACTCTTGAAGACAACCTCTGCGACGCCGAAACCCTAGGACACTCTGCCTTAGATCATTCTCCCGCGAGCGCTGAAGGATTTCTCACGCGCTGTGAGCCCGCATATTTTCCGGGCCCCAGTAGGCGCGCATAGCCGCCACTTTGCCCGAGGCATCACATTCAAAGATATCGATAATGTCGATCTGCATCGCGTCAGGGCCGTGTCCGATTGTCGCGACAAAGGCAAAGGCAACGTGGGTGCCAGCCACCCGCGGCGGACCCTGTCGCACGGCCTCAGTAATGGAGTGGCAGGCAATTTGATAAAACGCTCGCAGCGCTTCTGCGCCGCGTTTAATGTCGGTCCCGACCGGATCTTCAATCGTGGCGTCATCCGCAAATAGCGCAAGCACGCTCTCTACGTCGCCCCGCGTCAGACCGTCGAGGTAGGCGTCGCAGAGCTTGATCGCGGCATCCGCCGACAAGGCTTGTGGCGCGG
>CAYQUE010000171.1:0-2588 GCA_964420615.1 uncultured Alteromonadaceae bacterium | reverse complement strand
CCTCCCGCAGCATGGCAGCGGCCACGTCCGCAGCATATTCTTTACCCACCCCGCCTAGATCAAGCTCCGCATGGGGTATTTCAAGCTGCACAGTGTTGTTTGAGAGAATGACCCGATCAAAACCAATACATTGCAACAGTGCTGCGAGCTTCTCGGGCTCGAGCAAGGTTCCACGTTGGAAATCCCATACGTGACGAAGCACGCCGGCCGTCGGGTCGAACAGGCCGTTGCTTTCAGTCCAGAGCGTCCGACAGACCTCGAGAAGATGATAAGTCTCTGCATCGACTTCGGTGGCGGTGCCGGACCCCGCGCGAGCGTTAATCAAGCTTATTAGGCTGTCAGGCTTGTATCGGCTCCATTTTTGTTCGAGTTCTTTGAGTCGCCGCTCGACATCAGTGAGTAGCCGCTTCACGTTCGTCACGTCTTGTGGTGAATGCACGACCAGGACAGTGGCAGGCCCACCCATGAGGACAAACTGGCTTTGGGTGCACGCGAGAGCTTCAGTCAAAGCGCCAGCTAAGTCCAACCGTGGCGCGCCAGAAGTCAACGAGCGCGGGAGCAGCGTCGCCGTCAAAGAGGCCCCAGTCATTACTTGAGCGGTATCGTTCCGCTTGTGCCTCGATGCCCCAGTCGCCGAGCTGTACGGTCCAGCGGACCCCCGCGGTCAATGCACCGTATGAGGAAAGACGATAATCGTCGGCGTAAAAGGCCTGGCTACGATCCGCGATAGGAGAGAAGAAATCGGCTTCTCCCTGCGTGTAGTAACGTAAATAGGGCGCCAAAATGTGGTTCCCGAGATTTTGATGCCAGCCAATTTCGAGAGTGTGCGAGTCGGTTCCCCAGTCGTCGTGGTAGTAGCGGTAGTCCGCCTGCAAAGCGGCATCCATATTGACCATAAACTGCCGATAGCCCGCCGACAGGGTCCATTTGTCGTGGGTGTCGGGGCGGCGGTCGGCAAATTTATAGGGATCCGTAAGATACCCATCACTTTGGGTGTAGCTAAGGCCAATGCGGGCTATCCTTGTTTGGGAGAGAATCTGACTCACCCCAAAATATATCGACTGGGTATTCAGAGACTCCTCATCAATAAAAACCGGAATCCTCTCTTTTACCGGGCTGACGGTGTCATTCGAACTGCTCGCACTCGCGGTCCATGTCCTCGAGTTATCGGCGCTGTTCCAGGCCACATCAAAAGCAAATGAAAGAGCCTCGTAGTCATCCTCGTCGGAGTGCGAAATCGCAAGGCCGGCATTGCCGTCAGCCCAGAAGTAGCGAGTGGTTACGCCGACCTCCACGCGATTATCCTGAATACTTGCGCCGCTCATAATGACGCCCGGCTCGCCGTCGAGGCCCAAGCCGACAAACCACGGTGAGGCACCACTCATCGCATCGTTTTGCACGTCGAGAGCGATCGACCAAGCACCGCCAACCGGCGCTTCGATCCAGAGCTGGGTAACATCTATGTCGTAGCGAGACCTGGACCCAAAGATGACGCTATCTTCGGGCAAGCTGTCTTCGCTGTAGTGACTGTAGCGCAGACCAACTTCGGTGAAGGCAGGCGGCGCATCGGCAAGCGCTGACTGATAGGCGGGTAGTGCGGTCAGGGTTGCACCGAGGGATTTAACGAGTCTTGAGTCAGTGCGCAACGCAATCAGCTTGCTCATACCGATCCCTTAGTTACAGCCGCAACCACCGCCAGCGGCTCCGGCTCCCCCCGATGAGGCTTCCTTGCTCGTGTAGACATGCCCTGCAAATTTAGCCTCACGTTTACCTCGCTCCCACTGCATCGCAGGATCAGCGAGGTAGCCTCGTTCCCAAGCTGCTACCGGTTCTATGGTGGTACAGCCATGAAGCCAGAGGGGCAACATAAAGAGCGCTGTATTGAATAAAACGGTTTTCACGGTGCAAGAAGCTCCAAGATTTCATGGCGTAATGATTCTTCATCGCCTCGCTTGAATCCGACGTGCACAGATTGCACCGTGCCAGAGCGGTCGATGAGATAGCCCGAGGGCATGCCATTGACCGCGAAGGATCGAGCGGTATCGCCCGTGGTATCTATCGCGACGGGGTAGGTCACGGGATAGCGCGCGAGAAAGTCCAGCGAATCCTCCTCGACGACATCCACGCTCACTGCAACAACGTGAAGACCCTGGTCCTGTAGCTCTTGATAGAGCCCATCCAGCGCCGGGAGTGAAAGCCTGCAGGGGCCGCACCAGGATGCCCAGAAGTCGAGATAAACAACGTCTCCACGCAAGGCATCCAAGTCGATGGTGCCCGTGGCATTGGCGATGGCCGGGAGTGAAAATCCGGGCGCCATGACCCCTACGTCCTCTCCGATTGCGGGAGCTGCAAGCAAAAGTAAGGCTAATAATCCACCCACCGCGGATCGCTTGAATTTCATAGATCACCTCTGGCGTTGACTATAGCAAAGAGTGAAAGGGCCCCAGCGACTTTTAAGTAGTGGTGTTCATTAATGCTGGTGCTCAGTCAACTGTGGCGGTGTCAGGGCGACATGCCTCAGCGATTACGTCCAAGCCGCTCGTGGGCATCCACCCACTCGTTGGTGCGCGTGGCCTTGTCGATGCGGG
>CAYQUE010000170.1:0-2612 GCA_964420615.1 uncultured Alteromonadaceae bacterium | reverse complement strand
ATGGTTACGCCAGGCTGTTTTTTGAGTCCAAGGGTGTTGCCGGTGGTCGATGGTTCGATAAGACGCCGCAAAATATCTACGGGATGTTGTTGCTCAGCGCGGTGTACCCCGACGCCAAGTTTGTGCAGATTGTTCGGCACCCCCTCAATGTGGTCGCAAGCCTCAAAGCGGGCAAGGTCATGGCGCAGCATTCTTTGCAGGGCGCTATCAACACGTGGTTGGAGGCGGTATCGATTGCGAATCAGTTCGCAATGGCCTGGCCTGAGCGAATCCATACGATGACCTATGAGTCGTTGACCGCCGATCCGCGGGCTACGCTGACCGCGCTGCTGGAGTTTCTCGGTGAACCTGTTGACGAGACCCGGTGGCAATTGGATGGCGTCCATCCCGAAAAAAATCTCTACGAAAGCGCGCTGACGGCGGAAGAGGTGCAGACGGTCAAAGCCCAGCTGGGCGACCTGATGGCATCCTTTGGGTACGCCTGATGTCTTACCTTATTTTGATCTCCCTCCCTGTGCTTGTTGTCATGTCTCTTTCTGTAGCTGAGACTTGAGCTGAGCCATTGTCGAGCTCCGTTCATGACATGACCATGCGCGCTATCCTCAACCGCCGCATCCTGATTTGCATCTTTACCGGCTTTGCCTCCGGCTTACCGCTGTATATCCTGATTCAACTGATCCCGGCTTGGTTGCGCTCATCAGAGGTGTCGCTGGTCGAGATTGGCCTGTTTTCGTTGGTCGGCCTGCCCTACGCCTGGAAGTTTGTTTGGGCGCCCCTATTGGATCGTTGGGTTCTGCCCCTTGGTTTACGTCGGGGCTGGATGCTTCTCACGCAAATACTGCTTATCGGGTCAATTGGTGCATTGGGCTATGTTGACCCGGCACTGAATCTGAGCTGGGTGGTGTCCCTCTCGGTAGCAATAGCCCTGTTCAGCGCGACACAAGATATCGCCATTGATGCCTATCGCCGAGAACTGTTGCCTGATGAAGAACTGGGCTTGGGCAATTCGGTGCATGTGCAGGCCTATCGTATCGCCGGTTTGGTGCCGGGCTCGCTCTCGTTGATCCTTGCAGATCAATTGCCGTGGCTCTGGGTGTTCTGGATCACTGCCAGTTTCATGTTGGTGGGGGTGCTGCTGTCGTTATTTATCAGCGAGCCTTACCGCGCACCGCCCGCGAATACCGGTTTTAGGGCGACCGTTCTGGAGCCTTTCCAGGAATACGTGGCGCGCCGCGGTTGGCGCGATCTCGCCCTGATTCTCTTTTTTATGGTTGCCTTCAAGCTCGGAGATAACATGGCTACTGCGTTGGCCATGCCTTTTTATCTGGATATCGGCTTTTCGATGACAGAGATCGGTTGGGTGGCGAAGCATGCGGCACTTTGGCCCTCTATTATTGGCGGATTGCTCGGTGGGTTTTGGATGCTGAAGTTGGGTATCAACCGCTCGCTGTGGATCTTCGGTGTGATCCAGATGATCAGTATTCCCGGGTTTGCGGTGCTTGCGGCGGTCGGGCCCGAGCTGTGGTTGTTGGCCGTGGTGATCGCTTTTGAGTATCTGGGCGTGGGGCTGGGTACGGCTGCACTCACGGCGTTTATTGCGCGGGAATCGAGTAAGACCTTCGCGGCGACCCAATTTGCTTTGTTCACTTCGCTAACGGCAGTGCCCCGCAGCCTCGCCAATGCGTCAACCGGTTGGCTGGTGGAGGAGCTGGGTTGGGTCATGTTTTTTCTGTTCTGCACCGCGCTTGCGCTACCCGGTCTCGCGCTACTGCATTGGATTGCGCCGTGGAAGGTCTCAGCGACTAGGGAGGCTGAGGGTGGTTGATCGCATTAAACTGGCGCCGGACGGGTGGGTGACCGAGGCTCTCACCGCCGACATCACCACTCCGCCGCGACAGGCCCCAACAAACAGGGTTGATTGGCAAGAAGCGGCTCCTATCAGCGGTGCACTGCGTTGAGGTGGCTGCTCTTTTTGTATCCCTGGCTCGAGCTATGGAGCCTGATTCAGCTGGGTATTGAGGTCAGCCCTGCCGTTGCCATGCTCTGGGTGCTGTGCGCAATGGTACTGGGAGGTGCCCTCATGCGCTGGGCGGGCGCCAATAGTCTCGAACGTGTAGCGCAAGCCAGTGCTGGGGGCACGCTCCCGCAGCAGCTCCTGATGGCAGATTTTGCCATGATGCTGTCGGGCTTGTTGTTGGCGATACCGGGGTTGGTGTCTGATCTGTTGGCGGTGCTTGTTCTCATTGCGCCGCTCAGGCGACTCGCCGCGGCACTGTGGATACCCCGTGTCAGTGCCTCAGAGTTCCGCGCCGCCTCACCCCCCGGACAAGGAGACGTCATCGAGGGGGAGTTCGCGGTTAAAGACACCACTGATCATCTCGAGCATTCCTCTAACTACAAACCCCCTGATTCATCAAATTAGGACGTTTTTGCCACCTATTTGGGCTTTTTGAGGTCGATTTGTCATTTTTTTAGCACTCTCCCTTGCAGAGTGCTAAAAAATCCCTTGAAATGCGCATCCCTGCCCCCATACAGGGGTTAAGCCCGAGAGGGCGAGCTAGCGAAATCGACAACTTTGGAGAGTTAAACCCATGAAGATTCGTCCGCTGTAC
>CAYQUE010000169.1:0-2629 GCA_964420615.1 uncultured Alteromonadaceae bacterium | reverse complement strand
CAGCAGGAGTCCGGTGGTGGCGGCTTTAAGAAACCTTCTCCTGTGCATCACGGCCGTCCTCTTGCAGCCTCCTTGGCATTCCCAATCAAGCGCTCGAGCACAGCTTGGTAGGCAGGATCGAATTGGCTGGAGAGCTGTCAGTCATGCAGATACCCAAAGCTACTCATAAGGTGCTGAGTCAGCATTGTCCAAGCCCTCACCATAGCTCTCGGATCGTTGTAACGGGTATGCGCCAGAGAGGGGTTTTTTCTAATCTTTCCTCCAATCGAAAACAGGCCCCAGTCAACGCACCAATTTTGCCCGCTGTTCCACTTTAAGTCGTTGTACCGCTCATGCTCTCTCGCAAATTCACGATTTGCATAACCAATGAGCGCCGAAGCTAAATGCTTAACCTGCGCATCAGACAACCTTGTATTGGTAGCGCGGAGATAAAGTCTGGCGATTTGCCTCTCAATCGCTTGCGTAGATGCGTCACGCCCCATGGCGCTCTCTGACGTCATCGCTATGTGCCCGCGCACGGCCTCATTCATATTATTGTCGCTCAGACGTGTCGCAAATTTCACCTCGATTTCATAGTCTCCCTCGGGTAACTCGACCTCCAGCGCCATCCAGCCCCCGGGCTCTAGCGCCCAAGTGTCGTTAATTGTTCGGCCGAACATATCGCGTTTTCCATTATCGGGATCGATCCAGATGGCCGAGCTAAAACCTGCCTTTTCAGGGAATTGTGCGCCTGTCAGGTGCAGTTGCTCCTCGCCACCTATTCGCAAAGTTAAGTCTGCTAGTGCTAGTTGCGCAAAGGCCCCGGCGCCGTCAATACTTTCGAAAGGGTAAGCTGTTAAATCGCTCATCTGCATTCGTAGCATGCCTCCAGGGTGCGCCGCGTCGATAATAATTGGCTCCTGCGCTAGCCAGCTGTCACTGTCGGCCACCCTTCCTGGTAGGTCCACATATTGGCTTGCGATATTCCCCGGGAAAGTATCTCTCTCAACCTCGGTAAACATGACCCTTTCACTTTGCGAAAGTGAAAAATCATAGGCCACCGCCTGGCATGCGAGATCCACCGACATTTGCTTGCTGAGGTTCACCATGAGCGGCGTCAAGTCTCGGTTGCGCTTTGTCATGGACGCCCCATCTATGCCTCCGTAAAAAAGATTGTAGCCAATCTGGTCGTTTCTTCTTCTATGAAGCGCACTCAGGTCGTATACGTTCTGTCCGCCTCCCTCAAGAGTGGCATTTTCGGTATTCCCTGTCCTTTCTTCAAACCACGTTAGGCCGAATACGGCAGTGTTCTTGTTGTCAAGCTCTCTTGGAGTAAGAAGTCGCCCTCTGCCGATAGTCTTTAATTCTGCATCTCTATCGCCGCTCTCAATCAAGGAGCTTGGGATCTCCGACCGATACCAGGGCGCCATGATCATGTCAGCCAGGAGCGACTTCAGTCGATAATCCGAGGCGATAAAATCTTGGGTTAGTTTTCTTTTCAACGCTGCCTGTGCATTAAATGCCCTGAGGTCTTGCTTATAGTCAGGCGATGCTGGGTCCTCAGGCGCAATGAGCGGGTCGCTGCCGTAGACTGCTGGCCACCAAAAATCGACCGTCGCGCTCGCAAACCGGGGGTCTTCGACGATTTGCTGCGCTAACCATCGTAGCGAGTCCTCATCCTTTGGCGCGGTCTTTCCTTCGAAGCCCGGCGCGCGCATATCGCGATACCAAGTATCCCCTTCCTGATAGGGGGTGTCCTCGCGATCACCCCCAAACCGGTGCGGGAACTTGTAAGTTTCGGACAAGGAGTCTAAGCCCTCCCATTGGTCAAGATAATTGCCCGCGTCTCCAAAAACTTGATAAGCCCCCGCCACCGGGTCAAGACGCTCGTGACAAACCGTGCAGGCGGGATTATTCATCGTGGGGTTGTTGGTGTCGGCAAGGGCGACAGGGTCAGTGGTTCTTGGGGCAGATTTTTCAATATCTACCCCTAGAAAGTGATAGTAAGTCCAGCGAGCTCGCGCGCGGTTGCGATTCGTATCGGTGGAGGGGTAGCGGTTCAACCAGGCGTGTGTGCTCAGGATCCCTACGTGAGGCCAGTCTTGATAGCTGTCGAATGACTCGATTTTGACGTCTTCATAGTCATAGGAATAGTCGCCCTTGTGGAGCACGTACCCATGATTGCGCCCTGGCTTGAAGTTACTCAGGAGCTTCCGCGAATAAAGCCCACCAGACGTGGGGTATTCAGCCTCGAAACTCAAACCCGATCGAAAAGCGATGTTGCTGACCGGGTTCACCATGGTGTAGTTCGCTGTCAAGATCTCTTTGTAGGACTGGTTACTCATTACAACGTATGCGATGAGTTCCAGAGGCTCCTGTCGTGCGGTCCAATCGAGATCCCACCAAGCCTCTTTTTCATAGAGATATTCGTATTGCTGGTCGTATGACTGCGGTTTACTCTCTGGCAGGGCGTTGGCAAATGCACTGAAGGCGGGATAGCGCTCTTGGGGATCGTAATCGAATTCTATTCCCCCATCTCCACGAACCATGAGGCCGTCCGTCAGGAGCTGGTCGTTGGCTCCCGATGTGAGGAAGTCATGGAATCCGTCGCCGCGCATGAGTTTGATGATTTCACCGCGAAGTGCGGCGT
>CAYQUE010000168.1:0-2639 GCA_964420615.1 uncultured Alteromonadaceae bacterium | reverse complement strand
TCGAGGAAATGGGCGATGGCTTGCCATTGCTAACAGCGGTCATCATCGCGCTGGGTGATCTGGTCGCTCGATGGTGGTGGCTCATGGCGATACTGATTGCCGGCGGCGCCTCCATAATTCGGCGTTGGCTGGCGACCCCGGATGGCAGAAGCTGGCTCGACGTTCGTGCGCTGGCCGCCCCCATATTAGGCCAGTTGATACAAAAATTCGAAGTTTCCCGATTCGCTCGAACAATGGGGACATTGTTAGGCAATGGCGTCGCCATCCTGAAGGCGACAGATATTGCCAGTGGTACTGTTGGTAACACGGTGCTCAAACGCCACCTCAATGATCTAGCGCCTGCGATAAAGCGAGGGGAGCGCCTCTCTCATGCGATGCAACCTGAGGTGTTTTCGCCTTTAGCCGTGCAAATGGTGCTTGTGGGCGAGGAGTCGGGCCGCCTCGACAAGATGTTGCTGGAGCTGGCCCAGGTTTACGAGGCCGAGGTAGAGGCCGACGTCAAGCGGGCGCTCACACTGTTGGAACCCGCGCTGATTCTGGGAATGGGTGGGCTTATTGCAGTGATCATTATGGGCATTTTGATGGGCATCTTGTCCGTCAATACCATGGCATTCTGAGTTAGGCGGTGTCGTAAAAGATCCGAATTTATCAATTCAATGAGGGACTGGAAGGTTATGCATATAGAGAAGCGAAGAGCAAAATTGGGTGGTTTTACCTTGGTCGAGCTACTCGTTGTGCTGGCGATTCTTGGCATGCTGGCTGCGCTAGTCGGGCCTCAGGTTCTCAACCAGTTGGGTGGCGCAAAATCGAAGTCTGCCGCAATTCAAATTAGTGACCTTGAGCAAGCGTTAGAGCTCTACAAATTGGATGTTGGGAAATTCCCCAGTAACGATCAAGGCCTTGATGCGCTGGTTCGGGAACCCTCTGGCGCGACTGGTTGGAACGGCCCTTATCTCAAAAAAGGCGAATTGCCTGATGACCCATGGGGCAACGCATATCAATATCGCTATTCGGGTGGCATGCCCGAGATCATTTCCTACGGCGCCGACGGCCGTAGCGGCGGCGCCGGCGAAGACGCCGACATAACCAGTTAGCAAAATGTCATGATGCGGTGTTCTAACGGATTCACACTGATCGAAATTACGCTGGTAATGGTCATTGCTGGGCTGTTGTTCGCTATAGCATTGCCCAATCTTGGCGCCTTGTCCGAGTCGCTGGCCTATCGAGGTGCGGTGCGCGATGTTATGGCGGCTGCTCAAAGCGCCCGACGTCAGTCCGCACGCTCTGGTCAGCCTGTGGATCTGCTTATCGATCCAGATCGCAAAACCTTGGAGATATCGGGCAGCGAAACGGGTGCTCTAGGATTGCCCGGCTCCATCGATTTAGTTGTAACCAGTGCGGCTGAAATAAGTCCGGGGCGGGGGATTGCCGCGATTCGCTTTTATCCCTTTGGCGGTTCGACCGGTGGGGATATCGAGATTGTGGGACCCGGCGGCGCGGAAACGTTGGTGCAAGTGGGCTGGCTGATGGGTGACGTCACCCAGAGGGCCATGCGATGAGCGTGATGACCCGAGAAAATTCTGCCGGGCGCGACAAATTGGCCCCTCGCGCGCGGGGGTTTTCTCTGGTCGAGATGTTGGCGGCGCTGGCGGTACTGGGATTGGCCTTGGGCGCACTTTACCAAGCCGCCTCGGGGGCAACCCGTAATGCTCGCGTCTCTGCCGAATACGCAATCGCCACGACGCTGGCTGAGTCAGAGCTGGATGCGTTCGTCATCAGTAGGCCGAGCACTGGCGACACCACAGCTGGTAGCTTTGGTGATTACCAGTGGCGGGGCTGGGTCGAGCTGATTCCGGACCGCGAAGACGCCGGTATCGGCTGGGTGCGTGTTGAGGTTAGCTGGCCCGGAGAAGGGGGCTCACGCGTGGTTAGTCTGAGAACCGCCACCCGGGTGAATGATGGGGTGAGTGATGCGTCGTGAGTCGGGAATGACGTTGGTCGAGGTGATGATATCGGCGGTGGTGCTCTCGCTGGTGATGTTAGCGTTGTCTGCTTCATTGAGAATGTTTGCGACGACCTATACCGCGGTTGAACAGTCCGCCGATCGGACGGCGCGACTGCGGGAGGTCAGCTACTTTTTGCGACACGTTTTGCGGGAAGCCTATTCACCCTACTCAGGGACGTTACATGTGGCGCCGAACGAGATTAGCTGGTTGGCACCGCTAGATCGAGTGGGTGCCGCAGCAGGGTTGGTGTGGTTGCGACTGCGTCATGCGGGTGATGCCTTAATGCTCGACTTCGCCATTCCAGATGGGGATGCAGCAGAGCGAGCAGACACCGACCCCGATTGGGGCGGAGTGGTTCCGTCGGAGATGTTGATAGAGGGCGTTAAGCGTTTTCGCGTTGAGGTGGCGGCAGACCCGGGAGCGCTCGAAACCTCGGATAACGACGATTCGCTCAATGCCGAACTGCCTCCAGGAGTGATCGTTGAGTGGGAGTTGGAGGATGGCCCTTGGCCTCCTCTGGTCGTTGCGTTTGATGGCTATGAGATGAGGCGATGAGACGAGCGGGCGATCAAAGTGGTGCTGCATTGGTGTTGGTCATGTGGTTGGTGGCGGCCATGGGTGTTGTGGTCGGTG
>CAYQUE010000167.1:0-2647 GCA_964420615.1 uncultured Alteromonadaceae bacterium | reverse complement strand
TTGGCATCCCGTCTAAATAACCCGTAGCTGAGATTGCCGACAGAGACACGCCTTGATTCACTCGCTTCCGTGAAACTCAGCGCAAGGCGATTGGCTGAGGATGGGATTGCGCCGTAGTAACCCCATACCAACTGACGATCGCTAAGTGATGTGGCGGTGAGTTTTGATGGTGGGGTGTAGTCGAAGCCCTGCACTTGCCCCGCCGGAGAAACAACAATCGGATCTACGGGCAGAAAATCCGTTGTCGACGCCTTGGCTGCTGCAACCGCTGCGCCGGCACGAACTGCTGGAGAGGTAACAGCCTCAAGATACACCTCGTTGTTTAGGCCTTCGGAGGACCCCTCAACCTCGTCTTCAGAGTTGGACGCAATCGCTTCTGCAGGGAGGATCTCGGGTGCAGTCAAACGCTGTATTTGCCTTTGGAGAGCGCCAGGCTCCCTTATATTCTGACCGGCCAGCAAGGTGGGGAGCGATTGCCCTGACTCGAGAGAAGCAAGCTGCAGACCGTCGCGCATCAGCTCCAGTCCATCCCCCGTGCAGGGGCCCAGTCCGTCTTCTGAACAAGTCCCCGAAAACGGCGCGATAAAGATCGCGCCCTCGTTTACCAGAGCCCGTGTCTGCCCGGAGTCCGCACCAACCACAAAGTCAGTGCCCCGAACTCCAATCGCAGCTACCGGTGTGTTAAGTCTGAAACGCTGGCGTGCTGCCTTCGAAGCCTTGCCGGAAATAGCGCGAGCAACCCCCTCATCCAAGTTTAGCTTGACTGCAGAGGATCCTGGATTATCGATGTCGAAGCGGTAGACTTCTATTTCCAGGGTGCTATTGGGCCTGACGCTTAACAAAGCTTCGTCAACAAATCTAATGTGCACATGGCCGTTGGAAGCCGTTTCTATGCGGCTGCCCTCGAACACAAGCGAACCTCGTGAGAGGTCGGCAATATCGCCTTTCGAGTTGATCACAGTGGCCTGACCGAGCACCAGTGCCACCTCTCCGACTGGCTCGATCATATTAGGCGCGGAAGTCAGCTCGGCGATTGGGAGACACATGACCAAGATCGCTGCCAGAACCCGGGGCCCCAACTGAAAAAACGGATGTCTATTCATATCGCACAATTCACAATTAGCATGCTGACTGCGGGAATATAGCTTCAAGAATCGCTGAAGTCAGGTGACGTCGGTCACATTTGTAGCGATTACTCCAATTTACCTTTAAGCATCAGGCACTTATACTCTTGAGATAGTCAACGGCGCCTGCAGCTCCTGATAAAAAGGAACATCAACTATTCCATGGACGTCACGCCCGACCTGCTGGGTGCATTTCCCCTGTTTAAGCCACTTCCCAATGAGCTTCTCATCGAGCTGGCTCCGCTGTGCAAGGCGGAGAAGTACTCCAGACGCGGTGTAGTCATTGACCCCGAGGCCAACGCTGACTCGATATGTTTCCTGTTCGAGGGGAGGCTCCAGGGAGTTGACTTCACCATCGACGGTAGGGAGGTCGGCCTGTTCTTCGTCGAGCCAGGAGATTTTTGTGGAGAGATTGTGCTGTTTGATGAAATTTCCCAGTCAAACTATGTTATTGCCTCTTCTCAATCTTTAGTCGTTAAGGTCCCGTGCGCCAACCTTAAGGAGATAATGCTCGAGTTTCCCAGCGTCATGAACACTTTAGGCAACAAGCTCGCCTCAAGAGTTAGATACCTGACATACCAGCGCTCTTTACTCGCAATCCCTAATATCCAGCAGCGAGTATGCTGCCAGTTATGGATGCTGTGTAATGGTTCACGCCGAAGTGCGCAAACAGACACAGAGATACAAATCGCGAATCCACCTACCCATCTCGAAATAGCGAACATGCTCAGCATTAGCCGGGAAAGTGTTACCCGAGTATTTCAGACATTACAAAATCGGCAGATAGTAAAACGCAACGGCTCGTCCTCTCTAATAATAGTCCACCCCAATAAACTCAAGGCGCTCGCTGAGGACAGCAACGACTCTGATGAAACCTAGGCCAGAGATTGAATTAGCGGCCCCGAGACCCAATATACGTGGCTTACTACAGAGAATATTATGAGCATGACCGCCAAACATGAATCCCGGAACGAGTTACGGCAGAGCCTAGACGCATGCAGAGAGCATGTTGTCTACGCGGGGCTGTTCAGTGCTGCCATCAACTTGCTCCTACTAACTCCCATTATTTACATGCTCACTGTTTATGACAGGGTGGTAACGAGCGGCAGCCTTTCGACTCTAGCAATGCTCACTCTTTTGATGATTGCATTGCTGCTTGCAGTCGGAGGGTTTGAGTGGGTCAGGAGTAGGTTACTGATCGGGCTAAGCAACAAGCTCGAGGAAAGACTGCGCAGACGAGTCACTGACGCCACCTTTAAAAGATCTCTGTTGTCAGGGGGAATGGTCAGCAATGCCCAGCCGGTGAGCGATCTAACCTCCCTAAGGCAATTCATCGGCGGTAACGGCCTGTTTGCATTTTTTGACGCGCCTTGGTTTCCGGTCTACATCATTGTGATGTTCCTGTTCCACCCTTGGTTTGGTGTGGCCGGCATTGTCGGCGGCGCCATTATGGTGGCACTAGCCGCGCTAAACAATTCTGTTACTGACGCAGTGCTGAAAGAAGCCAATGAGAACGCCGTCCG
>CAYQUE010000166.1:0-2672 GCA_964420615.1 uncultured Alteromonadaceae bacterium | reverse complement strand
AAGGCCCAAGGCTGACCTCCTGCAGATCCGCATCAATCGCTTTGCTTAGCGCCATCTCACACCCCCTCAACTCGATCAATTATGTCCCAAAGTGAGTACACATGTAATGTTATTTCTGGTTTACACTTCAAGGTATCGTTAGCTGGGGGACTCACGTGCTATGGCTTTAGCCTACCCATTTACGGCCATCGTGGCGCAGGACGCCATGAAACAGGCATTAATGATCGCCGCCGTCGACCAAGGGGTTGGTGGCGTTTTGGTTATGGGGGACCGGGGTACTGGGAAATCCACCGCGATACGCGCCCTCGCCGCGCTGCTGCCAAAAATAGACGCGGTAGCGAATTGCCCCTACAACTGCGATCCAGCTGCCGCCAACACAGGCTTGTGCCAGGCGTGTGCCGGCCCCAAGGACAAACTGTCAGCCAAGTCCATCACCATACCCGTTGTTGATCTGCCGCTTGGGGCGACTGAAGATCGCGTGGTGGGCGCCCTCGATATAGAGCGAGCGCTACACGCGGGGGAAAAGGCCTTCGAACCGGGTCTACTGGCGCGAGCGCACCGGGGCTTCCTTTATATCGACGAGGTTAATCTGCTCGAAGATCACATCGTAGACGCGCTACTCGACGTGGCCGCCTCTGGCGAAAACCTGGTGGAACGAGAGGGCCTGAGCATAAAGCATCCCGCGCGTTTCGTGCTGGTCGGTAGCGGTAATCCGGAGGAAGGCGAGCTACGACCCCAGCTTCTCGATCGATTTGGTCTATCGGTCGATGTGACAACGCCCATGGATATCAAGGATCGTGTAAACATCATAAAGTTGAGAGATGCTTTTGAGCGTGACAGGGCGGGCTTTATCAAAAAATGGCGCCGGAAAGAAACCGCGCAACGAAAGATCATCGAGGCAGCGCGAGCCCTAGTCACAGAGATCGAAACCCCCGATGAAGCCCTCGAGTTCGCGGCGGAACTGTGCATGAAATTGGGCACTGACGGCCTTCGTGGAGAGCTCACGCTGTTGCGCGCTGGCCGCGCCCTAGCCGCCCTACACAGCCAAGAATCGGTGACGCCTTCCCACCTGCGGAATGTATCGGGTCTAGTACTGCGCCATCGCCTGCGCCGGGATCCACTGGATGAGTCAACCAGCGATGTGCGGATTGAGCGCGCGCTGGAGAGCATGGGCTGAAGATGTCGACCGCTGGGTCAGATGGTGCGCAACGCTGGCAGCTTGCGCTGGTGGCTCTGGCAGTGTACGCCACAGCCCGCCACGCTCTGGGCGGGATAACCGTTCGTAGTGCTCCCGGCCCCATACGGGACAGTCTACTGGACGAACTGGGCACGCTCCTGGATCCTGCCACCATTAAACGCGTACCGAGTACTGTGGCCGAATCGCGCTTGATCGGCGGTATTGACCTCACCCGCACTCTGGCCACCAATACGCTCTGCTGGGAGCAGGGATTAGTCAACCAATGCCACGGCGGGACATTGATCCTCAGCATGGCGGAGCGCGCCGACCGGCGGGTCATCGCACATCTTTGCAGCTGTCTGGATCGGGGTGAAATTTTGGTAGCCCGCGAGGGCATGACTCGAGAGGCTGACGCCGCCTTTGGCGTGATCGCTTTAGACGAGGGAGCTGAGGAAGAACAACCCCAGGCCGCCCTGCTGGAGCGTCTTGGTCTCGCTATTGAGCTCGACGGCATCAGCGTACGGGACCTCGCGCTGTGCCCCTGGTCCGCTGCCGATATCGCCGATGCTCGCAGCCGGTGGCAGTCAGTGGAGCTCGGCGAAGCCGCCCTGAGCACGATTGCTGTGGCAAGCATACAGCTAGGGGTTCATTCCCCCCGGGCGATGCTTCAAACCGCGATGATCGCACGAATTATCGCTGCGCTTGAGCAAGAGCAATCTGTCTCCGACGAACAACTGCATAGAGCAATCGGGCTAGGAATGCTCCATCGCGCGACGCAGCTGCCACTGCCTCCCGATGCTCCCGCTGATCCCCCCCAGGAATCCACAGACCCCCCCGTCGAGGAGAGTAAAAACAGCGCCGAGCAAGAACAACAACAGGTGCCGCCAGAGGATCAGCTGATTGAAACGATTGCCGCCACCCTACCGAAGCAGTTGCTCGACAAGCTCAAAGGGCGTGCGGCGGCCCGCCATGCGCCGCAAAAAAGCGGCGGCAAAGCGGGAACCCAGCAACGAAATAAGCAGCGGGGTCGACCGATTGGGGCCATGCCGGGGTCACCGCGAGAGGGCTACAAACTCAATTTAATGGCGACCCTGCGGGCCGCCGCGCCCTGGCAACGCCTGCGCCAGCCCATCGGCGAACCGAAGAAACTCCGGATCCAGCCCAGCGATATCCGCGTCACTCGATTCAAGCAGCCGCAGGAAACCGCGACGGTCTTTGTGGTTGACGCGTCGGGCTCCTCCGCGCTTCACCGTATGGCTGAAGCCAAAGGAGCCATCGAACTATTGCTCACCGACTGCTACTCCCGCAGAGACAGTGTCGCCCTCATCGCGTTTAAAGGCACGGAGGCGGACGTGCTGCTACCCCCAACTCGCTCGCTGGTTCGAGCGAAAAAAGTGCTTGCCGCACTGCCCGGTGGTGGCGGCACTCCACTGGCTCACGCCATCGAGCTGGCAGAGCAACTGGCCGCGACGATTCAGCGCCAGGGCATCACACC
>CAYQUE010000165.1:0-2675 GCA_964420615.1 uncultured Alteromonadaceae bacterium | reverse complement strand
TTGAAGGCCTCATATACCCAGGCAAACCCCTCATGAGGCAAAGGTGAACCCGTAGATAGCATTGTCCTCAGCGTGGTGAGCTGGTGACTTTCAGCGGGAGCGATTCCAGATTTTTGTAAGGCGCCGAGGTATTTAGCGCCGACACCAAATACGGAAATCTGCTCCTCGTCGATCGCGTCAACCAACCGCCGGCCGTCTCGGGCGAACGGAGAGCCATCAAAAAGCACCAAGGTGGCGCCGCGCGCCAAGCCGCTGACCAACCAGTTCCACATCATCCAGCCGCAGGTGGTGAAATAGAAAAAGCGATCCCGGGAACTGATGTCGGCATGGAGCATATGCTCCTTGGCATGCTGCAACAGTGTGCCGCCCACACCGTGCACGATACATTTCGGCACACCCGTAGTGCCGGAGGAATAAAGAATAAACAGTGGGTCGTTGAATCTGCGTGGCTCAAAATGGATTGGTGCGACGGGCCGATCAAGACAAACCTGCCACAACACCGCATTGCGAATGCCAGTCATCGCCGAGGTGTTGGACAGGTGCGGCACGACCACAACGTGTTCTATTGCGGGAATCACCGCGCTAATTTCCGCCGCCCTACCCAGTGAGTCACAGACTTTGCCGTTGTATTGGTAACCATCAGCCGTGAATAAAAGCCGCGGAGCAATCTGACCAAAACGATCAACCGCGCCCTGAATACCAAAATCGGGCGAGCAGGAGGACCAGACGCCACCCAAGCTGGTTGTCGCGAGCATAGCGACGACCGCCTCTATCGTGTTGGGCATAAAGCCCGCGACACGATCGCCCGCGCTGATGCCCTGCTCGCGCATCCAGCTCGCCAGCTGGGCAACCTGGTCGCGCAACTCGATAAACGTCACACTGCGTCGCGCGGCACCCTCGTCAATTTGCACCAACGCCTCGCGCTCATCCGTAAAGCGCAGCAAGTTCTCGGCATAGTTCAGCGTGGCTTCAGGGAACCATTGGCATCCGGGCAATCGGGTCGGATCGTCACAAACCACCGCGCCCGGCTCCCCCTGAATGGCCGTGAAATCCCACACCGCCCGCCAGAACAGTTGCGGCTCTGCTACCGACCACTGGTGCAGGCGAAAATAATCTCCATCCGCATCGAAGCCGGTGGTTTCCAGCAGGTACGACATAAACGCTGACAACTGGGTGCCGGCAATACGCTCGGCTGACGGTTCCCAGAGTGGCTCAGTGAGCTCGATGGCCATGGCTTGCAGTGACTCTTTTTCCGTGGGCAGTACTCGCGGCTCAGTATGCCTTGGCCAGAGCCCGGTAAACCAGCTTTACGCGCGAGTCACTGGGGCACTGTGGCGGTGACAACACCGCGGTGGGGGGTGGTCCCCAGCATTGGCTCAGGCATACTACCCCTCTATTACTCACAGGAGTTGACGCTATGAAGAGTCGTGCTGCCGTCGCATTTGAAGCTGGCAAACCGCTTGAGATTGCCGAAGTAGACGTAGGGGGGCCTGCTGCCGGCGAAGTCATGGTTGAAATCAAGGCGACGGGCGTCTGCCATACCGACGCTTTCACACTCTCAGGCGATGATCCCGAGGGGGCGTTCCCCGCCATCTTGGGGCACGAGGGCGCGGGTGTTGTTGTCGAGGTGGGTGAGGGCGTGAAGGATCTCAAGGTCGGCGACCATGTGATCCCTCTTTACACGCCGGAGTGCCGCACCTGCGATTTCTGCCTGCACCCTAAAACAAATCTGTGCCAAGCCATTCGAGAAACTCAGGGGCAGGGTTTAATGCCCGACCGCACTAGCAGATTTTCCTTAGATGGCGAACCCATCCTGCACTACATGGGCTGCTCAACGTTCTCGAATTACACGGTGCTACCTGAGATTGCGGTAGCCAAAGTCAGAGAAGACGCCCCCTTCGACAAGATCTGCTACATCGGCTGCGGCGTGACCACCGGGATCGGTGCGGTCGCCTTCACGATGAAAGTTGAGCCCGGTGCGACCGTCGCCGTATTTGGCCTCGGTGGTATCGGCCTCAATGTCATTCAAGGAGCCAAGCTAGTTGGTGCGCGTCGCATTATTGGCGTCGACCTCAATGCTGATAAAAAGGCGCTGGCTACGCAGTTTGGCATGACCGATTTTGTAAACCCCAGTGAAGTCGACAATGTCGTGGATCACTTGATTCAGATGACGGGCGGTGGCGTTGACTACAGCTTTGAATGTATCGGCAATGTGAATGTGATGCGCCAGGCGCTGGAGTGCTGCCATAAGGGGTGGGGCCAAAGCTGCATCATCGGCGTGGCGGGTGCGGGACAGGAGATTGCCACACGACCATTTCAGCTGGTCACCGGTCGCTCATGGCGCGGCACCGCTTTCGGTGGCGCGCGCGGGCGGACGGATGTCCCCAAGATCGTCGACTGGTACATGGAAGGCAAAATCCATATCGACGAGATGATTACCCATACCATGCCACTCACCGAAATCAATACGGCCTTTGACCTGATGCATGAAGGCAAGAGCATCCGCTCGGTGGTGACCTTCTAATGGCATCAAACTGCTTAAGCACTGTTCGCTGCTTTGGCGGCGAACAGCATCGCTTTCAACACCGATCCGAGTCGCTAAATTGCGACATGATTTATGCGGTCTACTTACCTCCGCAGGCAGCAGAAGGGCCGGTCCCGGTGGTGTACTACCT
>CAYQUE010000164.1:0-2685 GCA_964420615.1 uncultured Alteromonadaceae bacterium | reverse complement strand
TCCCAGCTGTCCGTGAGATAGGCGTGCACCACGCCGCCGTCAACCGCGATAGTCTCACCTACGACATAGTTACCTGAGCGCGCGGCGAGATAGATCGCAACACCGGCCATGTCTTCGTCGTTGCCAATACGTCCGGCGGGCACATGCTGACCGACGATATCCCCAAGATCGCGCGCGGCTTTGTTCATCTCTGACGCGAAGGCCCCTGGCGCAATGCCCGTCACCAGAATCCCATCTTTTACCAATCGCGCGGCGAGACGCTTGGTCAGATTAATCACGGCCGCCTTGGAGGCTTGGTAGCTGTAGGTTTCCCAGGGGTTCAGGCGCAGTCCGTCGATAGAGGCGATGTTGATAACTTTTGCCGGCTGTTCAGCGGACGCTCCCGCTTTCAGCAAGCCGTGCATGGCCTGGGTCAGAAAAAAGATCGACTTCACATTGAGATTCATCACTTTGTCCCAACCAGCCTCGGGGAAGGTTTCAAAGTCCTCGCCCCAGGCGGCACCCGCGTTGTTCACCAGAATATCGATGCCGGATTCATGTTCAGCCATGGTTGCGGCAAGCGCTTTACACCCCGCGACTGTCGAAATGTCTTGAGGGACCGCGATACAGTTTGGCCCCAGTTCCGCCGCGACCGCTTCGCACACATCCGCCTTGCGGCTGGAGATGTAGACCTTTGCACCTTGGGCGATAAAACCGCTTGCGATCATTTTACCGATGCCACGAGAACCGCCCGTCACTAGTGCGGTTCGGCCGGCGAGAGAGAAAAGCGATTGCGTATCCATGGTGTGTGTCCTGTTTGTGATCGTCCTGTTTTTGAAGGCGTTTCGCGCGAGCACCCTGTCTCAGAGCCCGGCTGGTGATAACCCAGTCTTTGATGGCAAAGCCGTGGGTGGTGATGCCGGCGCGCATTATGTCATAGGTTGCCCGCGCTTCCCTGTCTCATCCGCTTCGACCCGACAGGTGGGCATCGCGTAATGGGTTGGCGCGTATTACGCGGAGGCTTTTCCGCGCAGGCACTGCGTTGGTAACTGGAAATTCCGCAGAGTGACTCACGCGATGGCGGTCACCTGCCAGATTTGGCCGTCGAGCACCATGCCTGAGTTTTTCCCATAAAATGGCGCCAGCGCTGCGATGACTTTTTCTCGCACAGGCTGCTGCAGCGCTTCAGGTGCGTCACGCACCATCTGCGCGATCGGGCCGATTTCTACCAAGCGCTCAACGATATCTCTAAGGCTGAGGCCGCGGCCAAATACTAGTGGCTGACTCAGCCCAACAATATCAATTTCTGAGAAGCCCGCCGTATTCAAAATGCCTTCCACGTATTCGGGCTCCTCAAAGGCGAAGGGGCCGGGGGCCCGCGGTGGTAGAGCAGGGGGCGGCGGCAAGAGCTCCATTGCTGCCACCGCCGGTAATGTCATAAAGGGATTTACGGCCCGGGGTTGCCAGCAGCCGAATGCCAATTGCCCCGCCGGCGCCATGGCGCTATGGATATTACTGAAAGCCGCGACCGGATCTTCGAAGAACATGACGCCAAATCGGGAGAACACTAAATCAAAGGGTTGTCCGTCGAAGCTGTGGCTTTGAGCATCGGCTTCGAGAAACTCAATGGCCGCATGGTCGGTCCCTGCCGTTTGCGCCAGCGATCGCGCTACTTTAAGCATGGGTGCCGAGATATCGATACCCAGTACCGACCCGGATGCGCCAATGCGTTTCGCGAGCGACACCGTGGGGTGACCACAGCCGCAACCGATATCTAGCCCGCGCGACTGAGGCTCCGGCGTCAGCGCGTCGAGGATACGCTCACCGATGGGCGCTAACATCGCCTCCATTAAGGCGTCGTGGGTGACCCAATTGCGGCCGGTGTCGCCATTCCAGAATTCGATTTGTGCGGCATTTTGCATGCAGGGCTCCTGGTCAGGGCAGTGGCAGTGCGCCGATACCTTCGGTGCGAAGGCTCCCAAGGTACAGCGTATCGCCACAGGGCGTGGCACCGGTAATGTAGTGAAACGGATTGTTCTGATCTTGCAGGTTATGAATCACCTCACCCGCGAGATTGACGCCGACCACAAAGCTGGCCGGCTGAGCAGCGGCATCCAGCAGGGTAACGGGGAGAAACGACAGCAGCGCGCGCAATCGGGGCAGCGCCGCCAGCGAATCAATACTGGCGCGTAGCGACGGCATCGCGATCCAGAAGGTGTCTTTGCCATCAAAACGGATGTTGTCGGGCGTGCCGGGTAAGTTATCTACGAAGATATCGCGCTCACCCGCCTTGTCGCCCTTCAGCCACAGGCGGTGTACCCGCCCCATGCCTGTCTCGTTAACGAGCACGAAAGCATCCTCGGGCCCCAGCGTGACACCATTGGCAAAGAACAGGCCCTCCATCATGACTTCGGTGGTGCCGCTTGTTGGATCAAAGCGAAGCAGTCTTCCGGTGCGACTGCCCTCAAAAAAATCCAGCGCGACTTGAGTGTAGTCATACCGTTGGCTGGCGTCAGAAAACCAAATTCGGCCGCCTTGGTCGACGTCGAGATCATCAACGAACTTCAGCGGTTTGTTGTCCATCGCATCGGCGACCGTCGTGACCCGCCCCTGAGCATCCATGTGGACCAGGCCGCGAATCGAGTCGGCAATCCAAACGCCCCCTGTGTGATCAACCCTCAAGCCCAATGGCCGACCGCCGGTCGA
>CAYQUE010000163.1:0-2699 GCA_964420615.1 uncultured Alteromonadaceae bacterium | reverse complement strand
GTGACCAGCAGGTGATGATTGCCCTTGGCCGCTACCTGAGGTTGATGGGTGACAACCAGGACTTGACTGCGTTTGCCCAGAGTATGGAGTAGCTCGCCCACAACCTCGGCAACGCCGCCACCAATACCCACGTCAACTTCGTCAAAAATCATGGTGGGCGTGGTTGCGGTATCAGCCGCAACCACCTGTAAAGCCAGACTGATCCGGGAGAGCTCTCCGCCAGATGCAATTTTACTCAGGGGTCCGGGCGAGGCGCCCGGGTTGGTGGCGATCAGAAATTCGACATCTTCGGCGCCTCTGGGGTCGGGCCGAGTATCGCCGAAGGGAATCAGTGCGATTTCAAAAACGCACTTGTGCATGGCCAGCTGACCCAGCGTCGCCATCACCCGCTGACCGAGTACCGTTGCCGCGTCGCGTCGCTTAGCCGAGAGTTGTTTGGCACTGTGACGCCACGCCAGTGCCGTATCCGAAAGTTGTCGCTCGATGTCTTCCAGTTGCGCCGAGCCACCCGTGAGTGATTCGAGTTCCATTTGCAGCGTCGCCAGGAGATCAGGTAGCTCGTCCGCCGCGACCCGGTGCTTACGGGCGAGATCATGCAGTGCGCCCAGGCGCTCTTCGGTGGTGCGCAAGCGTTCGGGATCGACCTCGATACCCTCCGCAAAGCGAGCGGTTTCAGCCGCAGCCTCGTCAATCTGTATCAGTGCAGACTGCAGAAGCTCGCGCAGATTTGAGGTCGAATCGCTGGTCATCCGCTCATCGTTGGCGAGTTGAACCAGTCGCGAGAGCGGGTCCCGTTGGGTTTCGCAGCCAGACGCAATCGCATTGGCTGACTCGATGATGAATGCGGCGTTGGCCAGCAGTTTGTGCTGTTCTTCCAGCTCGTTCAGCTCTCCGGCAAAGGTATCCAGACTTTCCAATTCTGCGATTTGATAAGAGAGCAGTTCTCGTCTCGCGTCGGATTCTTCAGTTCGCCCCACTAAACGGGTGTGTTCCTCCTCCAGCAAGCGCCACTGTTGGGCCAGGTCGCTGACCTCAACAACCAGCGCCTCTGCCTCTGCATAGGTGTCTAGCAAGCTGCGCTGGGTGGGGCGACGCAGCAGGGATTGGTGGGCGTGCTGGGAGTGGATGTCGACCAGCAGCTGGCCGAGATCAGCGCAGTCCGACAAGGTGGCGGGGGTGCCGTTGATATAGGCGCGAGAGCGTCCGTCGGCGTTAATTGTGCGGCGCAACAGGCACTCCCCCGTCGCTTCCAGATCGCGTTCTGCGAGCCACACCTTTGCCCGGGTGTTTCTAGCGATGTCAAAACTTGCGGTGATGTCTGTTCTGGCTTCGCCCGGACGAATCGCTCGGGAGTCCGCCCGATCGCCGATGCATAATCCCAGCGCATCCAGCATGATCGATTTACCCGCGCCGGTCTCGCCTGTAATGCAGGTCATGCCCGCCGCGAGGTCCAGCTCAAGGTGGTCCACCACGGCGTAGTCCTGAATCGCTAAATGGAGCAGCATGGGGTGATCCCTGAGTATGAGAGCCGATTTATAGCGCAGTCTGCGGACGGAGTGAACATCATCTATCGCTGTTTTAGGGCGCCCGCGCCTGCACAATCGCGATTGCCGCGCGGCGGAGGCTCAGAGTGGCTTTGTCATCCGCGCGGGCTGTGCTAAAACGACGTTCAGGTTCAGTTAACGGGATTCGTCTTGGAAGCTCTCTCTCCGCGCGCCTCATCGCTTTTAAAAACCCTGGTGGAGATGCATATCCGCGAGGGGCAGCCCGTGGCATCGAAAAATCTGCAGGGCGAGAGCGGACTGTCGGTGAGTTCCGCAACGGTTCGCAATATCATGGCGGAGCTAGAGGATTTGGGGTACCTAGCCTCACCACATACCTCTTCAGGAAGGATCCCCACTGCTCAGGGCTATCGATTTTTTGTGGATAGCCTGTTGCAGGTGGGCCCTGTAGAGCAAGGTGCAATGTCAGCCCTGAACGCTGGTCTTGATCCTAATCGCAGCGCCAGTGAGCTGGTTCAATCGGCGTCGAACTTGCTCGCTCAAATCACCTATCAAACCGGTATTGTCACCGTGCCGAAGCCTGCCAGTAGCCAACTGCGGCAGATTGAATTTCTGCCGCTCTCTGGAGATCGCGTCCTGGTGATTATGGTGATCAATGAGCGGGAGGTGCAGAACCGTATTATCCAAGTGCAGCGTGCTATGACAGAAGCCCAGCTGAAAGCGGCGGCCGACCTTATCAACCAACGCTATGCCGGGCGCGATCTATCGCAGGTCAAAAATCAGATTGTTCGTGAGATGGCAGAGGCGCGTTCGCGGATCGACGCTTATCTGGAGGCGGCATTGGAATTGGCCAGTGCGGCGATCGACGACCCGGATACGGCCGATGGTGTGGTGGTGGCGGGAGAGGCCAGTTTGCTGAATCAGGCGTCCCCTGAGGACATGCAGAAGTTACGGGAGCTGTTTGATGCCTTTGAGCGCAAGCGGGATCTGCTGGAGCTCATGGAGCGCTGCTCCCGGGCCGACGGTATCCAGATCTTTATCGGTGAAGAGGCCGGTTTTGATGTCTTCGGCGATTTTAGTGTGATCACGGCACCTTATGCGCAGGGCGCACAATCCCTAGGTGTGCTCGGTGTAATAGGCCCTACGCGAATGGCCTACGAGCGGGTCATTCCGATTGTGGACGTGACCGCCCGCATG
>CAYQUE010000162.1:254-2709 GCA_964420615.1 uncultured Alteromonadaceae bacterium | reverse complement strand
CGCTGCTCTGCCATTGAGCTAGAGGCGCGAGGCGCACGAGAGATCTCACACGCTTCCGTGAAAGGCTAGAGCCATAAGGGTCTGATGCGACTTTTGGCCACAGGATTTAATCACTCGTTAGGTGAAAGGTTTGAGAAATCTTTCGAAAGGCTCAACTTGGCTTTTCCTGCTCAGGCATCCTCAAAACGTTGGTTTCCATTCCTGAGCAATCGTCTACATGCAGGGATTTGCTCTCAGTGAACGGACACTCTTGTTTGTTTACGGCACTCGCTACCGAGTCGTCTCAAGGCACCGTTACTCCCGCAAGCGTGGCTCTGGGTTGGTACTGACAGATCTGTAACCAACTCGTTCTAGATACCTGTGATCGGAAAATATCTTTCAATGAAGTCGCAAATCACAAGATGCATCTTTGTCGTTATCGCCTTGTTGGTTGGTGGCGGGCTGTCACCCTCAGCACCGCTCACTCGTGCCGATGATTGGGATTTTGTATACGGCGAGTCAACGCCCTACGACTACTCAGCATTTCTTGCAACTGCAGTTACAGCTGATGGAGGAACGTTCCTATTTGGTCAATACTCTGGCGTATTCGAAGGTCTTGATGCTGGAGCGCAATATCAATTCTTCGTTCAGTATCGAAACGACTCGGGCGTTCTGCAGTGGACGAAGAACCTCGTTGAAGGCTATGTCGGGTGCTCCTACGACCTCGATATCGCGGCAGATGCCGGCGACGACGGAAACGCATATTTCATTTCCGCCGGGTGCTTCGATAACGACCTTGGCTCATGGGGCTTCCGTGGCTCGGTAACTCCTGACGGTGTGATCACGAAAGAAACTGTCGGGATTGATGACGGAGTTCAATACGACAGCCTCAGCGACAACAACCTCCTATCGAAATCGCTCGTACTTGCAGAGGGCGGAGGTCTACTGTCACTCAACGCCACGCAAGGCATGGGGCCTAACAGCCTCTTCGTCGAATCTGCGACTGTGACAAAGCGCCATGCCAATCTCGCAGAGGAATGGTCCATCGAACTTCCTTCCGACTTGCTCGCATCGAAGTCGGTTTCGCTCGACTCTTCGTCCCTAGCTGCTTCATCGGATGGGGGTGCTTGGTTCACTACTTCCATTCCAAAACCGCTCCCACACATGCAAGATGCTCTCGCCTTAGTCCAAATCTCCCGTACTGGCGAGATTGTCAAAACCGTTCGACATAACGGCTACACCTGTGGGACACCCCTTGTCGTTCGACAAACCTCAGAAAGCATCTGGATTGATGGGTGCGGGAAGGCAAGTGGATATGAAGGTCTCGGCATTGATCCATCAGTACTTCCCTCCCTCGGGGGAATGACCGACGTTTGGTCATTTTCGGCATCAGACGGAAGTTCACTTGGTCGCGTGCCGGGTTTCAGTGGGCTCGATAATCCACTCAGTCGCCCTCGTGTTGAGATTCCTGAGTCAACATTCGACTGCGGAACAGAACACAGGACATTCGGCCTCAACTATCCGTCGGAGGACTGTGTTGGCTACCGATACGTGCGGGCTGGAGACTTTGCTGAAGGTTTCGCGTGGTTCACAAATGGGGGAAACACAATGACTTCGCGTCTAGAAACAATCGGAGATGGCCAGAACGAACATCTGGGTGTGTGGTCAGTATCAGGCGACGGTGCTCAAACAGAATTCACTCTGGTTTACAGCACTCTGCTTCCGAGCAACACCAATGTTGGCGATGTCGATGTCCTTTCCGATTCTCTTCTCACCGTTGGATCCACAACATCGGGGGCAGTCCCATCATTCCGTTCTCCCATCGGCGCCCAAAGTGGTGGCACCCGGGCGTTCGCAACTACGACATACATCCGTGAACTCCGTGACCGGTGTGCACAACTTCGAAATGTGACGGCCAGTGCGCGTTCTGAGTCCGACGGATTCAATGCACTTGCAGCACCAATCCGCCCACTCGATACACGAGCAGAGGGACCCATTGGGCATCTCGTTGAAGGCGATGATGGCTCATGCTCAATCAATGTGCGATCAATTAACGGAATTCCTGAGTCGGCGTCGGCGGTTGCGATGAACGTCACCGTGGTCAACGGTCAAGCAAACGAATACGGCGGTTACGTATCGGTCTATCCATGTGGAACAGTCCCAGATGTTTCCAACATCAACTTCACCACAGGACAAACCGTGGCGAATAGCGTCATCGCACCAATATCAGACAACGGTGAAATCTGCTTCTACGTCTACGGCCAAGCAAACCTCCTCGCCGACATCTCGGGCTATTTCACTGCCGGTTTCGAGCCAATGACACCAAGGCGCCTCATGGATACACGTTCCAGCACACCAGTAGGAGCTGACGATCTTGGAGGAACCGGCACGCCCCACACACTGGACGTGTCAAGTGCTGTGCCTGAGTCGGCGTCGGCGGTTGCGATGAACGTCACCGTGGTCAACGGTCAAGCAA
>CAYQUE010000162.1:0-154 GCA_964420615.1 uncultured Alteromonadaceae bacterium | reverse complement strand
AAATCTGCTTCTACGTCTACGGCCAAGCAAACCTCCTCGCCGACATCTCGGGCTACCTCACCGATTGAGCAACTAAAAACTGACCCTTTCTGCCCAGGCGCGGTCTGCTCGTTGCGAATTGAGAGCCGCCGTACGACCCGGTCGCTGTCGAATG
>CAYQUE010000161.1:0-2713 GCA_964420615.1 uncultured Alteromonadaceae bacterium | reverse complement strand
GGCCCTGAGGCTCTGCGCCGTTGCCGTAGTGCAGCACGCCGTCGCGGTTGCCGCTGGCAACATTGGTCTCGCCACCGCCGCAGCTGGCCACTGCGCCCGCAATTAACGTGATCAAAAGCATGCGGCTGATCGGGTGCCGCACCGTGACGACTCGGCTACCGGGGTGGCCCCGCAGCGCCGCGAATAGATGACTTATCAAAACAGCAAACCTGCCCTCAGAGTGGCTCCATGCTACCGGAGATTGCCCCGCAATGATAAAGCTAAAAATGACCGTGATGGGGGCCAACCCGAGAGGGCGCCTTTGATAGACTACGGCCTGATTTGTTCCAGAATAGAGTGTCATGACGGTCAGAACCCGCGTCGCGCCTTCGCCCACCGGCGACCCCCACGTTGGCACCGCCTACATGGCGTTGTTTAATCGTTGTTTTGCGCATGCCCACGGGGGGCAGTTCATTCTGCGGATTGAGGATACCGATCAGGCGCGCAGTACCCCCGAGGCCGAAGCCAAAATTTTTGAGTCACTGCGGTGGCTCGGGCTCGACTGGGACGAAGGGCCCGATGTCGGTGGCCCAAAGGGACCCTACCGCCAGAGTGAGCGCGCAGATATCTACAGCGGTTACGCCTGGGAGTTGGTCGAGAAGGGACATGCCTTTGTCTGTTATCGCACGACCGCGGAGCTCGATGCGTTGCGTGAGGCGCGTCGGGAAGCCGGGCAGTCAACGGCGCTGAAACCCTCTGACCTAATGTTGCCCGAGTCCGAACAGGCAGCGCGCAAGGCCGCCGGCGAGCCTTTTGTGATTCGTATGGTGGTGCCCGAGGAAGCCGGCGTCTGCGCCGTCGAAGATATGCTGCGCGGCACAATCGAGCTCGACTGGGGCATGGTAGATGCGCAAATACTGTTGAAGTCAGACGGCCTGCCTACCTATCACCTTGCCAATGTCGTCGATGACCACCTCATGGAGATCACCCATGTGATTCGCGGCGAGGAGTGGATTAACTCGGCGCCCAAGCATCAACTGCTGTATTCATATTTTGGATGGGAGATGCCGGTACTGTGCCATCTGCCGCTGCTGCGAAACCCCGATAAATCCAAGCTGAGTAAGCGCAAGAACCCTACCAGCATTCTGTACTACCAGCGCATGGGATTTTTGCCCGAGGCAGTGGTGAATTATCTGGGGCGGATGGGCTGGTCGATGCCCGACGCGCAAGAGAAGTTCACACTCTCGGAAATGCAGGCGGCGTTTGATATCACCCGCGTCTCCCTTGGCGGCCCGGTGTTTGATATTGAAAAGCTCAAGTGGCTTAACGGACTTTGGATTCGGGAGTCACTGAGCGCCGATGAGTTAATCAGCCGCCTCAGAGACTGGGCGCTCAATCGCGCCATGTTGGAGCGCATACTGCCGCACGCGCAGGGTCGTATTGAGGTGCTCTCCGATTTGATTCCCCAGGCCGCGTATCTGGTATCGGGTGATATCCCACTGGCAGCCGCAGACTTTGGTGACACCGAAGACGCGCGGGAGCAAACCGTGGCGCAGCTGCAGTTTGTGCTGTGGCGATTAGAGGCGCAGCAGGACTGGAGTCGCGATGCACTGTTTGCGGCACTCAAAGCACTGGCAGATGCGATGGGCCTTAAACCCAAAGTGCTGTTCGCGCCGCTCTTTGTGGCGCTTTCCGGCGAGCCAGTGGCGTACTCGATTCCCGATTCGATGGCGATACTGGGCCCGGATCTGACCCGGGCGAGGTTGCGCAATGCCATCGAGGCTTGCGGGGGTGTGTCCAAAAAAGCCGCCAAGCGGCTCGAGAAAGACTATACGGCGCTTGCTGGCTAGTTCTTGTTTGCTTTGTTGAGCAGGCAGAGCCCCGCAAGCACTGCAAAGCTTGCCTCAAACAGCAGGGCATACCAGGTATAAGCTGTAAATTCGGAGCTCATGGCGACATCGGCTGCGCCCTTGGCTGCCTGCACGGTAAGGTCAAAGTTACCAAAGGCCACGCTACCACGCGCAGCGGCGAGACCGCCCAAACACATCATGACCAGCCAAAGCCCGGGGCGCAGGTAACCCTTGAGAATGCCGGATAAGAAAATAATCGAACCCAGACACAATTGCAGGCCGCCATACATCGCCGCCAGCTCGGCGAGACCGTCATGATGCGCAATAAAAAGCCCAGCGTTTTCCGCGGCGAGCTCCGGGTTGTACCAACACATGGCGCCGTAAATGAGAAACAAAGCACCGGGAATGATCAGTACGCCTCTGGCAAACATGATGGAGCCCTTAACCGTTGGAGAGCGGCCAGTTTACTACTGAATCGCGCATTGGGGAGTGCAGGGTGGCGTTGACCGGCTCCGCTTGACACGCTTTGGCGGTATCCGTACTGTTGCGCCCCTCGACATTCGTCGAGACCTGATGTGGGGCTATAGCTCAGCTGGGAGAGCGCAACACTGGCAGTGTTGAGGTCGGCGGTTCGATCCCGCCTAGCTCCACCACAAATACTTGCTGCCGTCATTGCTTGATGGAACTAACCGGCTATAGTTCCCACCATGCGACTAATAGCTTTCGTGCTGTCCCTTTTCTTTTTCGCGGTGTCGCTGACCCCCCGAGAGACCCTCGCCGTTGACGGTGGCGAACCTGCAACCGACATCTCACAAGCGCCCTGGCATGTCAACTTTATCGGCCCTGAAGACGCCTGGATTGCTGGCTGGAGTTTCTGTGGCGGC
>CAYQUE010000160.1:0-2752 GCA_964420615.1 uncultured Alteromonadaceae bacterium | reverse complement strand
AGGAAATCCGCGATGCGGCGCGGATGCGCATGGCAGAGCGCGACATTGATGATGCTGAGTTTGTGTTATCGCAGTGTGTGGCGCGCGGCCTCAGTAGCTGTGTGCCAGCTATCGACAGCCTGCCCTAGAGCAAATCAGGTTGCGGTGCCTTAGGCGATCGCATAGGCCTGCTTGAGGCCTACAGCGGCCTCGTTGGTTACGCCTGCGTGTTGGTTGTGAGGAGCGATTGTCTCCCAAGCCTCAGCAATCGGTGAAATCAGGCCTTTCACTGAGACCACGATCTCCACGTCGCTTGAAGCAGTGGATCTAAACAATTGCCTGATGGCGAATCCGTAGAGGGACGCCAGATTGCTGGCAATCTCTCCGCCCTTTTCAAAATCCAGACTACCTTGCAACCCGGCGAGCACTCGACTGGCCTTGGTGATGTGGTTGCGCATCTCCTGCATATTACCCTGCTCAAACTGATATTCCGCCGCCAAAAGGCTCTTGTTGAGCTCTTTGAACAATAAGCTGATCAGTTCATGAGCGCTCGCCGACGCGACTGCCGATTCCAGATCGACGCTACGATAGGCTGCTGCCCCACCATTTCGAGTCATGAGATGCTCCTTTCTATTTTCTCGCATTCAAAAGTATCGGCGACCAAAAATAGATCTTTAGCCTTCAGGTGCTTTTTTTTGAACTTTTTTGACTGCGATTTACTCTGGCGCTTAGTAAAATAAAAATCGGGGCTATGGACAGCGCCGGGCATTGATTTCTTCCTTTAATGAGGGGGGTGAACACCGCAACGCTTGTACTGCGGTGGAGGGTTTTATGCATTGGATCGCGGCAGTGGGAGTGGGTTTGTGGGCAGCGGGGGTGCTGGCGCAGAGTCCGTCCTTTTCGTCGACACTGCTCGACGTGCCAACCAACACGGGTATTCAGCAGGTCAAATTCAAGAATGTGATCTGTGGCGAACAAGACGTCTGGCAATTTGACCTGGTGAACAATGCGATCTCTGAGACGCGAATCGAGTGGGTCTTTTGGCTCGAGGATGAAGAAGGGGACTCGATAGAAGGCGATCGCGCCGCGGCACTAATCGAACCAAAGAGTCGTATCACCGTTGCTTTGTCGTTTTCCTGCGATGTGCCGTTCACTGCTCTGCGGCATCAGTTTCAGATCGTGCCCCTCGGTATAGATCGGCGATAGCGGCGCATGAGTAGCGCTTGGGCTTGGCAAGCCGACAGGCTATCCTGCGTGCTCGTTCAGGGTGATGGCGTTGTTAGCTCACGCTGTTCACGCTCATGTCTCATAAGGCCGGCAGGGTTGATTCTTTGGAAGCCGAGCCAGGGGCGGTCGTGATAGGCGAGGGTCATACGGGCGGGTGCGCTATTCGCGTCGGCCATGGCAAAGGACATCGATAATGGATCGATTGGTAATCGGGATCAGCGGGGCGTCGGGCGTTCAATACGGCGTCCGCGCACTGGAGCTTCTCAAGCCGTTGCCGATCGAGACGCATTTGGTAATGAGTAAATCCGCCGAGCTCACGGTGCACCACGAACTGGATTGCTCGGTTGCGGATATCCGAGCACTGGCTGACGAGTGGCACCCCGTTCGCAACGTGGGCGCCTCGATTGCGAGTGGATCATTTCGCACTTTGGGCATGTTGTTGGCGCCCTGCTCGATCCGGACACTGGGCGAAATTACCTCAGGTGTCACTTCATCTCTGCTGACCCGAGCTGCCGACGTGGTGCTGAAAGAGCGTCGTCGTCTTGTGCTAATGGTGCGCGAGACACCTCTTCATCTTGGGCACCTGCGCAATATGGTGGCCGTAACTGAAATGGGGGCGATAGTGGCGCCGCCTGTTCCGGCTTTTTATACCAAACCTGCCTCACTGGATGCCGCGGTGACCCAAAGCGTGGCGCGGGCCCTCGACCTCTTCGATCTCGCGCTGCCAGAGACCCATCGCTGGACCGAATCGTGACGGATCTGCTCACCCGGTGGCGCCAGATGTCGATGGCGTGGCTGGTCTTTTTTGTCATCGTCGTCGATCTCATCGGCTTTGGCATAGTGATTCCGATACTGCCTTTTCTGTCGCCGCAGCTGGGCGGGGGCACGGACGATATCGCCTTCATTCTCGTGACCTATAGCGTCGCGGCGGCAATCGTGGCACCTGTGTGGGGTCGGTTGTCCGACCGTTTTGGTAGGCGGTCGATTCTGGGAATCTGCTTGCTTGGTGGTGCAGGCTCCCATTTTCTGCTGGCCGCGGCGGATACCTTATGGATGGTCTATCTGTCTCGCGGGGTAGCCGGGATGATGGCGGGCGGTGTGCCGGTTGCCACCGCGCTGATTGCCGATGTCAGCACGCCTGATCAGCGTTCGCGGGCGATGGGGTTGATTGGTCGCGCATTCGGAGTGGGTCTGATATTGGGTCCGGTCATTGGTGGCTTATTGGCTCGTAGCGAGGCCGATTTTACTTTGCCCTGCATCGTTGCGGGCGTGCTCTCGGGCGCCGCCGCCTTGCTCGCTGTCTTGTTGTTGCCAAGCAGTGCTCCGTCTGCCGTTACCAATATGGAGGAGGGTGCCATGCCACAGCCCCCCTCGCTACGACAGCTGTTGGTAAAGCCCGGCTTGATACTGTTTGTCTGCCAATTTGCTCTTCACACCTGCGCGGTCAGCGCCGCAGTGTATCTGTTTCCTTTGTGGGTGGCGGGTGAGCTTGGCTGGCAGGCGCGCGAAGTGGGCTTGTTCTTTGGACTGGTGGGCGTGGTGATGA
>CAYQUE010000159.1:0-2761 GCA_964420615.1 uncultured Alteromonadaceae bacterium | reverse complement strand
TGGCACTTGTCGGGCCAGACTATGTCGGTATGAAACCCACCATGACAGTGGCGGTGGGTGATTCGGTGCAGAAGGGGCAGGAAATCTTCGCGGACAAAAAGATAGCGGGGGTCATCTATACCGCGCCCGCATCCGGTCGTGTCGCGGCGATCAACCGAGGTGCCCGTCGCGTTTTCCAATCCTTGGTGATTGAAGTCGATGACGCAGCTGAGCCCAAGCACTTTCAACGTTACACCCCCGAGGAAGCTAGGCAGCTTAGCGCGGACACGGTTAAGTCGGTTCTCACAGACAGCGGGCAGTGGACCGCAATTCGAGTCCGACCCTACAGCAAGGTCGCGGATCCAGCGACAACCCCAGCGGGCTTGTTCATCACCGCGATCGACACTCAGCCCCTGGCCCTCGATCCTGCAGCGGTGATTGCAGAGAACCCAGAGGCCTTCATGCTGGGGCAAGACATTCTCGCGCAGCTCGTTGATTGCCCTGTCTACCTCTGCTGCGAAGCAGGCACAGAAATCCCTCGCGGAGAGCATTCGCGAATCGAGCGGGCCGATTTCTCTGGTCCGCATCCTGCGGGATTGGTGGGAACCCATATTCATTATTTGCTTGGGGCGTCGCTGTCGACTTTGGCGTGGCACGTTGGTTACCAAGACGTCATAGCGATTGGCCGCCTGTTCATGGACGGCGAGCTGTACACCGACAGGATTATTTCTCTCGCTGGCCCACAAGTAAGCTCACCGAGGTCGGTCAGAACCAGAGTCGGTGCTGACCTTCAAGAGCTCACTGCAGGTCAGTTGGCAGATGGCGAGACCCGCGTGATTTCTGGCTCGGTTTTGGGCGGTCGAGGCGTTCAGTCCGACACTGCTTATTTGGGGCGTTATCACAATCAGGTAACAGCAATCGCCGAGGGCAGGGATCGTGCCTTCATGGGATGGCTTTCTCCGGGAAGAGAAAAGCACTCGGTCATGGGTATTTATCTCTCGAGTTGGTTTGGGATGAGGCCTACGGCGATGACAACGAATACCAACGGGTCTGAGCGCGCGATGGTGCCAGTCGGTAACTACGAGCGGGTTGTGCCACTTGATGTTCTGCCCACGCAGCTGCTGAGAGCCTTGTTGGTGGGAGATACCGAAACAGCGCAGGCACTGGGCTGTTTGGAACTCGACGAAGAGGATTTGGCGCTCTGCACCTACGTCTGCCCAGGCAAGTATGAGTACGGGCCCATTCTCAGGGATAACCTCACACGCATCGAGAAGGAGGGCTGATCGATGGGCTTGCGTAGCACACTGGATAAGCTCGAGCCGCAATTCAAACCCGGCGGACGCTACGAGAACTGGTATGCCCTCTATGAGGCGGTCGATACCATTTTTTATTCGCCGAATCACGTCACGCGCTCCTCAGCTCACGTTCGTGACGGAGTGGACCTGAAGCGCATCATGATTACGGTTTGGTTGGCGACCTTCCCCGCGATGTTTTATGGCATGTGGAACCTCGGCTTTCAGGCTAACGGGGCGATGGAGACTCTGGGCGTGGCAAGTATTGAGGGCTGGCGTGGTGGCGTGATGTCGGCGCTAGCGGGTTACGATGCGGACAGCCTGTGGAGCTGTTTCCTGTACGGAGCGCTGCATTTCCTGCCGCTTTATCTGGTGACTTTTGTGGTAGGTGCTTTTTGGGAAGTGTTGTTCGCAATGAAGCGTGGCCATGAGGTTAACGAGGGTTTCTTTGTTACGTCGATTTTATTCGCGCTGACGCTACCGCCCGATTTGCCGCTGTGGCAGGCCGCGCTTGGCATCAGTTTTGGGGTCGTTATTGGTAAAGAAGTCTTTGGCGGCACGGGCAAAAACTTTCTAAACCCGGCGTTGACGGGCAGGGCGTTTCTGTATTTTGCCTACCCGGCTCAGTTATCCGGAGACGCCGTCTGGACCGCGGTTGATGGCTACAGCGGCGCAACACCACTGGGGATCGTGGCGCAAGACGGGATGACGGGTGTCATGGAGAGCTTCACGTGGATGGACGCGTTTATGGGCTCAATCCCTGGATCGATCGGCGAGACCTCAACCCTTATGGTGATGATTGGTGGCGCTGTTTTGCTATTGACCCGCATTGCCTCCTGGCGCGTTGTCGCCGGCTGTTTTGTGGGCATGATTGCGTTCTCGACGTTACTGAATACGATTGGGTCGGACAGCAACCCCGCTTTTGCCATGCCGTGGTATTGGCACATGGTCGTGGGCAGCTTTGCCTTTGGTGCCTTTTTCATGGCCACTGATCCGGTATCGGCTGCCATGACCAATGGCGGTCGCTGGGCCTACGGAATCCTGATCGGGGTCATGTGCGTGCTGATTCGCGTGGTCAATCCTGCGTTTCCCGAAGGCATGATGCTTGCCATTCTCTTTGCCAATCTGTTCGCGCCGTTGTTTGACCACTTCGTGGTGCAAGCGAATATCAAGAGGAGGCTTGCTCGTGTCCAGTAATAAAGAGGGGTTGTCGCGTGTCCTGACGGTCGCCTTCGCGCTGTGCATTGTTTGCTCTGTGGTGGTGTCGACGGCGGCAGTGCTGCTCAAGCCGGCACAGGCCGTAAATAAGACCCGGGATCTTAAGCGCAATATTTTGATGGCGGCGGGTCTCTATGATCCGGCACTGACCGTCGAGGAGCAGTTTGAGCGGGTTACAACACGGGTTGTGGATATAGAGTCGGGCGCCTACGTCAGGGATGTCGATCCGAACGGGTTTGACCCACGCGCGGCGGCAAAGGATCCAGCCCGCT
>CAYQUE010000158.1:0-2770 GCA_964420615.1 uncultured Alteromonadaceae bacterium | reverse complement strand
CGGGCTACCGGGTCGAGACGGATCTGCGCAATGAAAAGATTGGCTTTAAGATCCGCGAGCTGGAGTTGGGTAAGGTCCCCTATGTGATCGTCGTAGGCGACAAAGAAATGGAATCTCGAACGGTGTCCGTGCGCGCGCGCCATGGTCAGGATCTGGGTTCTCTGTCCCTAGAGGCGGTCCGCGAGGTGCTCGCGGGCGAAACGGCGCGCAAAGGCCGAGTTCAATAAGCAGCAGGCTCGTTTAGCCGGTAGGGCGAGTTGCCTAACTGCCGTCGCAGCGCAGCTGTAACGCGATGCGGCGCAGTCGCTCGTCATCGGGGGATGCTTCAGCGGCGCTGGTTCTTAGCGCCTCTGCGCAGTCGGTTGCCCGCCTCTGGTTCACGCTGTGCATTGTCGCGATGGCCTCTGCATTGGCATTATCACAGTACGCTGGGTGTACCCGGCGCAGATTGATCGAATCACCTGATCGCTCTCGAGCGATACAGTCACCGGGCCGGATATGACTTTTAGCGCTGACAATCATCTCCATCCCCTGATCCCCAAGGTCAAGCGTAAATAGCACCGCGCTGTCCGCTGGTTGCGGTGTAGAGGCCGCTTGGGTTAGAAGCTCACGGGGCGCACTTTGCCGGGGTGCCGCGTCACTCGGAGCTATATCGGATTCCGTTATCGGCGGCAGGGGTGCGATACCGCGAGCAACGCCCGCGGGTAGCGTTGGGTCGGACCAGCGGGTTTGGTAGTGCTCGGTAATCCAACCGTAATTGATCTCAACGCGATCGTCTGCCTGCAGTGACGCTGAAACGAGCAGGGCTGCCAACACGCTCATGTGGCGCCAATAATCAACCCGTTTGGGCAATCGGACTGGCGCTGAGTTGAGTGTTTGGGCAAAGATCATGGGATTTCAGTGCTTTAAACCGGCTTGAAGAATGGACGCATCGACGCAGTAGTATGCCTCAGGCCCAGACTTCATGGGATCCCCCCACAGAAACGCAGGTTAAAACCGCCGAGCGGGCCTTATCGGTTGTCAGAATATAGATATAAACAAAAAGAATGCATAGGTGTGTCTGGGGGACATATCAACCAATTTTTGGTACGGTCCAGACACAAGGTTCAAATAAACCACTTAAAAAAAGCCGCGGGGGGCATCGCCATGGGTCAGGCGATCAGTATACAAGCCATTTGGGGCGCCGCTGAGGTAGTCCCGAACTCAGTCAACTTCAACCGGATCGAGAAAATTATCGACTCCGCCTTTGTGCCAGGCGCTCTTGTTCCAGGTGCTCTCACGCCCATGTTGATGGCCAGTGACATCGCCAAGGTGCTGGATCTGATTTGCGCCGAATCTGACCTCGCGACTTTGGAGATGGTGAAGCAACAGGGCCTCCACTGCGGCGGCGTATTAGCGGAGATGATTGAGGCCTCCGAGACCGTTGCGGACGCGATACGCGTGGTGTTGACATATAACTGCCGGCACGCGGAACCCGTGTATTGGACGGGCAGTATGCGCGGTGACCATGCCGCATTAACGGCCTGGATTGACCGACCCGCTGGCCTTACCGTGGCGCAGTCCGAGCGCATAACGGTCGTGGGCACCCTGCAGCTAGTAGCTGGGTTTAGCGCGGCTCTGGGAGAGGCATTCAAGCCGCTGGTGATTCGCATCAAGCCTTCCCAGCTCGGTGCTGATTGGCCAGAGGATTTCTTGGGAGTGCCGATAGAGGCAAACGCGACGGAAACAGAGCTACTGATCGACCGGGCCTGCCTGACCCTGCCCAACCCTCGGCGTAAAGCGTCCGCCGCGGTCACCCCGCTGATTCTGGCCGAGCATGAGCGATATCAGGACGAAGCCAAGGCGTCTTTGCTGCGCAACGATACCTGTAGCTGGATTCGCAGCCATTTGCCTCTGGGCGATTGTGACTTGACGCAACTGGCCGCAAGGCTCAATTGCGACAAGCGCACCTTGCAGCGTCGCTTTGAGCGAGAGCTGTCCTGTCGATTCTCCGATTTAGTGGATGATGTCCGCGCGGAGATGTGTTTACCGCTGCTGGAGAGCGGTGTTTTCCCGACTCAGGTCATTGCAGAGCAGCTGGGTTACGCCACTTCGGGCAATTTCAGTCGCTTCTTCCAGCGGCGCTTTGGTTGTACTCCCAGAGATTGGAGTCGTTTGGCGCTGGATTGCGTGACCTAAGGCGGTAATTGACTGGGGCCTGACGAGGTCCGCTCTCAACGGCGCGGTTCGTGGGCTGAGACCCACCCTGAGAACCCTCTGAAAGACGTGTTTTGGGTCGCTTCCAGGACCATTCTGCCCCTTAATTGTCGACGCTCTTTTCACTTGTGAATCCCGTAAACGACCAGTAAACTCGCGCACCTGTTTGTATTGGAGGAAGCGCCCGATTGTTTTTTGCAGCCCGGAATACCGCCTCCACCAGCAAAACCTTGATGGGAGAGAGGCAGTATCAAGAGCGAAGGCAACAGTAAAAAGGCGCTGACTAACGACCAGATAACGGCGGCCAATATCCGTCTTATTGATGCAGAAGGCGCTCAGGTGGGCATCGTGTCCAACGCTGAGGCGCAAGCGGCCGCGGAGGCTGCGGGTATGGATCTGGTGATGATGGCGGAGAACGATCCGCCAGTCTGCAAGATCATGGATTACGGTAAGCACGTCTTCGAGTCCAAGAAGCAGAAAGCGGCGCAACGCAAGCGAGCCAAGCGCACCCAGATCAAGGAAATGAAGTTTCGTCCAGGGACGGAAGAGGGAGACTACCAGGTAAAGCTGCGCA
>CAYQUE010000157.1:0-2774 GCA_964420615.1 uncultured Alteromonadaceae bacterium | reverse complement strand
TGGTGGTAGCTGCATCGCGTTTTGCTCATGCCGCCTCTCGGAGCGTCACGAGCGGCTCAGGCGCTGACCGTGGCTGCGGCTTGAGGAAGTGGCGACCCGGATGCATCAGGAGCGTGTACAGCGGTGGGACCAGATAGAACGATACAACGGTCGAGAGCAGCACGCCGCCCGCGATAGCCATCGCGAAGGGCGGCCAGAATTGGCTACCTTCCAAAATCAGTGGGAAGAATCCGCCAAAGGTCGTTACGGTAGTCGAGACAATGTGCCGACTGGCGTCCATGACCACGTTAACAATAGCGTCGGGGTCGCCGGCTGTGGCGCGCTCATCCAGTCTCAGGCCACTGAGGATAATGATGGCGGCGTTGATCGAGACCCCCACTGAGCCAATGACGCCAATCAACGCCTGAATGCCCAGTGGGTATTGGAAGACCGCCAGCGCCAACAGACTCAAGCCAAAGGAGCAGCCCGTGACACCAAACGCGATGGCTGTGAGGCGCCATGAGTTAAATGTCAGCAGAATAGTGGCCAGCATGGCAGCGACGATGGTCCCGAGCGGCGCCATCAAATCCTGAACTAATTCCTCTCGCTCTTGGCTGTCGCCCCCAAATTCCAGCGCGTAGCCAGTTGGCAGAGGAATCGGGTTCGCTTTCAGATCGACAGCCAGCATCTTCAATGCCTCTTCCGGCAGAACCCCCCGTTTAAGGTAACCCTGCACGTTGTTGAGTCGGTCACCATTTTTTCTGGCGATGGGGCTCTCATCAGGCACCAGTGCCACGTTGCCGAGTGCGCTGAGCGGAACGGCGGGCACCAGTGTGTTGTTACCAGGACTACCGATGGGGATGCGGAAGTTGCTCAGGTCGTCAGTGCTGTCCCATTGCGCGCGCTCCAATATCGCTCTCACGGGTAGTCGCTCTGTGCCTTCGAGTAGCTCGCCGCCAAGGCGCCCCGTCAGCGCGCTCTCAATACCGCGGGCCACCTCGGCTTTACTGAGGCCAGCTCGCTTCAGGGCTGACTCATCGAGATCGAAAACGACTTTGGGCGGAGCGGGTGCCATGGATACCTTAGTGTGGGTGACATCGGGTAGGGCGGCCATGCGCTGCCGGAATTGCTCACCCAACTCCTTGAGAACGGTGGTGCTGGGGCCATAGAGCTGGACTTCCAGCGGCGCCTCTACCGGCGGGCCCTGATCGATTCCGCGCACCAGAATTTGTGCCTGCGGGTACTCTCGGTCAACTTCCCTCTGCAGGCGTCGGATGAGTTCGTCCGTCTGGTTCTCGTCTGTGGTTAAAACTAGGGCGCGAGACCAACTGGGTACGCCTTTGACGTTGGCGCGAAGGTTGTAATAAAACTCAGGCGGACTCTCGCCAATCGACCAATCGACGCGCCTTACCAAGGGCTCTGCTCGTAGCTTTTCGTCTACCTGCGTCACCAGTGCCAGCGAGTCTTCGATCGACGCGCCTTCCGGGAGTTTGACGTCCAGATACATCTGGTCGCGGTCAGTGCCCGGGAAGAACTGCAGGGTCAGCGTGTCCAAGCTCAGAAAGCCTGTCACGGGCAGCGCCAAGGCTAGCGCAAAAGAAGCCAGTGGATTTCGAATGGCCCACTGCAGCGAGCGGCGGAAGGCGGAAGTCAAGTTTTCATTGTCCGCACCAGCTCGCCACCAGCGTTTTTCAAGCGCGATGCCGGAGGGGAGCCAACGCGCTGCCAGAACGGGCGTCACGGCAATCGCCAGAATAAACGATGAAACCAACATGGCGATCACAGCCACGGCAATCGAACCCAAGAAATCGCCTCCAGCGCCAGGAAGCAGCACTAGCGGGATGAAAGCCAAAACCGTGGTCAACGTGGAGGACATGAGCGGGATGCGCATGCGCGATACGGCGCCTTTCATCGCTTCAATCGGCTGGAGTCCGCTCATCAGTCGCTTGCGAATCTCGTCGGTCATGACGATCGAGCCGTCAACCAGTAGGCCAAGTGCCACAACCAGACCGGTCACAGACATGTGCTGGATCGGAATTTTGAGATAAAAGAGGGCGATCATTGACATCAGCGTGCACAGGGGCAAGATCACAGCGACGACGAGCGCGGCGCGCCAGCCCAGTGTCACGAGCAGCACCAAGAGCACCAGCGCGATGCCCATGAGCAGGTTTTTAGCGACGCCCTGAAGACGATCTGTGGTGTAACCGGTCTGATCAAAGGCCGTCTCGATACTGATGCCCTCTGGCGCATTAGCTCGATATGCTTCCAAGAACTCGTCGAATCGCGCGCCGTATCGGTCGACCTGGTAACCCGGCTGCATTTCCGCGGCGATCAGTACCGAACGGTGGCCATTGGAAAGCGACATACTGTCGAAGGGCGTTGCCTCGGTTTTGCTCACTTCGCCGAGGTCGGCAATGCGGATGGCGCGGCCGTCGGGAAGGCCTCTTACGATGACCTCGCGGACCGACTCGAGATCAGTGAACTCACCGGTGAGCTCGACAGTGAGTGCAGCGCCTGCCCCGGTCAGTTGACCTGCGGGTGTGCGCGCATCTGCGCGAGACAGCGCCGCGGCGACTTCATCGATCGAGATGCCCAGCATCGCCAAGCGAGTCTCATTGAGCGCCACGCGGACTTCTTCACTGGGCAAGCCATAGAGCTTTACGCGGCGTGTTTGCGGCACGCTGCGTGCCGCGTCGGCGAATAACAGAGACTGGCGCCGCAGTTGCGCCGGTGGAAGGTCTCGCCCGTCTTTGCCGGTGATGGAAATGATCTTGACGAATTCTGTCCAGATTTCA
>CAYQUE010000156.1:0-2780 GCA_964420615.1 uncultured Alteromonadaceae bacterium | reverse complement strand
ATCGCTTGGACCTCTCGCGGGACACCCTGCTGCAACAAGGCTTCTATCTACCCCACACAGGCACGCATAACGGGAACGCTTGGGGCTTTGCCGCGATCGGCCAGCATCACCCCAAATTTTCCATGCACCATCAAATGACTCAGACCACGAAAAGTCATGAGGAGGCCGTCAGCGAGCTGATCGAAGCCTACAACACCGAGCTGAGCCGTGCGCGCGAGACTTGCGATACATTACTAATATCCTGCGAACACCTCCAAACCATGGTCGACCTTCGCGGCATCAGGCGTCTGCTCGAATGGCTCTCGACCATCACAAAGCGGATTGATCTGGTTTACGTTATCAGACGGCAGGATCAAATCATTCAAAGCCTTTTCAGTACCGCCCTTCGTAATGGCGCACTGATGGAGCCACTTGTTCAGCACAAAACCGTGGCCCGAATCGAGAACAAGCGACTGAATCACTGGACTGCCATTACCCAGTATCTCGCGTTCCCGAACATTGTGCCGATAACAATTAGACCCGTTCGTTATCGGGGTATAGACGAGATGCACCTGTTTGAACAAGAGCTGAATGAGGCTATCGGCATTTCAGAAGGCTTGCCCGATTCGATGCAACAGAAAAACCTTTCGCTAGATGCGGACGCGGTGAAATTTTTGGCTACTCTCACTCACCCCGAGATGCAGCATCATATCCCCTGCTCCAGCGAACAGCTCAGTGAGATCATCGATACACTTGAGGCCAGCCACAACGGTCAAAAATTTGATATGCCAAATAGCTGGGCCAGAGAGGCGATGCTTCCTTTTGGGCCAAGCAATCAGCGAACATTGCAGGCCTTTCTGGACGACGGTTATCCTCTTTTCACCCAGGAGGGCTTCCGGATGTATCCCCATATGGCCAGCCTCACTATTGCGATGTCGAGAGACGAGTTTTTTGCCTTCGTCGAAGAGCGCAGCGGGGTGTCAGCAGCCTATCGCGACCTCCCAAAAGACGTTGCGGAGGCCACGTTCTCCCATATCAGTGATGTGATGACAATTTCATCCTAGAGACCCAGGCGCCCTGAATCTTCAAAAACTCCAGGGAGCCACACGCAACCGAGTGATTACCTTGACGACAGCGCCCTGGCGGGCTGTTGCCGGATGGAGTTGAGCTGGGCAAAAAACAAACCGTGAAGGTCTCGGCTCGTGGTGCGAGACCAATAATTCGAGCTTCCTGTCGCACTCTCAAGCACATCATTATTGACGGTATCGCCAATGACTACAGCCGGACCTTGACCACGTCCCACTATATTGCCCTCGGTACCTGCACCCAGAGAGATGTCGGCGCTGGCGGTAGACGCGCCAAAAGCGTTGGCCACCATAGCCCAACCAGACACCGTCGATCCCAGGAATCCTTGCTCTGGATCCCCGCTGGCCAAATCGATCCAAGCGCCGGTATTCCCATTAAATCGATTGCCGCTGACCAGACCATTTGACGTGTCCAAGAATGCTATCCCGCTCCCGGCATCGCTATTGTTATTTCCCTCAAAGATATTTCCAGAGATTACCACCGCGTGATTGACGCTTTTGCCCGCCTGACCTCCGAGAATGGCAATGCCCGAAGTTGATACACCACCATCGATAAACTGATTTGCCCCTTTTATGGTGGTGGCGTTGTTTGACGGAGAATTGGCAGTGCTCGCTAGAAAAATGGCCGTCGTGCCAAGCCCCGAAGCGCTGGAGTACCCCGCAACGTCGTTAAAGTGAATGATGTTCTCCAGAATGGTCGTACTCTGAAAGCCGTCTATCACCGAAATAGGCAGACCGACCGCTGCAAATGTGCTGTAGTTGATATCGACTTGCCCGCCACCCCCTATCGACGTTAATACACCATAGTCTAGGTTATCCAGCTCGGAGCGATTTACCTTAAGGGTCCCTAGAACTTTCTCTGTCACCGGATCGCAGCTTGGATGGCTGTCCATCGTCACGCCAACCACCGCATGCGCCCCGTCAACGCCGGTCCCGGTCATAACCACCCGGTCAACGTTGCCGAAAACAGTCCGGTTGGTAGAGCAGCTGTCTGGGTCAGAATAAAACGCAACCAAACTTGCAGCCTCTCCAGATCCACAGGGGGACCCAACGGCTATGGTCATGTTTCTAATGCCCACATTCCCAGCAATAAACGTCATTGCGACACCCGGCGCCCCCTCGCAAGAAAGGGATTCGTCTGCAATATTTACCAAGGTACTCGCCTTTGAAGCGCCCCGGAGATCGCCAACGAAACCCTTTGCACCGATTCCTCCCATTTGATACTCGGGAGAAACCAAAAAGACATCGCGATAGCCGCCGTCGACAGCCGCCTCAAGAGCACACTGCAGGTTTGCAGTATCGTCGTCACCCGTTGCCGCCACCTCAATCGTGCCGCCTTTCAACACGACCTCAGCCGAACAGCCGAGGTTTTCCTGTGCTACACCGGGCAATGGCAGCGCTATGAGTAGGGCTAGAAACACAAAAACTGGACGCATGAACAATTCCTTGTAGAGCTGATTATTGAGTTCGGGGTAGTCACTATACGGGAGGTTACAATAAAAATCCGTTGAAGCTGGGAATCCACTACGATCCCACTAGGCGCACTGATCAAAGCTCATGGCGTTTTGCAGCGTCATCGGCGCTTTTTAATATCGCTAGCTGGGGCTGGCTAGCATTGGTCGCTAGCGCTGGTATTTTTATTAAATTTTTACTTTACATTGCATTTTGCATTGCATATTATGGCTTCAAGTCAGGACGACCGGGAAGCCGCTGGGC
>CAYQUE010000155.1:0-2806 GCA_964420615.1 uncultured Alteromonadaceae bacterium | reverse complement strand
AAAGCCGCTTAAGCGCGGCGCAGGTTTGTCCGTTGTTGATCATCGCTGTCGCAAAGATCTTACCGGCGGCCTCTTCAATATTGGTGTCCGGCAGGACAATAGCGGCATCGTTGCCCCCCAATTCCAAGGTGAGACGCTTCAAATTACCCGCCGCGGATTCCATGATGCGCTTACCCGTCGCTGTGGACCCCGTAAAGACGATCTTGTCGATACCCGGATGTGCAGAAATACCGGCGCCGATATCGCCGCTGCCCGTGACGACGTTGAGTACACCGGGAGGCAATAGGTCGTTGATAAGATGCATGGCCTTAAGCACAGTCAGCGGGGTGTATTCACTGGGCTTGGCCACCACAGTACAGCCAGCCAGCAAGCCGGGAATGATGTGCCAGCAGGTGATCAGGAGCGGGTAATTCCATGGTGTGATGGAACCCACCACGCCAACGGGCTTACGGTGGACCTCTATCCGCGCGTCGTCGTTGTCCTGTATGACCTCAACGGGCAGATCCAGGCTCGCGGTGTAGCGAATCCAAGCTAGGCAGCCGCCCATCTCAAACATCGCACCCAGCCCAGCAAAGCCCTCCATAGGTTTACCCTGCTCGCTGCTCAGTAACGCGCCCAGCTCTGGCAGATTGGCTTCGATGCGATCCGCGATCTTGAGAATGATGGCTCGACGCTCATCCATGCTCATCGCAGCCCAAGCCGGTTGCGCTGCCCTCGCTGCCGCCACCGCCGCATCGAGGTCTGCCGCAGTCGCTTTTGGCACGGAGGCGATGACCTCTTCGGTTGCGGGATTTAACACGTCAAAAGAATCGTCAGCTGAAACCGCCTGACCGTTTATAAGCATGTGATAGTCAGTCATGTGACCCCCGTTTTCATTATTTTTGCGTAACTCTGGACCGCCGCAAGCGCGAGCTGTCCGCTCTTTTACCCTGACACTTTTTCAGGTTCCCGCCTTCTTTCCGACTCTCTGCACCTAGGCACTCAATCGTGCGGCCACCCGGCTCCTTTTGGATGGCTTTAGGGCGGCTTTAGGACCGCAACTAGGTAACGCGTTACTCAGTTTAGTGCAGTCCTCGCCCGGTTAAAACCCCGGGGATATTACGCCTTCTAACTACTCTCATCTAGGCACTGCCCTCGCCCTCAGGCGCATTACCAAACTCTGCTCGCCACTCGAGCGCACGATAATTTTCCTTGTCAACCTGCGCCCTTTTGCTGTTGTCAGCCATCGACAAGAAAAACATCACCATAAAAGATAAGGGCATGGTGAACAGCGCGGGGTAGTCGTAGGGGAACAGCGCCTGTTCATTACCCAGTACCGATACCCAAACCTGCGGGCCCAACACAATAAGCACGATAGAAGAGACCAGCCCGACCAGGGCTCCCCCGATAGCACCGCGGGTGGTGAGACCGCTCCAAAACAGCGATAACAACAGCATCGGGAAGGTCACGGATGCTGATACCACCATAGGAATCGTCGCGATAAAAGCCACATTCTCATTCTGAAACGCAATGCCCAGCAGCACGGCTGCCAAACCGATTAAAAACACGCTAATACGTGTTAAACGAAGCTCCGTTACAGGATCGGGATTGCCTTGCTTTAAGACCTCGGCGTAAACGTCGTGGGATATCGCCGCCGCACCCGAGAGTGTGAGCCCGGCGACAACCGCCAGTATGGTCGCAAAGCAGACCGCCGACATAAATCCGGTAAGCACGTCGCCACCTACGGCTGAGGCGACGTGGATAGCGGCCATGTTACTGCCGCCAATCAGAGCGCCATCACTATCAAAAAACGCCGGCGTATTGTAGACAAGGGCAATGGCACCGAACCCCAACACCAGCAGCGCGATATAAAAATAACCAATAAACAACGAGGCGTAATAAGCAGAGAGTTTGGCCTGTCGCATATCAGGCACGGTAAATAAACGCATCAGGATATGCGGTAGGCCGACAGTACCAAAGAGCATGGAAATCTGGATGGTCAGTATTTGAATTGGGTCATTGAATATGACGCCAGAGGAGAGGATAGCCTCTCCCTTCGGATGATTTTCAGTTGCCTGCTTCAGCAGCGCGGAAAAACTAAAGTCGAGCTTGGTGAGAAGGAGCAGCGCGATAAGCGTCACGCCCGTTAATAGCAAAATGGCCTTGATGATTTGCACCCACGTCGTTGCCAACATGCCACCGAAAGCCACATAGCCCAGCACCAATCCACTGACAATAACGAGAGCGAGCTCGTAAGGCAGGCCAAACAGTAACTGGATTAGCTTACCGGCCCCGACCATTTGAGCGATCAGGTACATCACCACGATGACGATCGTGCTGAAGGCGGTCACCAACCGGATCGGATTTCTATCCAGTCGCTGCGAGATAACATCGATGAAGGTAAAACTGCCGAGGTTACGGACGCGCTTTGCGAACAGAAACATCAACACCGGCCACGCACCAAAGGCGCCAAGGGATAGGATCAAACCGTCGAAACCACCAATGAACATTAATCCGGTGATACCCAAAAACGAGGCAGCGGACATAAAATCGCCGGCGATAGCCATACCATTTTGCGCTCCGGTAATCTGGCCGCCGGCGTTGTAGAACGTCGAGCTTGTTGTCGTTGCTTTTGACGCGCGCCAAGTGATAAACAGTGTCGCCACCACGAAGAGCAAAAACATGACTATCGCGGTCGGGTTAAGCGGCTGGCGCGCGACCTCGCCATCGATCGCACCCGCGCCGAAAGCCGGCAAGGCGACTAAGGCTAACAGACCAACAACAACGCGGTGAAGTAACGCGAACATCATGACCGCTCCTCCCGCTG
>CAYQUE010000154.1:0-2824 GCA_964420615.1 uncultured Alteromonadaceae bacterium | reverse complement strand
GGGGAGGGTAACAACAGGCATTAAGCGCTCCTTATCCAGTGGCGACCGTTACCAGGGGCCGCGTGCGAAGCGCCAAATTCTGTCAGAGCGCCCCGAAAAAGCAACGGGCAAAGTTACCTATCAGGCGCATGCCTATCGCTTGCGGCGCCAATAGCGCCAGAAGGTCAGCCGACGGACCCATTTGGCGAGGCGGTGCATGGATGCCAGGCCCTTGAACGCCTCCTTGGCGCGGTTGATCGCCTCCCGTTCCCGGCGGTACATTATTTGGAGGTAGTGATCGCGACGAAACATTACCGTTTCTAAATCCTTGTAGGCCTCCTCCGACATCACAACGCCCGGTTTCACAGATTCCGGTATCCATCCGGGCACATAGATCGTGCTGTGCTCTTCGGCAATCTCTGACTGCTCTCTGTTTCGAGAGTAGTAATACACAGTCAGGGACTTCCTCGAGAGATGCCTCTTATCTTCTGGCAAATTCAGCCTGTTAAACCCATGCCAGGAGTGCTCGGTGGTTTCGAACAGGACGGCTTGATTCAAATTCGGCGGGAAAATTTTTTCCTGCTGATCGGCGTGGCGATCCCAAGGATTTTTCTGAAGTGTGAGGCAACCACCCCAAGATGGGTTCCATTCCGGGCACAGGTAAACGATAAGATTGAGGCGCCTGTGTAAACCCGTGAGCGGGTGCCGGTTAAAGTCAACATGCATGTCCAGACTCTGGCCATGAAAATTGTTGTGAGTGCCAGCGCCAACATACTGTGGATCAAAAATGAGCCCTTTGATGCCAGTCACCGTCTCGAGCCAGTGAAGGAAATCGCGAGACTGCAAAAACGCGTCCCAGGCGCCAAACGGTTCCCCCAACCCCTGAATATCCTCAACCGTGTGTTTTAGAGAGCGATCTCCAAATTCGCTGATCATGTCGGCTTCCACGGGCTCGGGAAACGCACGTATTACCGATTCCAAAAACGGGGTCGCAAGAAAATCTTTCAGCAGCACGTGCCGGAAAGGACTGGCTGACCGGAATTGCATGGCCAGCGAGGGAGCGAGCTCGGCCAGATTGGGGTTTAAAACCTGCTGCATGTGCGTCTCCCCGGGAGATAAGAGGAAAAATAGCACGCTGCCTGATCACCTTAAAAGATGGCTTTTATAGGGCACCTTGGGGCTGTGGCGAGTCGGACGGCGTGCGCACCCCGGGGTGCTGAGTTTGGCCGTCAGACTGCAAAAGCAACTTGCTTCAGCTCGGCAACTTCATCACGTAGCGCTGCGGCTTCCTCAAACTCGAGATTTTTTGCGTGATCGAGCATTTTCTGTTCCATCTCGGCAATCTTGCGCCCGAGCGCCGCGGGAGTCAGGTGACTGACCTCAGCAGACAACGATGCCCGGTCGCCCGCTGCAGGGCGAGACTTCCCACCCTTGGCTTTGGTTGGCATACGGCGAGCGCCCTCCAAAATATCCTGCACCGATTTGTGGATACCTTTGGGTGTAATGCCGTGCTCTTCGTTAAAAGCGAGTTGCTTGGCGCGCCGCCGCTCGGTTTCTGCGATCGCGCGGGTCATTGAACCCGTCTCCTTATCGGCGTAGAGGATCGCGCGCCCATTGATGTGCCTAGCGGCGCGGCCAATGGTCTGAATCAGGGAGCGGTCGCTTCTAAGAAAACCCTCTTTGTCGGCATCCAAAATCGCCACCAGAGATACCTCCGGCATATCGAGGCCCTCTCGCAGCAGATTGATGCCCACCAGCACATCAAAGTGCCCCAATCGGAGATCGCGAATAATCTCAACGCGTTCGACGGTATCGATATCGGAGTGGAGATAACGCACACGCACTTTGTGGTCATCAAGGAACTCGGTCAGATCTTCCGCCATACGTTTGGTTAGCGTAGTCACCAATACGCGATCACCCGCCTCTACCGTCGCATGAATTTCGGCAAGTAGGTCGTCTACCTGTGTGCTGGCCGGACGCACCTCTACCACCGGGTCCACCAACCCAGTGGGGCGCACCACCTGCTCTACAGTTTGTCCGGCGTGCTCATTTTCGTAGGTTCCGGGCGTTGCTGACACGTAAATAGCCTGGGGGCACAGCATCTCCCATTCTTCGAACTTGAGTGGTCGGTTGTCCAAGGCGGAGGGCAGGCGGAAGCCATACTCCACCAAGGTCTCTTTGCGGCTGCGATCACCACGATACATGCCCCCGATTTGCGGGATGGTCACGTGCGACTCATCCACCAATACCAGCGCGTTATCCGGGATGTATTCAAACAGTGTGGGTGGCGCCTCGCCGGGCGCACGCCCAGACAGATATCGGGAGTAGTTCTCTATTCCTTGACAGTATCCCAACTCACGGATCATCTCGATGTCGTAGCGAGTTCTCTGTTGCAGACGCTGGGCCTCCAGCAATTTCTCAAGATCTTTGAGCTGCTTTACCCGCTCTTCAAGCTCTGCCTCGATCAGGTCGACCGCGCCCAACATGGTGTCTCTGGAGGCCACGTAGTGTGTCTTGGGGAATATCGTTACCCGCGGCAGACGCTCCTCGATAGCGCCCGTCAGTGGATCAAAGGTGCAAATATTCTCGATCTCTTCATCAAAGAGCTCCACCCGGATCGCCATCTCGTCCGATTCCGCGGGGAATATGTCAATCACATCACCTCGCACCCGATAAGTGCCCCGCTTGAAATCGATATCGTTCCGCGTGTATTGCAGCTCGGCTAGCTGGCGAAGCACTCCGCGCTGGTCGATGATTTCTCCTCGAGAAAGGTGCATTACCATTTTGAAATAGGACTCGGGGTCCCCAAGGCCATAGATCGACGATACGGTGGAGACCACCAGGC
>CAYQUE010000153.1:0-2835 GCA_964420615.1 uncultured Alteromonadaceae bacterium | reverse complement strand
TCTTACGGGTGACAAACTCTTTGCCTCGTAACGGCGATTCGTGGTTAAACAAAATACCCGAGCTGCCAAAAATACCGTAGGACTCGCGATAATTAATGGTGGACCAATGGGCGAACAGTTTTGCCACGCCGTAGGGGCTGCGCGGGTAGAAAGGCGTGTTCTCTGCCTGCGGGATGGCCTGCACTTCCCCAAACATCTCTGAGGTAGATGCCTGATAAAACCGCGTGCTTTTATCTACGGTCCTGATCGCTTCCAGCAGGTTCAGTGCGCCGATGCCGGTGATCTCTGCCGTGGTAATCGGCTGCTCAAAGGAGACGCCCACAAAGCTCTGGGCGGCCAGGTTATAAACCTCGCTAGCCTCGGCTTTTTCGAGGAGCCGAATCGTGGAGGAAAGGTCGGTCAGGTCATACTCGACAAGGTGAAGGTTGGGGTGGTGCGTGACTCCCAACTCATCTAGCCGCCAGAAGTTCACCGAGCTGGTTCTTCGGTAAGTGCCGAACACGGTGTAACCCTTGTCCAGTAAAAGCTGAGTCAGGTAGGCGCCGTCTTGCCCTGTAATGCCGGTGATGACGGCGCGTTTAGCTGTGTTTACCACGTAGATCCTTCCTCACAGAAAAATATAAAAAAATAGGGTCCTCACGTGATCGTCTAGCGCGGATATAAAGCGGTAAGGCTTCCACAGACTTAGATACCCAGAGCACTGGCCAAAGCGCATCGCCTTTGGCCAACGCGCCGAGATTTTAGCACCGTTCACGGTGGCCCGGCGATGGCCAGGCCTTTATCCCGCGGCGAGTAGCTCCCTGTAGATGCGCCGAAGCGCTGTCGCTGAAGCATCGATCGTGAAGGATGCCAGAAATTTCTTTCGGCCAGCTTGACCGAGCTCGGCATTAATAGAGCGGTTGTCTCTTAAATGGCGCAGTGCTACCGCTAAAGCGGCCAAGTCGTTACTTGGCACTATCAATCCTGTTTTCTGGTTATCCACGAGCCAGGCCATACCGGAGCCCGCCACGTCCGACACCACACAGGCCTTGGCGGCGCTCATTGCCTCTAAAATAACCACGCCGAAAGACTCTGTGCGGTCTGTAGAAGGCAGGCACAAGCAGTCGCAGGCCGCGATGAGCTGGTCTCTGTCGTCGTTGCTCAGTTTGCCGTGGAAGCGCACGCGTGCTTCAATCCCCAGTGACGGAGCAAGGTTTTGGAGCGAAACAGACTGCTCGCCGTCTCCTACCAAATCCAATTCGATGTGCTCGGTTTGAGCAAGTGCTCGCAGCAGCACATCAAAACCTTTGTAATGTGCCATCCGACCTATCGCCAAAACCCGCAGCGGCTCGGCGTTTGGGGCGTCACAGGCGACCTCGGATGGCGGGCAGCCGGCGCTCAGGTTCAGTGCCTTATGGCCAAATCGGTCGTCAATTCCCAGCGGTACGACAGTGCACTTACTGTGTACTTGTTTCAGTGGTTTGCTGGTTTCAAGGTAGGGCGGGGACGTGGCAATGATCCTCTTTGCCTTTACGAGTAATGCTGACTCGAGGGGCGCGTAGAGTCGGTACGCCAGTTTTATTATCCAGTGGCTCTTGGGAGTCATCACGTCTGACTGCCAATGAACCACCCAGGGTATGCGCCGCGCTGCCGGGAGACATAGCGCCCAAAACGCCGAAGGATTAGGCAGGTGTAGGTGCAGTACGTCGGGCCGGTGCCGGCGGATTAGGCGATGCAGGAGCCAGGGAAAACCGGGACTGATCGGCGTGTAGAGTAACCGACACCAGGTCGCCGCTCGCGTCACAGGAATGTCAACATTCTTGACCGAGAAAGACTCCTGAGATGACGTTAAGCCAAAGTGGGACTGATGCACCAGCGCCGCGGTTTTGTCTCCACTTTGTACAGAGGAGACCATAAGGTCTCTCAGGTAGGTTTCCATGCCACCCGCATGTGGTGGAAAGTACTTACCAAGGTGTAGCACCGTTATCGGACGATCTGACGACTCACCGGCACTCATTGGGGCGCCGTCGAGAGCATCAGATAGCCCGGCCCGGTTTTCAGTATTTGTGTTGAGGTAGCGCCGGCCAGTGCATCAGCCGAGGCGCGCAGTCTGTCCTCGTCTCTGGCCAAGATCAGCACAGCGCCTGAAAAGTCCCCTATGATTTTTGCCAACCGCCTTCTGCTGATCTTAGCTGCACGCGTCGGTAGCAACATGTAGGGGAGGCGTTCTGCCGCAAACCGGCTCTCTTGATCGAGACCCAGTGTCAGGATGGGCAATGCGCGGAGCGCCGGGTCACTGTTGATCGATTCGGTGAGCGCCAGCAGGTGGCTGCCATCCAGCGACAGGGTGTCTGCCGCTGCTGGGGCCTGCCATAAAGGAAGCGCCCTCAGTGTCAGGCTTTGATTGATGTGTGCGCTAGACCCCAAAAGCCACAGCACCCCTATCCCAATAATGACGCCGGTTGTCGCGCTTACGGACTGTGCCGGGGCCAGCACACGCCAGCCCAGCCCGAGCAGGCACATAAGTGCAAGTGAAACTGCCAACCAACGGTTCAGGGTGACAGGCGCATCCGCATGTCCGGTCGTGGTGTTAATCAGTCGATGGCTCAGTTCGGCCGGCGACATCCAATGATGCAGGAGCGCCGGGAGCGCGTCGAATAATGAATCTGTCAGTGTTACACGCTTAATGGCAACGGCATTAAAATGCTCAGGTCGCACCAAGAAACCCATCTCCTGAATTGGCTGCTGCCAGAAATCGGCATAATTTGCCATATCCAGCACCGAGTGGCCGCCTAGTATCACGGGTGTCGAATGAACTTGCGGGTCATTGCCGTTAATCCAGTAAACAGACAGCGA
>CAYQUE010000152.1:0-2848 GCA_964420615.1 uncultured Alteromonadaceae bacterium | reverse complement strand
CTCAACGAGACCGGCGGCTGTGAGTTACGTAACCGCTATCGAGAATATCGCTCGCTGCGCGACGCGGGTGTCGGCGGTCTCAAAACGGGGTTGCCGCCGCTGCGCGAAGGTTTTACGCCCAAGCAAATAGACCTCGGCCGATATCTATTTTTTGACCCTGTATTGTCCGCGGATGGCAGCGTCTCCTGCGCCAGCTGTCATAACCCGGCGTTAGGGTTCTCGGATGGCAAGGCTCAAGCAACGGGCATCGCGGGGCAAACGCTCGCGAGGTCTGCCCCCAGCTTATGGAATGTCGGGTTTCTCTCGACACTACTGTGGGATGGCGGCAAATCGACGCTGGAAGAACAAATGCAGGGGCCGCTGTACTCGCCAGTTGAGATGGGCAACACCCCCGCGCAGCTCCTGCAAACGCTAGACGCTAACAGCACCTATCGCGCACTTTTTGCGCAGGCCTTTGGTGAGGCGCCGATATCGCTGAACCACATTTATACCGCGATTGCCGCCTTCGAAAGCTCGCTGATCTCACTGAACAGCCGCTACGACCTCTACGCCCACGGCTATCATCAAGCGCTCAGCGAGGATGAAATCGCCGGGCTCAATGTATTCCGGTCTTTTGTTGCGCGCTGCGCCGAATGCCATACGCCACCGCTGTTCACGAACCAGCAATTAGCCGTGATTGGCGTGGCGGATGCTCCCTGGGAAATACTCGATGCCGGCGCCGAGGCCATCACCGGAGATGCCAGCCAGCGCGGCGCGTTCCGCGTACCCAGCCTGCGCAATATCGCGCGCACAGCGCCTTATATGCACCGCGGTCAAAAAGCGACTCTTGAGGACGCGGCACGTTTTTATAGCGGCGGGCGTGGGCATGAGGTTCCCGAAGGGGAAACGCTCATGATTCATTGGCATATCTGGGAGCCACGGCTGACGGAAACCGAAATCTCATTACTGGCGACGTTTCTCGGTGCGCTCACCGATGAAGCCTTTATGCCGGAGATTCCCAGCGCGGTGCCATCGGGGCTGCCGCTGGCGCCCGCGATTGACACCGCTCAAGTGCCTCAGACAACCACTGACTATTTGGTGCACAATGACGGCACGCTCGCGCAATAACGGACTCGCTACATCTGCGGTAACTGCATAAAACGCGGCAACACACTGAAAAGGCCACCGAGACGGGCCAATCATATACGGGCAATAGCACTGCCCACGGGGGGCACTCGCATGACACATGCAACTACTACACGCAGGAATCCTCGGCGTCGCCGGGCCGCCCTCGGCGCCGCTGGGCTATTGGCACTTGTCGCGTCGTTGGCTGACGCCGCGGTCATTGAAGTCCGCGAGGGCGCTCGTATACAGGACGCGGTAAACCAGGCCTCGCCCGGAGACGAGATTCATGTGTATCCTGGCCTCTATAGCGAAACAGTCTATGTCGACAAAGATGGCATCACCCTGCGCGGCATCGTCGAGGGCGATAACTGGCCGCACCTGGACGGAAAGAAGCAACTCAACGACGCCATCTTGTATTCGGGCAACGGCTTTTCTGTGGAGTGGTTCAAGATCACCCATTACAAGGGCAATGCCATCATGGGGCAGGCGGGCAATAACTTTTCAATCCGCAATAACTGGGTTACCGACTCGGGCGTTTACGGGATCTTCCCGGAGTTTGGCGAAAACGGGCTCATAGAAAACAACATCCTCTCCGGCATTGAAGACGCCGCCATTTATGTTGGCATGAGCGACTACATCGACGTGCGCAACAATCAGGTGTTCGACAACGTTGCCGGTATCGAAATTGAAAACAGCCGACACGTGCTCGTAGAGGGCAACCTCGCCAAAAACAATACCGGCGGGATTCTGGTGTTCATCACGCCGGGGCTACCGATCAAGAGCTCTTACGACGCGATCGTGCGGCGCAACTTTGTGCTCGATAACAACACCCCGAACTTTGGCATTCCCGGATCACTGGTATCGCAGATCCCCGCAGGTAGCGGGATTATCGTGATGTCCGGCGACGAGGTCATCATTGAAGACAACGTCATTACCGGCAATAACAACGCCGGCATCATCATTACCAGCCAGGATTTCGTGACTGAGATTGCGACTGACACCGGCTCTGACCCCAACCCCGACAAGGTGCAGATTCGCGACAATGTGATGTTCAATAACGGTGCGTCACCTGAGGGCGACATGAAACTCCTCATGCTGACCCAGTTCTCCACCACCGGCCCCGATATCTTTGCCTACCAGGGCGCAACCGACGCCGCGCGCGGGAGCTGCATTTCACGGCGCGAGGCCTACCGCACACTGGGAGTCGACGAGTGGGCCGACTGCAACAGCCCGACGATTGGCGCCAAAGATGCCGTCGTGGGGCGAGAACCTGCCGACTCGACGCGAGGCCTGACCACCAAAATGCTGCCAGAGCCTGCCGCGCCGCGGGTGATTGAAGAGGACATCGCCGGCGCTGAGCTGGTGTACCAGGGTATTTGCGCAGGCTGCCACGCCTACAATATTCGCCTCATCGGACCACCGACACTGGCAATCCAGGCACAGTACGGCGCCGACGCTACGGGGATTGCCGCCTACATCGCAAGCCCTGCCAAAAAGCGGCCTGACTTCCCGACCATGCCGCCACAGGATCATTTATCCGAGCCCATGCGGCAATTGGTCGCCGAATACATGCTCGCGCTGACCCAGTAACCCGCGCCGCACGGCTCTCGATAACCCGGGGTAATCACTATGCCAGCAAGCCGACAGTTCGCCGAGGTGCAAGGCAAGCGCATCGCTTATCTCGAAGCCGGGACCGGTGACCCGATCGTCCTGCTCCACGGAAACCCAACGTCCTCTTATCTCT
>CAYQUE010000151.1:0-2861 GCA_964420615.1 uncultured Alteromonadaceae bacterium | reverse complement strand
AGGTTTGAGCTGGTCAGCGCCGTGGGGTGCAATCAATGCCATGGTCTCTCTCGGTCCGGTGGTGGGTCAGTTGATGGTTCAATGCGTTTTTTGCGGCTTCAGCAGCGGGCTAGTTTCCGAGCTTCGGTGCGCGCAGCGTGTTCAATGGCTCTTTCGTTGCCGTTTCTGTGCTCAGGCCGCGGGAATCAACCCTCGTTGCTCCAACAGGCGCAGCAGGCTCTCGACTTCTTCTTCTAGCGACTGCTGGTCGGTATGTAAATGTACCTCGGGCGACTCGGGGGCCTCGTAGGGGTCATCGATACCGGTAAAGTTTTTAATCTCACCGGCGCGGGCCTTTTTGTAGAGCCCTTTGGGGTCGCGTTCCTCCGCCGCTTCTAAGCTGCAGTCCACGAAGACTTCAATAAACGGCATCTCGTCGGCTTCATGCAGCTCGCGCACGATCTGTCGGTCAGCGAGATACGGGCTGATGAAGCTGCTCAGCACAATCACGCCGCCGTCTACAAACAACTTGGAAACTTCGCCGACACGGCGGATGTTCTCGGCGCGGTCCTCGGCGCTAAAGCCCAGGTTCTTGTTGATACCGAGACGAATATTGTCGCCGTCAAGGCGATAGACCAGCACGCCGCGCTGATAAAGCGCCTGCTCCAGCGCCACCGCGATGGTGCTTTTTCCCGACCCAGACAAGCCAGTGAACCACAGGGTTGCTCCTCCGTGGCCCAGCAACTTAGCGCGCTCAGGCCGATTGATTTCACCGCCATGCCAATGCACGTTGGTGGCTTTTTGCTCGCTCATAGGGTCGTCCTCGGAAAGAGGCCGCATTCTACGCACTGCATGCAATGGTTAAAAGGGGTGTGGCGGCGTCGCGGCAATAGGCAGCGACCGTTGCAGCGAAATATCCAGTTTGAATTGAGCGCTCAGCTAGAGTGGCCACACCCATAGGATCATCGGAATGCCGGTGACGACGACCAGCGCCTCCAGCGGCAGCCCCATGCGCCAATAGTCGCCAAAACCGTATCCTCCAGGACCCATGATCAGCGTATTGTTTTTGTGGCCAATCGGCGTCAAAAACGCGCACGAGGCGGCAACGGCCACCGCCATTAAGAACGGGTCTGGACTCACCTGCAGGCGTTCGGCGACATCGAGGGCAATGGGTGCAGCAATCAGCGCCGTCGCCACATTGTTGAGTACATCCGAGAGCGTCATGGTGACCAGCATGAGCGCGGCGAGTATCAGCGTTACCGGCCAGCCGTCGGTGCCAGCGACAAAAAGATCTGCCAGTAGCTGCGTACCACCACTGACTTCGAGCGCCACGCTGATGGGAATCATGGCACCCAAGAGCACTACCACCGGCCACTCGATCGACTCATACACCTGCGACAGCGGCACAATGTCCAAGACGATATACAGCAGCGCAACACAGGCTAGCGCCATGGGCAAATAGATCAGCTCCAGGCTAGCAAGCCCAATTCCCAGGGCAAAGATGCCGATTGCACGGCGGGCTTTTTCCCGCTGAATCACATCGAGCCCGCGCGGTGCCAAAGGTAAACAGCCGAGCCACTCGATCACGTCGTCGAGCGTATCCTCAGGACCCAGAAACAGTAACAGGTCACCCGCCTGAATTTGCACTTCACGCAGGCGCTCGCGGAGTCGCACACCGTTGCGCGATATGCCCAGCAAAATGACCCCCTGCCGGTAGCGAAGCCGGAGCGCCGACTCGGTGCGACCGACCAGTCGCGATGTTTGGGGGACGGCGACCTCGCGCATGATGGTGGTGCCCGACAGCGCTTTGGAGGGCCGGTCTGAGTCGGCATAGCTGAGGGCGAGTGCACCGGCGAATGCGTCGATCCCATCGGGTCCACCTTCGACCACTATTCGATCATCGGGGCGCAATTGCGCATAAACCGCCATGCCCGGGAGCCGTTCACCGGCACGAATCAGCCCGAGCACTTGCACGCCACATTCGTCGGCATCACCGTCGAGCGATCTCAGTCGTTGGCCAATCACTTCAGCGTCAGCGGGAACCCTAAGCTCGACCAAATACCGGTCAAGACCCTCAATGGAGGAAGGTAGCGCGGCATTGGTGCGTTCAACGGGAATCAGGCGCCACCCGACGAGCGCGACATACGCAATGCCGGCCACCGCAACCACAATGCCCACGGGCGCAAAATCGAACATGGTGTAGGGGTCGCCGATGGCCTCGCCCCTGAATGTGGCGATCACAATATTGGGTGGTGTGCCAATGAGCGTAATCATGCCGCCCAGGATTGAGGCAAATGACAAAGGCATGAGCGTTAGCCCCGGATTGCGCTTGGCCTTTTCGGACGCCTGCAGATCGATGGGCATAAGTAACGCGAGGGCGGCTACGTTGTTCATCACGGCCGACAGCGCGGCAGATACCCCTGCCATCAATCCGATGTGGCGCCCGATACTCCGCGAGCCGTCGAGCAATGCGCTGGCCATCAACTCTATCGCGCCCGAGAGGTAAAGCCCGCGGCTGATGATCAGCACCAGCGCGATGATGATGACCGCGGGGTGACCAAAGCCTGCGAAGACTTCATCAGTGGGTACTAAGCCCAGCAGATAAGCCAAGAGCAGTGCGCCAAAGGCCACCAGGTCGTAGCGGTAACGCCCCCAGATCAGGAAGACAAATAGCGCCCCGATCAGGGTGAACAACAGTGCTTGATGGGTCGTCAATGCCGTCCCCTTCGCTCAGTCAGCTGCGTTGACCAGTGCTTCAAGCTGTTCGTGAAAATGACTCACGCGGCATTCGACCTCATTCAGCCAGCACTGCTGAAAACCCTCGGAATGCATGCCGCGTTGGGCGTGGGCTAACAGCGACAGGTCCTGGTCAATGGTGTCAG
>CAYQUE010000150.1:0-2946 GCA_964420615.1 uncultured Alteromonadaceae bacterium | reverse complement strand
GCGCAGTCCAGCCGCCATCGACTGACAATAGCGCGCCCGTCATAAAGCTCGAGGCATCACTCGCCAGAAACACCGCACAGTTGGCGATTTCGTCGACTTCGCCTAGGCGCTTCATCGGATGTGCGGCCGCGAGCTGGGCCTGAACTTCCTCGCTCACCGATTGCTTCAGTAGTGGCGTCAGGATATTCCCCGGACAGATAGCGTTGATGCGGATGCCCTTATCGGCATACTCCACTGCAGTATTGCGCGTCATGCCCGCGACGGCGAATTTGCTGGTGGTATAGAAGCCAGAGCCCGGATAGCTTTTTTTGCTCATGGCAGAGGCCATATTGATGATGGTCCCCTGGCCTCTGGGCAACATGCGCCGCAGACTCTCGCGCATTCCCAGCCAGGTGCCTTTGAGGTTAATACTCATCACGCGCTCAAAGTCTGCCTCGGTCGTGTCGGCCAGCAGCGTCAGCGGCGCCGCGACGCCCGCATTGTTCAGGGTGACATCAACGGGGCCCAGCGCTTCCTCGACGCGGTCGAAAAATGCCTTAACAGAGCTCGCGTCACTGACATCACAGGCTACGCCGATTGACGCCACGCCCTCTTTTTGGATCGCTTCCACTGATTGGGCAAGGGATTCCTCGTTAACGTCGCATATCGCGACTTGCGCCCCGGCTCTGGCAAAGGCCAGTGCGCAGGCTTTGCCGAGTCCCGCGCCGCCCCCTGTGACCAGTGCGACTTTATTCTTGAGGGAGAGTTCCATGTTCAGATTCCTTCGCGGTTATAAACGTGGTGGTGCTTTATCGAAATAAAAAAAGGCGGTGGCATTCGCATGCACACCGCCCAAGCCACAAGGGGTTACCGCTACTTAGAAGCTCAACCGGAGCTGCAACTCGACGGTTCGGCCAGGGCCGCCATAGCCGATCAGGTCTGCTTGTGAGCGCCCGGCAATTGCGCCTGAGTTTGCGCCCTCAAGCGTGCCCGAGATGACCATTTCGTCAGACAGGTTCTTGCCCAGCAATTTGAGCATCCAGTTGCCAGCACCAACATAGGCCATGGCGTTCACCATCGTGTACGAATCTCGCCACGCGTAGGGGTGACCCATTGCCGATGCGTTGTACTCATCGCTATAGAGTACGTCCCCGCCCAAACCAAACAGCCAGCCGTTGGCCAGCTCGCCGTCGTAGCTAAAGCCGGCGGTCGCTGACATTTCAGGCGCCATGCCGGTCGCTTGGCCACTGATGTCATAGCCGGGCTTGCCGGGGTACCCGGGTAGGTCCGTGCTGCAGCCTTCCGCCACTGATTGTCCGTCGAAACACGGCGCGATGAACTGGTCATATTCGGCTTTGTTGTAGGCCAGCGTGCCGCGCAAAGTGAGGCCCCCTACAGAGTAGGGCGCATATTCCACATCAACCTCGAAGCCCTCTGACGTTGCCTGACCCGCGTTGATGGTTAGGAAGACGATCGCGGCAGAGTCGAAGTAATCGAGCTGTAGGTCCTCGAACTCGTATGTGTAAGCCGTCGCGTTGAGGCGCAGTTGGTTGTCGAGCAAGGTGGACTTCACGCCAATTTCAAAGCCCGATGCCGTCTCTGGATTAAACGTGAAGTCTTTCTCCTGACTGACCGCGGCATAAACCGCACCGTTTGAGAAGCCACCGGATTTGTAAGCGGTCTTGTATGCGCCGTAGATAGTGACGTCATCGCCGAGGTCGTAGCTGATTGTGGCTTCAGGCTGCCACTCGGTGAAGCTTTGATCCGCGGTTAGCCCGCCGGCTTCCCAGCCCAGAGCAGCGATGCCGATCGGGTGTACGTAGGGCTGAACGAATGAGGAGTCTTTGCTCTCGTCGATGTAGCGAACGCCGGCCGTGGCCTCAAGGCGATCCGTGAGGGCCAGCTGCACCTCACCAAACACACTGAAGGTTTCGCCGTCGGTAAAGCTTTCCTTGTTGTAGGTGACGTGCTCGAGGCCCGCAGGTGCTGCTGAGTTCCAGTTCAGGGCACCACCGCCGCCAAAGGTCACCCACTGGAAGAACTCGCGTGTGGTCTCTTGGTAGAGGCCGCCCAGCATAAAGTTGAACATACCATCGAAGTCACTCTGTATGCGGAGTTCCTCAGACCAGGCCTCCCACACAGCATGCTCGGTCGCGAAAATGCCGTCATTGGTGTCGGCAAAGTCACCCGGTAGCGCCCAGTCGTTCTCGTTTTCCTGAATGTTGGTAATAGAGCTGAGGGTGAAGTTGCCAAATTCGTACTCGATCTCGGCATTCAACGACCAGCTCTCGTAAGCGTTATAAAGATCCTGTCCATCGGCATAAGGCAGGTTGTCGGCCAGTGTCTGCGGTAGTTTATTGTGAGCGATGGTGTAGTTATCGCCACACGGTACACCCCACGCACTGGTGGGGCCGTCGCAACTGAACGGGATGTGGTTATAGGCAGAGTCCAGCACGTAGACGTCGCTATATTGGGCGGTGAACGTCATGCTGAGCGCGTCCGTAGGGTCAACGGTCAGCGTGGCACGCGCCAGCGTTTCTTCCTCTTGAGGCGCGTCTCGGTTGTCGCCAGGTGCCGCCTCGGTAAAGCTGTCGGCAAAGCCGGTAGCAACATCAAGATAGGTGTAGGTGTTGTCATTAGAATTATTTTTGTACCAACCGCCATCCATCTGCGATTCGCGAATCGCCAAGCGGATGCCGACCGTGTCTGAGATGGGGCCAGAAACGATGCCCTCGACACGCGTTTGCTCCGTCTCGAACTCGTAGCCGAGGTTAACGTCGAATTCCCACTCTTCAGTGGGCTTTGCAGTGGTCAAAGAAATCACGCCCGCGGTCGCGTTCTTACCGAAGAACAATGATTGAGGGCCTTTGAGAATTTCGATCTGGCCCAAGTCGAACATGCCCTCGTTGAGTACGCGGCCCTGTCCGTAATACGCGCCATTCATCACCACAGCGACGGACTGCTCGA
>CAYQUE010000149.1:0-2983 GCA_964420615.1 uncultured Alteromonadaceae bacterium | reverse complement strand
CCACCGCTGGCACAGTGAGCATCAGCAGCAGTGGCCTGATCACCGTCACCGGCCTGGGGCCAAGCGAGAGCGCCACGGTTACCGTGACCACGACCCGCACGGGCTATAACAACGGCTCAGCGCAAGTCAGTGGAAGTGCGATTGCCTACTCTGCGCCGGCGTTACCGGTGCCCGCTCTGCCCGCTCTGGCGATGGTGCTGCTGTCATTGCTGCTGGGTCTATTCGGCTATCGCCGACTGGCCCACTAACTTGGGGGCACAATTGGGGGCATAGCGCCAAAAGTAAACTGGGTTATTGCAACTAAAACAGTGGCTTAACAGACCAGTTCAACTCCCGCCGCCTCAATCATATGCAAAAGGGGTAGTCCGATGGGTCGCCCCTTTTTACATTTGGTGGGAGAGCTTCAACCTAGATAAGATCGATTGATGCAGATGGCCAACCTACCAGCGGGCCCTCGATCATTTTGGGAACCAAATCGAGCTTGTGAGCGCATGACGTAAATCTGGCAAACTGACCTTAATGAGAGCTAATCGATCACTGCACACTCAGCGGGGCGCGGCAAGAACTGTTGTCGTCGCAATTTTGAGCGTCTGGTTGAGCGCGAGCGTTGGCGCCAGCAGCGATAACGAGATCCCGGCCGTGGCAACCTTCAGCGACATTCTTGCACTGGAGGCACCAAGCCCCTCTCTCGAGGCGACCTACGGGTCTCATGTTTTGCAGACCACTCTGTTCTTCGAGACCACGGGCTCTCTGAAAAAACACGTCGTTTTAATACATGGCGGCTGTTGGTCAAATCGCTATTCGCGCGCTCACATCGCACCACTGGCAGCGGCTTTAGCGGACGAGGGCTTCAGCGTGTGGGTGCCGGAGTATCGTCGCGTTGGGGATTTGGGTGGAGGCTGGCCCGGCACCTATCGAGATGTCGCGGCGGCGATCAACTACATTGCACACCAAATTGATGCGCCACTGATCGCCGTGGGCCATTCGGCTGGAGGACACCTGGCATTGCACGCCGCAAGCGACCCTGATGTCGCGCTCGCCGGCGTTATCGGATTAGCGGCGATCACTGATCTCGGTACTTACAGTCAACAGGAAGGCTCCTGCCCGGCGATGGCTCGGGATTTGATGGGTGCCACCTATGCCGATTCGCCACGCCAATACAGCGCGGCATCTGTCCGAGTCTCGAACATGACTGTTCCCGCCCATCTGATTTGGGGGACACTGGACAGCATTGTCGGTGAAGATCAGCTCGCGGGATTTACTTCCAAACAGATTTCCCGGATTCCAAACGCCGGGCACTTTGATTTAATCCACCCCAATCACATGGCCTTTGACTTACTCGTCGATGTGCTAACGAGCCCAGATCAATGAAGGCAAGCGCTGAATTAGATGCTGCCGACCCGCTTGCCCACCTGCGGCAACAGTTCGTGCTATCGGCAGGAAAAGTTTATCTCGACGGTAATTCGCTGGGTCCGCTAAATCGAAAAGTGAGTGCGCATCTCGCGCGCGTGACTAACGAGCAATGGGCCGAAGATCTGATTTCGGGTTGGAATACCCACAACTGGATTGATCTGCCACTCACGGTAGGCAATCAATTGGCACCGATACTGGGAGCCCGCTCAGGCGAGGTTCTCTGTTGCGACAATCTCTCGATTAATCTATTCAAGTGCCTTGCTGCTGCGCTTGAGTTGAATGCACCCAGACGAAAGATCCTGACCGAAGCACATCATTTCCCCACCGACAACTACATCGCGCAAGGCCTCAGCCAGTTGTTGGGGCACGAACGTTGCGAATTACAAACCGCATTAATAGAGAATTTAGATCAAACCGATCTCCGAGATGTTGCCGTGATCTCGCTCTCGCACGTGAACTTCAAAACTGGCGAATTGCGCGATATGCAACGAATAACGCAGCAGGCGCATGCAGCGGGCTGTCTGATCATATGGGATCTCGCCCACAGCGCTGGTGCGGTAGATATTGGTCTGGGGCAACATCAAGTGGATATGGCGGTTGGATGCACCTATAAATTTCTTAACGCCGGGCCGGGCGCTCCGGGGTTTCTGTTTGTGGCCGAGCGACATCAGCATGCCAATGTGGCGCTACAGGGCTGGATGGGCCATGCCGACGGTTTCGCATTCGAGGAACATTATCGGCCAGCCAGCGGGATCACTCGCTTTTTAACGGGCACCCAGAGCGTGTTGGCAATGGCCGCTGTCACTGCCGCGCTCGGTATCTTCGAGTCCGTGACACTGTCTGATGTCCGTAAAAAAAGCCTCGCGTTAACGGATCATTTTCTCGATCACCTTGCGACCTGCAATTGGACACGCAATCTTGAGGTTTTGACGCCAACAGAGCACGCCATGAGGGGTTCTCAAGTGAGTCTTGCCATGGAACACGGCTACCCGGTGAGTCAGGCACTGATTGACCGCGGCGTCATCGTCGATTTCAGGGAACCGAACATCGTGCGATTTGGTTTTTCAGCCTTGTACAACCAATTTTCAGAGGCGGAACGGGCCGCACAAATACTCTCGGATATTCTGAAGAACGAATGGTTTCTTGATCCTCGCTACAGTCAGCGCAACACAGTTACCTAGTCGTGCTGTATGCCCCAGCGAGGTTGTCGTCAGCTAAAGGGCGCCCACCGACGCGTTTTTGCCTGCTCGACTCGTTTGGGAAAATCCCGTTTCGCGACGTTGGGGAGGTCCCTTGCCTTGGCAGGGCGCCGGGATCCAACCCGGCGCCAACCTTTTGCAGCGGAACGCCAATCCGTTAATCTTTGCGCAATCGGTCAAGAAGCCCACAATGTCTGCATCGCCCCTCCATTCTCCGTCCTCCCCCGCCTGGCTCGAATGTGTGCTTAATCATTTTGATCAGTTTCTGCTTGATCACGCGGCCGCTGAGAAAAAAGCAGCCGGGATGGCACTTTCGATGCTGTCCCATTATCCGGACCGAACGCGGCTCGTTACTGCCATGTCTGAGTTAG